>DATDER010000050.1:0-3221 GCA_036523095.1 Rubrivivax sp.
GCAACACCGTGCCGGCGACGGTGTTCGACGCGCTCGCCGCCGGCCCCAAGCCGCCGAAGACCGTGGCCGTGGTGACGAGCAAGTTCCCGCCGATCCAGTTCATGAGCGCCGGCGCGCGCGAGGCGATCAAGAAGCGCGGGCTGACCGAGGTGCTGTTCCTCGAATGGGACTTCGGCAACCGCGACTTCGGCCCGATCGCCAACCGCATCAAGGACGCCAAGCCCGACTTCGTCTGGGTCGGCGCCATCGGCCTGGAGGGCAACATGCTGCTCGACGCGATGAAGAAGATCGACTACGTGCCGCCGCAGCACTTCTACCTGTACCCGGCGCCGGGCCCGCTGGTGACGCTGCCCGAGGCGAAGAACGCGCTGTCGGTGACGATCTTCGAGGAGCATGCGCCGTTCACCAGCAACACCGGCGCGGCGGCCTTCATTCCGCTGTTCCACGCGCGCGCCAAGGCGGCCAATCTGCCCGACATCTCGGTCGAAGTGCAGGCTGCGGCTTCATACACCGCCTGGCAGATCCTGGCCGCGGGCGTCGCCGGCGCCAAGAGCCTGGACGACAAGGCGATCGCGCAGTGGCTCAAGACGAACAAGGTCGACACCATCCAGGGCCAGCTGCGTTTCGACGGCCCCGGCCAGTACGGCGACGACCTGATGCGCGTCAAGCAGGTGCAGAACGGCCAGTGGAAGGTGGTCTCGCCCAAGGCCTACGCGGCGCCGGGCGCCATGCTGCAGACGAATTGATGACCCACCCCCGAGGCGCCTGCGGCGCTACCCCTGAAGGGGGGCGAGCCCGGACGCAAGAGATCCAGTGGACCTCTTGTGCCTGGCGAGCGGCCGGGCGTCCTCGCCCGGCGCGGCCTGCAAGGCCCGCTGGCAGCCCGGCAAAGCCGGATCTGCGGCTGTCGCTGGATGCGCCGCCGTTGTGCCCGGCGCCGGTTCGCTTTTTCCTCAGCCCCGGGAAGCTCTGACATGTCGGGATTCGCGCTGCCGAGCGCCACATTGCTGTCGCAGAGCATCCTGTCGGGCATCTTCGTGGGCGCCCTCTACGGCCTGCTCGGGCTCGGCCTGAGCCTGTCGTGGGGGCTGCTCAAGCTGATCAACCTGGCGCACTTCGGCTTCGCCTTCCTGGCGGCCTATCTGTGCTACCAGATGGCGTCGATGGGCATGGACCCGTTGCTGACCCTGTTGGTCATCGTGCCGTTGTTCTTTGCGCTGGGTGCGGCGCTGCACGCGGCGATGGCGCGCTTTCAGATCACGCCCTTCAATTCGCTGCTGCTGACCTTCGGCCTGACCGGCATCGTCGAGGCGCTGATCCAGTCGATCTGGACGGCGGACTACCGCAAGCTCGAGTCGAGCTACGCCGACCACACCTGGAAGGTGGCCGGACTGTACGTGCCGTTGCCCGAGGTCATCACGCTCGCCCTGGCGGCGGGCTTGTCGATCGCGGTGTGGGGCGTGCTGCGTTACACCGACCTGGGCAAGGCGCTGCGCGCCTCGGCCGAGGACGCGCCGATCGCCGCGGCCTTCGGCATCCACCAGCGGCGCAACGCGCTGCTGCTGGCCGGCACGTGTTCGGCGCTGGCCAGCGTGGCCGGGGTGTGCCTGGCGCTGGGCTTCACGCTCGCGCCGTCGCAGATCTACGCCTGGGTCGGCGTCGTCTTCGCCGCGGTGATGCTGGGCGGTCTGGGGCGTCCGCTGGCACCGCTGATCGCCGGCATCGTCATCGGCGTCAGCGAGGCGGTGACGATGGCGGTGACCGCGCCGTCATGGGCGCCGCTGGTGTCGTTCACGCTGCTCATCGCCATTCTGCTGTTGCGTCCAGGGAGGGTGGCGTGACGCCCGCGGCGTCCACCGTACCGGCCACCGACGCGCGGCCAGCGGCCCTCGCCCCCGCGGCAACACCCGCAGCATGGCGCGTGCCGCTGGCGATCGTCGCCGCCGCCATCGCGCTGGCCTTCATGCCCTGGCTCGGCCTGCCCGCGTTCTATGACTCGCTGCTGTACCTGATCCTGCACTGGATCATTCTCGCGACCTCATGGAACATCCTGTCGGGCTACACGGGCTACTTCTCCTTCGGCCACGGCGCATTCTTCGGCGGCGGCCTGTACACCAGCGCAACCTTGATGGACAAGGCCGGCTGGCCCTTCCTGTGGACCTTGCCGGCGGCCGCGCTGGTCGCCTGCGTGCTCGGCGTGGTCGTCGGCGCGATTGTGTTCCGCGTCAAGGGCGTGCGCGGCGAGGTCTTCGCGCTGTTGACGCTGGCCGTGACCTTCGTGCTCGGCACGGTGATCGTCAACACGCCGATCGACGGCGGCAATGGCGTGTCGCTCGCCGGCGTCGCCGTGCCGAAGATCGGGCCGACGCCGTCGGCCACCTTCTATCTGCTGGCGCTGGCCGCGGCAGCGGTGACGCTGCTCGCCGCCTGGGGCATCTCGGTGTCGAAGCTGGGCGCGGGGCTGTTCGCGATCCACGACGACGAGGACGCGGCCGAGGTCATGGGCGTGCCGACCTATCGCTACAAGCTCATCGCGCTGGCCATCTCGTGTGCACTGGCGGGCCTGGCCGGCGGCATCCACGCACTGTTCCTGAACTACGTGACGGTGGGCGAGGTCTTCACCATCCCCGTGCCGCTGACCGTGGTGCTGATGAGCGTGCTCGGCGGCACGCGCCACTGGGCCGGGCCGGCGGTCGGCGCGGTGGCCATCACGTTGCTTCTTTACAGCTTCACCGCCGCCGACTACGCGGTGGCCGGCAAGGCGATGATCGGCGTGATCCTGATCGCCGCGATCCTGTTCATGCCCGACGGCATCCTGCCTCGGCTGCAGCGGGTGTGGGCGCGGCGCCGGCCCGCGCCGGCCCCCATGCCCCTGCCCGACGCAACGACTGCCGCACGCCGGTCGGCAATGGCGGACGAGGGTGACGGGCCGGTGCTATTGCGCACCCGCGCGCTGGCCAAGTCCTTCCGCGGCGTGAAGGCGCTGGCCGGCGTCGATGTCGAGGTGCGGCGCGGCGAGATCCTTGGCCTGCTCGGGCCCAACGGCTCGGGCAAGTCGACCTTCATCAACGTTGTCAGCGGGCACTTCCTGCCCAGCGCCGGCAGCGTGGTCTTCGAGGGGCGCGAACTGGCCGGGCGCGCCGCGCACCGCATCGCACAAAGCGGCATCTCACGCACCTATCAGATCCCTCGACCGTTTGCGCACCAGAGCGTGCTCGACA
>DATDER010000051.1:0-8341 GCA_036523095.1 Rubrivivax sp.
GACGGCCATCGTCCCGGCCAGCTGCGTGGCCTGCGCGAGAACCTCGGCCGGCGTGGCCGGCAGCAGCAGCGCCGGGCTCTCGCTCCCGGCGAGCAGGGAGCGCACCAGCGATTCCAGCGCCCGGTGCGGCACCGCGAAGGCCGACAGCGCCGGACGGCGCCGCAGCGCCTGCCGGCGCAGCAGCTGCAGCGGCTCGGCCAGACCCGGCAACAAGCGCACCAGCGCATCGTCGGCCGCGCGCGCTTCCAGCAGCAGGTACAACTCGCGCAGCAGCAGCGGGCCGTCGAATGGGCACTGCAGCGCGCTGCAGCGCACGGCCCGCATCGCCTGCTGCAAGGCCAGGGTCCGGAACCGTGCAGTGGCGTCGTCGGCACTTTCGGCCAGGCCGAACGCCGCCGGCAGCCAAAGGCTGTGGCCGTCGGTCATGGGAACGGCTGCGCGCACCGGCGGAATGCGCTGGCGCAGGAAGACCCCGCCCAGCCAGGTCGGCGGCGCGGGCGGCTGGGCCACGCGCAGCGCGAAGCTGCGGCCAAAGACAGCGGCGATCAGCAGGTCCAGGCGCCGGGCGACGTCGGCCAGGCGCACCGCTGGCGGACCTGCCGGCGCGCCTCGGTGCCGGCGCCACAGGTCCTGCGCGTACACGGTGGCATGGCGCGCCACATCGGTGATGACGTCCTCTGCCTCGGCCATGACCGGACCGCCGACCCTAGACGAAGGTGGCGGCGACCAGGTCGCGCATCGCGGCGACCAGCGAGGGCTCGTCCGACAGCGGCGACACGATGGCCGCGTAGCAGGCTTGCTGCACCGGGATGCCGCTGCCGATGAGCCGGGCGGCTGCGATCAGCAGGCGGGTGCTGGGCACTTCGGCCAGGCCGCGGTCCTGCAGTCCGCGCAGGCGCAGCCCGAGATCGACCAGTCCGCGCGCCATGGCATGGCCGATTCCACCTTCGCGCTCGACGATCGCGGTTTCGCGCTCCGGCGGCGGGAACATGAAGTCCAGCGCGACGAAACGCTGGCGCGTGCTGGGCTTCATGTCCTTGAGCATGCGCTGGTAGCCCGGGTTGTACGAGACCACCAGCTGGAAGCCCGGCGCGGCCGGCACCGTTTCGCCGGTCTTGTCGATCGGCAGCATGCGCCGGTGATCGGTCAGCGGGTGCAGCACCACCACCGTGTCCTGCCTCGCCTCCACCACCTCGTCGAGATAGCAGATCGCTCCTTCGCGCACCGCACGCGTCAGCGGCCCGTCCTGCCAGGCCGTGCCGTCGTGGCGGATCAGGAAGCGGCCGACCAGGTCGCTGGCCGTCAGGTCATCATGGCAGGAGATGGTGACCAGCGGCCGGCCCAGCCGCCACGCCATGTACTCGACGAAGCGGGTCTTGCCGCAGCCGGTCGGGCCCTTGAGCATGACGGCCAGGCTGCGCGCATGGCACTGCTCGAAGACCGCCACCTCGTCGCCCGAGGGCAGGTAGTACGGCTCGGTGGCGTCCAATTCAGGCGACGGCCGGGCGCACCGGCTGCAGGGGCTGCTCCGCTTCGCCAGTCACTTCGAAGCGCGGCGCGTGGCGGAAGAAGTCGATGATGAACAAGGCCACGCCGACCGCGAAGATCGAAGCGGTGATGATCAGCATCACGAAATGGATCTGGATCTTCAGCTGGGCGTCCAGGTAGCCCAGGCCCATGATCCGCTCCAGGTAGACCTGCCCGATGCCGGCGGTGGCGAACGACAGCGTCATGCCGAACATGCCGGCGATCTGCAGCCAGAACGATGCGTAGCCCATCGCCGTGCCTTCCTCGGGGCGGCGCGTCATCGACGGCAGCGCGTAGGTGACCATGGCCATCACGATCATCGCGTAGGCGCCGTAGAAGGCGGCATGCCCGTGCATCGCCGTGATCAGCGTGCCGTGGGTCCACTTGTTGACGCTGGGGAAGGTGTGGGCCAGTCCCAGCAGGCCGGCGCCGAACAGCGTGAACACTGCGCTGCCCACGGTCCAGTGCAGGGCCAGCTTGTTCGGATGGGCCAGGCCGGAACGCCGGATGGACGAATACGCATACATGGCCATCCCCACCAGGGCCACCGGTTCCAGGGCGCTGAACATGCCGCCGATCGGCAGCCAGTAGCCCGGCACGCCGACCCAGTAGTAGTGGTGCGCCGTGCCCAGGATGCCGGCGATGAAGACCAGGCCGACGATCACGTACAGCCACTTCTCCATCACCTCGCGGTCGGCGCCCGACAGGCGGATCAGCAGGTAGGCCAGGAAGCCGCCCTGGATCATTTCCCACACGCCCTCGACCCAAAGGTGGATGGTCCACCAGCGGTAATAGATGGAGACCGTGTAGTTCTCGTAGTGCAGCAGCGCCGGCAGGTAAAGCAGCGCCGCCAGCCCGAGCCCGCCAACCAGCACGCCCTCGGTGGTGGTGAAGCGGCCGGACTTGCGGATGGTCATGCCGATGTTGTAGAGGAACATGAGCATCACGATGACGATCACGATCTTGGACGGCAGCGGCTGCTCCAGCAGCTTGTTGCCGGTGCCATAGCGGAACAGGTAGCCGATGACGGTCACCACGCCCATCACCGTCCACAACACCAGCTGGATGTAGGCGAGCCTGGTGCTGTGCAGCTCGGTGCGCGACTCGTCGGGCACCATCCAGTAGGTCGCCCCCATGAAGCCGGTCAGCACCCACACGATCAGCAGGTTGGTGTGAATGACCTTGGTGACGTCGAACGGAAGGATGTACAGCAGCGGGTCGGGCCCGAGGTACTTGGCTGCCGACAGCAGGCCGAATACGAGTTGCAGCCCGAACAGGGACAGGGCGACGGCAAAATACCAGTAGGCGACGGATTGTGATTTGTAGCGCATGGTGCCTCCGGCTTATTTGAGCGACGACAGGTAGGCTGCCAGCTGGTCGACCTGCGCGGCTGTCAGGTCCTTCGCATAGGTCGTCGGCATGAACGACACACCGTTGGCCGAGTACATCGGCCCGGGCACCACGTGCGCGCTGGGCTCGAGAACGGATTCGTGGAGGTAGCCCGCGACATCCTTGGCCTTGCCCTTGTACTGGCCCGAAGCCAACAGCGCCTCGAAGCGGCCGGTGATGCCGGCCAGCGATGGCCCCGCCATGTTGACGCCGGGGGCGACCGAGTGGCAGGCGGCGCAGGCCGGCGTGGCGCTACGGAACACCGCCTCGCCCAGCGCGATCGGATTCTCGGCGCCGCTGACCGGCCGTGCTCCGGGCGGCGTTGCTGCCGTTGGTGTTGCGGCGGCCACGGAGGCGTCGGTGCCGGGGAAGGTGGCGCCTGTCACCAGGATCGGCCGCGGCGGCCAGCCCTGGTTGTCGACGTTGCTGACCCAGTCGAGGAAGGCGATCAGGTCGGTGATGTCCTGGTCGCTCAGGTCCTGCTTGGGCATCAGGCGGCGATGCTTCTTCTCGTCGTAGAACTTGGACGGGTCCTTCAGGTAGGCCCGCAGGTAGACCTCGCCCCGGTGCTTGGTGATCTTGGTCAGGTCGGGCGCGTAATAGGCGCCCTCCCCGAACACCGTGTGGCAGTTGATGCAGTTGTTCTTGTGCCAGGCGTCCTTGCCGCGCGTGACTTCGGCGGTGATCTTGTCGGCGTTGGTGAGCTTGTCGAACTGGCGGTGGCTGTCGATCGTCAGGCCGATGAAGGCGATCGCGGCGACGACACTGGAGCCGATGGCGAACAGGCGGGCTTGTTTCTTGTTCATGGGCCGGCTCCTAGACGCTGATGCCGGACCAGTGCGTGATCGTGATGGCGGCGGCGTACAGGATCGCCAGGGCGACCAGCAGCACGACCGCGTAGCCGAACACCTTCATGGGTGCGGTCCATTTGTCCATGCTCGTCTCCTTTTTGTGGGCTGAATGATAGGCGTAGGTCAGCAAGGACATCTGCAAGCCGATGCCGGCATGTCGCTTGATGTGGACACGTGCAGCCGCCCTTGACACACCTCCAGGTGTGGACCTCCATGTGCGCCGCCTAAACCATGGAGGCCTATTCGCGGGCCTGAGCGCTGGGTGAGAGCAGCGCTTGTGCTCGTGCGAGTTGGATCTTCTTGCAGCCGTTGGCCAGCGCCGTAGTGGGCGGATGCGCTTGACGCTCCGGGCAGAAGGTGCAGCTGCAGTCGCCGGACGAACCGGCGTCCTGCGTCACACGGTAGTCGGCGCGGCGCGTGAGGTCTGATGCCGCGCGCTCACGGCGCAGCATCTTGCAGGTTCAGAAACTGCGCGGACGCCCGACCGTTTGTTGCGGCGAATCTCGCTTGATCAATGGCCGACATGGGTCGTTCCTTGCCGGTGGGATTCGAGAAGTCGTTCGCCGACGCCGGATTCGGCCACTTGTTGCCGTTCACGACCGTCAGCCTCCGCGCCCGTTGCCTGCTGACGTTTTGCCGGAGGCAGTTCGAGAGGGCAGTGCCAGCGCCAGCCAAGGAACCCGCATTGAACGGATCCGGAAAGCGGGCACGAGTGGTATGCACACATACATGCAGATCCGCTTGTCAGCGGCGCGGCCGATCATCGGCCTCGTCACGCACCGGTGCGCCCGCGTGCCAGGCAGGCAGTCGCCAATCCATGACCACCGCGGCGGCGCGCAGAGCGGTTGCGGTGCCGGCCGCGGCGAGCAGCGTGGCCCACTGCGGCAGCTCCGCCGAGTGCGCCAGCGCCATGGACCATCCTCCAATGAACGAGCAGATGGCGTAGGGCCGATGGTCACTGAATGCGCGCGGGATCTCGTTGCACACGACATCGCGCAGCACGCCGCCGAATACAGCTGTGATCACACCCAGGATCACGGCGATGACAGCGGGCATTCCGGCATCGATGGCGATCTGCGTGCCACTGGCGGTGAACAAGCCGAGCCCCAGCGCGTCGGGCCACTGCATGGCACGCTCGGTCGGTTCGAGATGGCTTGCGCGCATGAGGAACATGGCGCCGATGAACAGCGCTAGCAGCGCCCAGACCCAGCTTGACTGCTGGACCCAGAACAGAGGGCGGCGGTCGAGCAGAATGTCGCGCACCGTTCCGCCCCCGAAAGCGGCAAGCCCTGCGACCACGCAGATGCCCACGGCGTCCAGGCGCTTGCGGGCGCCCTCGATCACTCCGGACAGGGCGAACGCGATGGTGGCGACGATCTCGATGGCAATCTGGGTGTGTGACAAAGCCCAAGGTACGCTGGTGGTCATCATCTGCCTCTTCTCGTTCCAAGTCCCGATGCAAGCTGACGGTTGGTGCCGCGTGACACTGCCTGGTGATGAACGCACACGATCGTGCGCGTGCTGACCGTATTGCCGCCCGACGCCTGACCACTGCAATCCGCTGGTGCCGGAACCGGAGCAGGCCCTGCACCGCGACGGCGTCGTCTGCCTGCCGCTGGGCGACGCGAAGCTGAGCACGCCCGTGATCATGAACCGCCGGGCCGGCGACGAATCGCCGCTGCTGACGCAGTTTCGCGGCATGGTGGCGCAAGGTTCGCGCGAGCGCGACGACGAGTTGCCGGCGCGGTCAATGCCGCGGCCGCGGACCGTTCAGCCGCTAGCGGTCCATCGAAAGAAGGGAGTCTCTGCCCGCAGCCCGCTTGGGGGGACGTGGGTCCACCTGCCGAACGCCGAGTTCCTTAGACTCCATCCGCATGTCCCTCCTGCTTCTGCTTGTGCTGCCCTTCGTGGGCAGCGCCGTCGCGGCGCTGCTGCCCACCGGCGCACGCAACATCGAGTCGATCTGGGCAGGCTTCGTTGCGCTGGCAGTCGCCGTGCCACTGGCACTGCTGTACCCCGACGTACGTGACGGCGGCGTGGTGTCCGAGCGGCTGGTGTGGCTGCCCAGCCTGGGTGTGGACCTGGTGGTCCGCATCGATGGCTTTGCCTGGATGTTCGCGATGCTGGTTACCGGCATGGGTGTGCTGGTGGTGATGTACGCGCGCTACTACCTGTCGCCAGACGACCCCGCGGCGCGGTTCTATTCGCTGTTGCTGGGCTTCATGGGGTCGATGCTCGGGGTCGTGGTGTCGGGCAACCTCATCCAGCTCGTGCTGTTCTGGGAACTGACCAGCGTGTTCTCGTTCCTGCTGATCGGCTACTGGCATCACCGGCAGGACGCAAGGCGCGGCGCCCGCATGGCCTTCACCGTCACCGCCAGCGGCGGCCTCGCGCTGCTGGCCGGTGTGCTGCTGCTGGGGCACATCGTCGGCAGCTACGAACTCGACGCCGTGCTGGCCGCCGGCGACCGCGTGCGTGCGCATGTGCTGTACCCGTTGACGCTCGTTCTGGTGCTGCTCGGCGCGCTGACCAAGAGTGCGCAATTCCCGTTCCACTTCTGGCTGCCGCATGCGATGGCCGCGCCGACGCCGGTGTCGGCGTATCTGCATTCGGCGACGATGGTCAAGGCCGGCGTCTTCCTGCTGGCGCGGCTGTGGCCGGTGTTGTCGGGCACCGAAGCATGGTTCTGGATCGTCGGCGGCGCCGGCCTCGTCACGCTCATGCTCGGTGCCTACGCGGCGATGTTCCAGAACGACCTCAAGGGCCTGCTCGCCTATTCGACCATCAGCCATCTGGGACTGATCACGCTCTTGCTGGGGCTGAACAGCCCGCTAGCTGCGGTGGCTGCCGTGTTCCACATGATGAATCACGCGACCTTCAAGGCCTCGCTTTTCATGTCAGTCGGCATCATCGACCACGAGACCGGCTCGCGCGACATGCGGCGGCTGGACGGCCTCTTCCGCAGCATGCCGATCACCGGCACGCTGGCCATCGTCGCCTGCGGCGCGATGGCGGGGGTGCCGCTGCTCAACGGCTTCCTGTCGAAGGAGATGTTCTTCGCCGAGACGGTGTTCGTGACCGCTCATCCCTGGATCGAGTTCGGCTTGCCGCTGGCGGCGACGCTCGCGGGCGTGTTCGCCGTCGTCTATTCGCTGCGCTTTGGCCACGACGTTTTCTTCGGTCCCCCGTCGCTGGGCTTGCCGCGGCAGCCGCACGAGCCGGTGCACTGGATGCGCGTCCCGGTCGAACTGCTCGTGCTGGCCTGCGTGGTGGTCGGCATCGCGCCGGGCTGGTCGGTGGGTCCGCTGCTGGCCGCTGCGGCGCTACCGGTTGTCGGTGGCACGCTGCCGCAGTACAGCCTGGCGGTCTGGCACGGCTTCAACACGCCGTTGATGATGAGCCTGCTGGCGATGGCCGGCGGCATCGTCGTCTACAACCTCTTCGCCGGGCGCTTCAAGCAGCGCGCGCTGCGGCGCACGCCGCTGATCCACGTGCTCGATGGCAAGCGCCTCTTCGAGAGGACGCTGGCCGGTGTCACCGCGCTGGCGCGGCGCGCCCTGCGGCTGGCGAGCACGCGGCGCCTGCAGCCGCAGTTGTTGTGGATCCTCGTCGTCGCCGGCGCGACTGGGCTCGGCTCGGCCCTGGTCGTGCCGCTGGCCTGGGGCGATCGCGCGCGCGTGCCGGCGGCGCCGGAGTTCGTGCTGCTGTGGGTCATCGGCGGCGTCGCCGCCGTCGGCGCGGCGTGGCAGGCCAAGTTCCACCGGCTTGCCGCGCTGGCCCTGCTCAGCGTCGTCGGGCTGGTCCTGTGTCTGAGCTTCGCCTGGTTCTCGGCGCCCGACCTGGCTTTGACCCAGCTCGCGGTGGAGGTGGTCACGACCGTGCTCTTCCTGCTCGGCCTGCGCTGGCTGCCCAAGCGGGTGGCAGTGGACGACCCGCTCACGCGCGGCCGCGCGCTGTGGCGGCGCAGTCGCGACTTCGTCCTCGCGCTGCTGATCGGCGCCGGCCTGTCGGCACTGTCGTACGCGATGTTGACGCGTCAGGCGCCGCAGAGCATCTCGCCCTTCTTCATCGAACGTGCGTTGCCCGAAGGCGGCGGCAGCAACGTCGTCAACGTGATGCTGGTCGACTTTCGCGGCTTCGACACGCTGGGCGAGATCACCGTGCTGGGCATCGTCGGTTTGACGGTGTATGCGCTGTTGCGGCGGTTTCGCCCCCCGCGGGAGGTCATAGGACGGCCGCTCCAGCAACGGGTCGTGCCCGAGGACCGGCAGAGCGACCTGCTCGACCAACCCGATACGAGCAACGCCGAAGGCTACCTGCTGGTGCCCGCCGTGCTGGTGCAGCTGCTGCTGCCAGTGGCCGGTGTCTTCGCCTTCTACCTGTTCATGCGCGGCCACAACGAACCCGGTGGCGGTTTCGTCGCCGGGCTGGTGATGGCGATCGCCTTCATCGCGCAGTACATGGTCGGCGGTACACGCTGGGTCGAGGCGCGCATGCCACTGCATCCGCCGCGCTGGATCGCCGCCGGCCTACTGGTGGCCGTTGCCACCGGTCTGGGCGCGCTGGCTTTCGAC
>DATDER010000052.1:0-9000 GCA_036523095.1 Rubrivivax sp.
ACCTGCACGCCTGGTACGGCGAGTCGCACGTGCTGCACGGCGTCAACTTCGACGTCCAGGAAGGTGAGGTCGTGACGCTGCTGGGCCGCAACGGCGCCGGGCGCACGAGCACGCTGCGCGCCATCATGGGCCTGACCGGCAGCCGCAAGGGCTCGATCCACGTGCGCGGCACCGAGGTGATCGGCCTCGCCACGCACCGCATCGCGCGCCTGGGCATCGGCTATTGCCCCGAGGAGCGTGCGATCTTCTCCAGCCTGTCGGCGGAAGAGAACCTGATGCTGCCGCCGACGCTGGCCGATGGCGGCATGAGCGTGGAGCAGATCTACGCCATGTTCCCGAACCTGAAGGAACGTGCGCGCAGCCAGGGCACACGGCTGTCCGGCGGCGAGCAGCAGATGCTGGCGGTGGCACGCATCCTGCGCACCGGTGCACGCCTGCTGCTGCTGGACGAGATCTCCGAGGGCCTGGCCCCGGTGATCGTGCAAAAGCTCGCCGAGATGGTGCTGACGCTGCGTAAGCAGGGTTACACGGTCGTGATGGTGGAGCAGAACTTCCGCTTTGCCGCGCCGCTGGCCGACCGCTTCTTCGTCATGGAGCACGGCCAGATCCTGCAGGAATTCACCCAGGCGCAGCTGCCTGCCAATCTCGACCGGTTGCACGAGTATCTTGGCGTCTGACGCCGATTTTTTCCTTACCCTCACTGGAGACCCCATGAAACTCAAGAAAATCGCCGCCGCCTGCGGTCTGGCATTGACTCTCTCGCTCGGCACGGTCACTTCAGCGCAAGCCCAGATCTCGGGTGACGTGATCCGCGTCGGCATCATCACCGACATGTCCAGCCTGTACGCCGACATCGACGGCCCCGGCGGCGTGGAAGCGATCAAGATGGCGATTGCCGACGCCGGCGGTGCCATCAACGGCAAGAAGATCGAGGTCGTGTTTGCCGACCACCAGAACAAGGCCGACGTCGCGGCGGCCAAGGCACGCGAATGGTTCGACACCCAGGGCCTGGACATGCTGATCGGCGGCACCAACTCGGGCACCAGCCTGGCCATGGCCAAGGTTGCGGCCGAGAAGAAGAAGCCCTTCCTGGTCGTGGGTGCCGCCAGTTCGGCGCTCACCGGTGACCAGTGCACGCCCTACACCGTGCATTGGGCCTACGACACGGTTGCGCTGGCCAAGGGCACGGGCGGCGCCGTCGTCAAGTCCGGCGGCAAGAGCTGGTACTTCCTGACCGCCGACTACGCTTTCGGCGCCGCACTGCAGAACGACACCTCCGCCGTCGTCAAGGCGGCGGGCGGCACGATCGTGGGCTCGGTCAAGCACCCGCTGTCGGCGAGCGACTTCTCGTCCTTCCTGCTCCAGGCGCAGAGCAGCAAGGCGCAGATCCTGGGCATGGCCAACGCCGGCGGCGACACCATCAACACGATCAAGGCGGCGAACGAGTTCGGCGTCACCAAGACGATGAAGCTCGCCGGGCTGCTGGTGTTCATCAACGACATCCACTCGCTGGGCCTGAAGACCACGCAGGGCATGTACCTGACCGACAGCTGGTACTGGAACAAGGACGCCGAGGCGCGTGCCTGGAGCCGCAGGTTCTTCGAGAAGATGAAGCGCATGCCGTCTTCGCTGCAGGCAGGGGACTACTCGGCCACGCTGCAGTACCTGGCGGCGGTCAAGGCCACGGGCAGCGACGACGCCGACAAGGTGCTCGCGCACATGCGCAAGACCAAGATCAACGACGTCTTCGCCAAGGGCGGCTACATCCGCGCCGACGGTCGCATGGTGCACGACATGTACCTGATGCAGGTCAAGTCACCCGACAAGAGCACCGAGCCCTGGGACTACTACAACGTGGTCGAGACGATCAAGGGCGAAGATGCCTGGACGGCCAAGGCGGACACGAAGTGCCCGCTGTGGAAGTGAGTTGAACTGAACCCGCTGCGCGAACGACGACGATGGAGATCTTCGGCATCCCGGTGCAGGCCTTTGCGGGCCAGCTGTTGCTCGGCCTGGTCAACGGCTCGTTCTACGCGATGCTGAGCCTGGGGCTGGCGGTGATCTTCGGCCTGCTCGGCATCGTCAACTTCGCGCACGGGGCGCTCTACATGATCGGCGCCTACGTCGCGTGGGCGAGCCTGGAGTACTTCGGGCTGAATTACTGGGCCGCGCTGCTGCTCGCGCCCCTGGTGGTGGGCGCCATCGGCGTCGTGATCGAGCGCACGATGCTGCAGCGGCTGTACCGGATCGATCCGATCTACGGGCTGCTCCTGACTTTCGGCCTGGCGCTGATCGCCGAAGGCGTGTTCCGTGACCGTTTCGGCGTGTCGGGACAGCAGTACCCGGTGCCCGAGCTGCTGCAGGGCGCCACCAATCTCGGCTTCATGGTGCTGCCGAATTACCGCGCCTGGGTCGTCGTGGCGTCGTTGACGGTGTGTTTTGGGACCTGGTTCCTGATCGAGCGCACACGGCTCGGCGCCTACCTGCGCGCCGGCACCGAGAACCCGGCGCTGGTGCAGGCTTTCGGCGTCAACGTGCCGCTGATGGTGATGCTGACCTACGCCGCGGGTGCCGGCTTGGCGGCGGTGGCCGGTGTGCTGGCGGCGCCGGTGATCCAGATCACGCCGCTGATGGGCAGCAACCTCATCATCGTGGTCTTCGCGGTGGTTGTGATCGGCGGCATGGGGTCGATCCTGGGCTCCATCCTCACCGGCCTGTTCCTGGGCATCGTCGAGGGGCTGACCAAGGTGTTCTACCCCGAGGCGTCCAACATCGTGGTCTTCGTCATCATGGCGATCGTGCTCGTGATCCGGCCTGCCGGCCTGTTCGGGAAAGAGAAGTGATGAGCACCGAACGCCTGGGACGCATCGCCTGGCTCGTGGGCCTGGCGGTCCTGATCGCCGCACCCTTCGTCGGCCTGTACCCGATCTTCATGATGAAGGCGCTGTGTTTTGCGATCTTCGCCTGCGCCTTCAACCTGCTGCTGGGTTACACCGGGCTGCTGTCCTTCGGCCACGCGGCCTACCTGGGCGCGGCCGCCTACTGCACGGGCTGGCTCGTGCGCAGCGCCGGCTGGCCGCCTGAACTGGGCGTGCTCGCGGGCACGCTGATCGCGGCCGGCATCGGCCTGCTGGTGGGCCTGCTGGCGATCCGGCGCCAGGGCATCTACTTTGCGATGATCACGCTGGCGATGGCGCAGATGGTCTATTTCGTCTTCCTGCAGGCGCCGTTCATAGGGGGTGAAGACGGGCTGCAGGGCGTGCCACGCGGCAAGCTGTTCGGGCTCATCGACCTCGGCAACGACGTAACGCTTTACTTCGTTGTGGTGGCGGTCTTCGTCGCGGTGTTCCTGTTCGTGATCCGCGTCGTGCATTCGCCCTACGGCCACCTTGTCGGATGCGCACTGGTCGCTCTCCGGCGAGGTGGTGCTGATGACGTTGCTGGGCGGCATGGGCATCTTCGCCGGCCCCGTGATCGGCGCCTTCACGCGATCATCGGCCTGCAGAACTTCCTGGCCGACCGCGTGGGATCGTGGGTCACGGTGATCATCGGCGTGATCTTCGTCGTCTGCTGCTCGCGTTCCGCAAGGGCATCGTCGGCGAACTGCTGGCCTGGGAGCAGCGCCGGCGCTCGCGCTGAGCGCCCGCGCAACACGCCCGGCACCGCAGTTCTGAAACTGCGGGAAAATGGCGCCGCGCAGCGAATCCTGCCGCTGACCCACGGGCCCCCGATGACCGCACGCACGCTTTACGACAAGCTCTGGGACGACCACGTCGTCCACACCGAGGACGACGGTACCTCGGTGCTCTACATCGACCGCCATCTCGTGCACGAGGTGACGAGCCCGCAGGCCTTCGAGGGCCTGCGGCTGGCCGGGCGGTCGGTCTGGCGCACCAGTTCGATCGTGGCCACCGCCGATCACAACACCCCCACCACGGGCTGGGCCGACGGCTACGACGGCATCCGGGATCCGATCAGCAAGCTGCAGGTCACGACGCTCGACGCCAACATCCACGCCTTCGGCGCCGCGGCGTACTTCCCGTTCCTCGACAAGCGCCAGGGCATCGTGCACGTGATCGGGCCGGAGCAGGGTGCCACGCTGCCGGGCATGACGGTCGTCTGCGGCGACTCGCACACCTCGACCCACGGTGCTTTCGGCGCGCTGGCGCACGGCATCGGCACGAGCGAAGTCGAACACGTCATGGCAACGCAGACGCTGCTGGCGAAGAAGGCGAAGAACCTGCTCGTGAAGGTCGACGGTCAGTTGCAGCGCGGCTGCACCGCTAAGGACATTGTGCTGGCGATCATCGGCCGTATCGGCACCGCCGGCGGCACCGGCTACACCATCGAGTTCGGCGGCTCGGCGATCCGCGCGCTGAGCATGGAAGGTCGCATGACGGTGTGCAACATGGCGATCGAAGCCGGCGCACGCGCGGGCTTGGTCGCGGTGGACGACAAGACCATCGCCTACGTGAAGGGGCGGCCCTTTGCGCCCCAGGGCGTCGAATGGGAGCTCGCGGTCCAGCAGTGGCAGGACCTGCACTCGGACGCGGGGGCGCATTTCGACGCCGTGATCGAACTCGACGCGACGCAGCTGCTCCCGCAGGTCACCTGGGGCACCTCGCCCGAGATGGTGCTTTCGATCGAAGACCGTGTGCCCGATCCGGACAAGGAAAAGGACGCCGTCAAGCGCGGTGCCATCGAGCGTGCACTGACCTACATGGGCCTGGCGCCGAACAAGGCGATTGCCGACATCGTGATCGACAAGGTCTTCATCGGCTCGTGCACCAACAGCCGGATCGAAGACCTGCGCGACGCCGCCGCCGTGGTGCGCCGCGTCGGCGGCAAGGTGGCGCCCAACGTCAAGCTGGCCCTCGTGGTGCCCGGCTCCGGCCTCGTCAAGGCGCAGGCCGAGACCGAAGGGCTGGACAAGATCTTCAAGGCGGCGGGCTTCGAGTGGCGCGAGCCCGGCTGCAGCATGTGCCTGGCGATGAACGCCGACCGGCTGGAGCCGGGTGAGCGCTGCGCCTCCACGAGCAATCGCAACTTCGAAGGGCGCCAGGGCGCCGGGGGCCGCACGCACCTGGTCAGCCCCGCCATGGCCGCCGCCGCGGCGCTGCAAGGGCACTTCGTCGACGTGCGCCGACTCAGCTGATTGAATGAGATCCTCCACCATGAACCGACTCATCGCGACCCTCGCCGCCCTCGGTCTGCTCGCCGGCTGCAACACCATCGCCGGTGTCGGCAAGGACGTGCAGAAAGCCGGTGCCGCGGTCGAAGACGCGGCGAAGAAGAAGTGACATGACACCTTTCACCGTGCACAAGGGGCTGGTTGCCCCGATGGACCGCGAGAACGTCGACACCGACGCGATCATCCCGAAGCAGTTCCTGAAGTCGATCCAGCGCTCGGGTTTCGGACCGAACCTGTTCGACGAATGGCGCTACCTCGACAAGGGCGAGCCCGGCCAACCGCACGTGCAGCGCAAGCCCAACCCCGACTTCGTGCTCAACCAGCCGCGTTATGCGGGTGCGTCGGTGCTGCTGGCGCGGCGCAACTTCGGCTGCGGGTCGAGCCGAGAGCACGCGCCGTGGGCGCTCGAGCAGTACGGCTTCAGGGCCCTGATTTCGCCCAGCTACGCCGACATCTTCTTCAACAACTGCTTCAAGAACGGCATCCTGCCGGTGGTGTTGTCCGAGGCCGAGGTGGCGAAGCTGTTCGACGAGGTGAAGGGCTTCGTCGGCTACCAGCTCACGATCGATCTTCCACGGCAGGTCGTGCTCAAACCCGATGGCAGCGAGTTGCCCTTCGACGTCCAGCCCTTCCGCAAGTACTGTCTCCTGAACGGCTACGACGACATCGGCCTGACCTTGCGCCATGCCGACAAGATCCGCGCCTTCGAGGCCGAGCGTCTGGCGCGCATGCCCTGGCTGGCGCAGCGCCCGCAATGAAGCCCGGCCCCCTTCCTGAAAGCCACTGAGCCATGAAAATCGCGATCCTGCCCGGTGACGGCATCGGCACTGAAATCGTCGCCGAAGCGGTGAAGGTGATGGGCGTGCTCGACCTGCCGTTCGAGGCCGAGACCGCGCTCGTCGGCGGCGCGGCGTTCGAGGCCCACGGGCACCCGCTGCCCGACTCGACGCTGAAGCTGGCCCAGGAAGCCGACGCGATCCTCTTCGGCGCCGTCGGCGACTGGAAGTACGACAAGCTGGAGCGTGCGCTCCGCCCCGAGCAGGCGATCCTGGGGCTGCGCAAGTCCTTGAGTCTCTTCGCCAACTTTCGTCCCGCGATCTGCTACGAGCAACTCACCGCGGCATCGAGCCTGAAGCCCGAACTCGTGGCGGGCCTGGATATCCTCATCATCCGCGAGCTCACCGGCGACATCTACTTCGGCCAGCCGCGGGGCCGCCGCACCGCGGTGGACGGGCACTTCCCGGGCGCCGAAGAAGCCTTCGACACGATGCGCTACAGCCGGCCCGAAATCGAGCGCATCGCGCACGTGGCGTTCCAGGCCGCGCGCAAGCGGAACCACCGGGTGACCAGCGTCGACAAGGCCAACGTGCTCGAGACCTTCCAGTTCTGGAAGGACGTGGTGACCGAGGTGCACGCGCAGTACCCGGATGTCGAGCTCGACCACATGTACGTCGACAACGCCGCGATGCAGCTCGTCAAGGCGCCGAAGAAGTTCGACGTCGTGGTCACCGGCAACATGTTCGGCGACATCTTGTCGGACGCCGCGGCGATGCTCACCGGCTCGATCGGCATGCTGCCATCGGCCTCGCTCGACAAGAATAACAAGGGCCTCTACGAGCCCAGCCACGGCAGCGCACCCGACATCGCGGGCCAGGGTGTGGCCAACCCGCTGGCTACAATCCTGTCGGTGGCCATGATGCTTCGTTTCTCCCTCGACCAGCCCGCTGCCGCCGACCGCATCGAGTCGGCAGTGCAGGCCGTGCTCGGTGCCGGCCTGCGCACGGCCGACATCTGGAGCGAGGGCACGCGCAAGGTGGGCACACGCGAGATGGGCGATGCGGTGGTGGCTGCGGTGTTGGGCAAGACCACGGGCAAAACCATCATCACCCAGAGCTAGCGGCTCCCGGATCGTCTCGCCCTCATCGGACCCCGGCGACACGAGCCGGTACAAGGTGGGGTCCGGAATGACGACAAGGCGACACTGAGATGGCACTCGTAGGATTGGTTGGCTGGCGCGGCATGGTCGGCTCGGTGCTGATGGACCGCATGCAGGCTGAGGGCGACTTCGCGCTCATCGAGCCGATGTTCTTCTCCACTTCCAACGCCGGCGGCGCAGCCCCGGCAATGGCGAAGAACGAATCGAAGCTCTTCGACGCCCGTGACATCGCCGCGCTGAAGCGCTGCGACATCGTCATCACCGCCCAGGGCGGCGAGTACACCAAGGCCGTCTACCCGCAGCTGCGCGCCGCAGGCTGGCAGGGCTACTGGATCGACGCCGCCAAGACGCTGCGCATGAACGACGACGCCGTCATCGTGCTCGACCCGGTGAACCTTCCGGTGATCAAGAGCGCGCTCGCCAAGGGCGTCAAGGACTACATCGGCGGCAACTGCACCGTCAGCTGCATGCTGATGGGCCTGGGCGCGCTGTTCAAGGCCGATCTGGTGGAGTGGCTGGCGTGCACCACCTACCAGGCGGCGTCGGGTGGCGGGGCGCAGCACATGCGTGAATTGCTGACGCAGTACGGCACCCTCAACGCGTCGGTGCGCGCGCTGCTTGACGACCCGAAGAGCGCGATCCTCGAGATCGACCGCCAGGTCGCCGCCACGCAACGCGGCATGTCGGCGGACGAAACCGCGAACTTCGGCGTGCCGCTCGGCGGCAGCCTGATCCCTTGGATCGACAGCGATCGCGGCGACGGCACCAGCCTCGAAGAGTGGAAAGGCGGCGCCGAAACCAACAAGATCCTCGGCCGTGGCGCGGGCTTCGGCACCGCCGCGACGCCGATCGACTCGATCTGCGTGAGGGTGGGTGCGATGCGCTGCCACAGCCAGGCGCTCACATTCAAGCTCAAGAAGGACGTCCCGCTCGCCGATATCGAAGCCATGATCGCCGCGGACAACGCCTGGGTGAAGCTCGTGCCGAACACACGCGAGCAGAGCGTGCGCCATCTCACGCCGGTGGCCGTGACGGGCACGATGACGATCCCGGTCGGCCGGGTGCGCAAGCTGGCGCTGGGTCCTCAGTACCTAGGCGCCTTCACGATCGGTGACCAACTGCTGTGGGGGGCGGCCGAGCCCTTGCGTCGGATGCTGCGCATCCTGCTCGAGGACTGAGGCCTCGTTGTCGGGGTGCAACACGCCGGCGCCATCGACAGAAACAGGCGGTTTCTGCGGGGAACATCAGGCTTTGCATGAGCTTGTAAGCCTATATGCTTGATGCTATTTTGTTTTCTTGCCTTCGCGAGGGCCGGGAGTCGCCTTGAAACACCGCACGTCCACCGTTACGCGTTTTGCACTCACTTCGCTGACCGTAGCGGCGCTCAGCGCGATCGCAGGCGATGCCTGGGCCCTGGGCCTGGGCCGGCTGAACCTGCAGTCGGCGCTCGGCGAGTCGCTGCGCGCCGAGATCGACGTCACCAGCATGTCCGCCGAAGAAGCCTCTTCGCTCAACGTGCGCGTGGCCTCGTCCGAGGCCTACCGCGCGGCCGGCGTGGACTACAACGCCGTCTTGCCCGGCACCCAGGCCTCGCTGGTGCGGCGCCCGGACGGCCGCGCCTACATCCGGCTCACGAGCGACCGCGCGGTGCTTGAGCCCTTCGTCGACGTGATCCTGGAGATGACGTGGGCGTCGGGCCGCCTGGTGCGCGAATACACGCTGCTGCTCGACCCGCCGAAGGTGGCGCTGACACCGGCACCCGCGGCGCCCGCGATCGCCCCCACGATGTCGGCCGCGCCGCCAGCGCCGGCGCGGGATGTCGCTCCGGCGCCCGCGCCGCGTGCGCCGGCCCCGCGTGCTGCCGCACCTGCCC
>DATDER010000053.1:0-3008 GCA_036523095.1 Rubrivivax sp.
CTCGTGAACGGTGCGGGCCTGGCCATGGCCACGATGGACACGATCAAGCTCTATGGCGGCGAGCCTGCCAACTTTCTCGACGTGGGCGGCGGCGCCACCGCGGACAAGGTGACGGAAGCCTTCAAGATCATGCTCGCCAACAAGGCGGTCAAAGGCATCCTCGTCAACATCTTCGGCGGCATCATGAAGTGCGACACCATCGCCGAAGGCGTGATCGCCGCGTGCAAGGCCGTGAACCTGAGCGTGCCGCTCGTGGTGCGCATGAAGGGCACCAACGAAGACATCGGGCGCAAGCTCCTGGCCAGCAGCGGCCTGCCCATCATCAGCGCCGACACGATGGCCGAGGCGGCCACCAAGATCGTCGCCGCAGTCAAATAAAAGAGGGGCACGCATGAGCATCCTGATCAACAAAGACACCAAGGTCATCACGCAGGGCATCACCGGCAAGACGGGCCAGTTCCACACCCGGGGCTGTCGCGACTACGCCAACGGCAAGGCCTGTTTCGTCGCCGGGGTCAACCCGAAGAAGGCGGGCGAAGACTTCGAGGGCATCCCGATCTACGCCAGCGTCAAGGAGGCCAAGGCCGGCACCGGCGCGAGCGTGAGCGTGATCTACGTGCCGCCGGCGGGCGCCGCGGCGGCGATCTGGGAAGCGGTCGAAGCCGAACTCGACCTCGCGATCTGCATCACCGAAGGCATCCCCGTGCGCGACATGCTCGAGGTGCGCAACAAGATGCGCGCGAAGGAAGCGGCGGGGGGCAAGAAGACGCTGCTGCTCGGCCCGAATTGCCCGGGGCTGATCACGCCCGAGGAGATCAAGATCGGCATCATGCCGGGCCACATCCACCGCAAGGGCCGCGTCGGCGTGGTGTCGCGCTCGGGCACGCTCACCTACGAAGCGGTGGGCCAGCTGACCGAGATCGGCCTCGGCCAGAGCAGCGCGGTGGGCATCGGCGGTGACCCGATCAACGGCCTGAAGCACATCGACGTGATGAAGCTCTTCAACGACGACCCCGACACCGACGCCGTGATCATGATCGGCGAGATCGGCGGCCCCGACGAAGCCGACGCCGCACGCTGGTGCCAGGCCAACATGAAGAAACCCATCGTCGGCTGCATCGCCGGCGTGACCGCGCCCGCGGGCAAGCGCATGGGCCACGCCGGCGCGCTGAGCAGCGGCGGCGCCGACACCGCGGACGCCAAGCTCGAGATCATGGAAGCCTGCGGCTTCACCGTCACGCGCAACCCCTCGGAGATGGGCAAGCTGCTCAAGGCCCTGCTCTGAACCATGCCGGTTGAGGGGGACACGCTCGCCGGCTACGTGCTCGGGCGGGTCCTCGGCCGCGGCGGCAGCGGGGTCGTGCACCTCGCGCAGCAGCGCAGCGACGGCGCCTGGCTCGCGCTCAAGCTCCTGACCGCGGGCGCCGCTTTGGACAGCATCGAACGCGCCGAGTTGCGCGCCCGCTTCCTGCAGGAGGCCGAGGTCGCGAAGCGGCTGCAGCACCCCGACATCGTCGCGATCCACGCCGCCGGCGAGACGGCCGGTGCGCTCTGGCTCGCGATGGAATTGGTGCCCGGCCGCTCTCTCGAACGTTACGTCCAGCCGCCTTACCTGCTGCCACCGCCGGTCGTGCTCGGGATCGTGATCCGCGTCGCGCGGGCGCTGGCACATGCGCATGCGATGGGGGTGGTGCACCGCGACGTCAAGCCGTCGAACGTGATCGTCGACCTTGCGAGCGACAGCGTGAAGCTCGGCGACTTCGGCACCGCGCGCCTGCACGACGGCAGCCGCACCCGCACCGAACTCCTGCTCGGCACGCCGGCTTACATGGCGCCCGAGCAGCTCGCGGGCGCCGCGGCCGACGCACGCAGCGATCTCTACACGCTGGGCGTGATGCTGTTCGAGCTGCTCAGCGGGCGTCGGCCGCACGAATCGGCCTCGATGGGCGAGCTGTTGCGGCAGGTCGCGTCCGAGCCGGCGCCCGACCTGCGCACCCTGCGCCCCGAGATGCCGGCGTCGCTCGCCGACACCGTGGCACGCCTGCTCGCCAAACGCCCCGGCGATCGCCACGCCGACGCCAACGTGCTGGCCGACGCACTGGTGCGTGCGCGACTGCACACCCTGGGCGCGGACGGCGTGCAATAAGCGCCGCGCCCTTTCTTGGGCGGCGCCGTACGATGCACAATCCCCGGTCTTTGGCGGGGCGACCCGCATCCCGTTCCAGCCCGGTACCTTGCCTTTGTCCGTGCCCAACCCCTACGCGTTCAGCTCGGCCCTCGACGCCGGTCGCGCCCGCAGCAACAACGAAGACTCGGTCGCGCTCGACGAGCCCTGCGCGCTCGTGGTGCTGGCCGATGGCATGGGGGGCTACAACGCGGGCGAGGTCGCCAGCAGCATGGCCACCTCGTTCATCCGCACCGAACTCGGCCGCTGGCTGCAAGAGGCCGGCGCCGCGGCCGGCGACGCCGAAGTCCGGCGTGCCATGGACATCTGCGTCGACAACGCCAACCGCGCGATCTTCAACGCCGCCAACTCCAACCCGCAGTACGCCGGCATGGGCACGACGCTCGTGGTGGCGGTCTTTCGCGAAGCGCATGTGCTGGTCGGCCACGTCGGCGACTCGCGCGCCTACCGCCTGCGTGGCGGGCGGCTGCAGCAGATCTCTCGCGACCACTCGCTGCTGCAGGAGCAGATCGACGCCGGCCTCATCACACCCGAGCAGGCGGCGTTCTCGGCCAACAAGAACCTCGTCACCCGCGCGGTCGGGGTCGAAGACACCGTGCTGCTCGAAACCCACGTGCACGAGGTGCACGCAGGCGACCTCTACCTGCTCTGCTCCGACGGCCTGTCCGACATGTTGTCCGACACCTCGATCGCGCAGATCATGTCGGCCCCAGGCGCGCTCGATGAGTGCTGCCAGGCGCTGATCGACGCCGCCAACGACGCCGGCGGCAAGGACAATATTTCGGTGATACTGGTGCGGGCCGAGGGGGGCTCCGCGGCCCCC
>DATDER010000054.1:0-8676 GCA_036523095.1 Rubrivivax sp.
CTGCCGCCGATGTCGGCATGGTGGCCTCGGCTGGCGACGTAGAAGCTCGGTCGCGCGTCGCCAGGCTGCAGATAGACGGGGGTGACCACGGTCACGTCGGGCAGGTGCGTGCCGCCGTGGTACGGGTCGTTCAGCACGTACACGTCGCCGGGTGACATGCGACCCGCGTTCTCGCTGATCACGGTCTTGATGCTCTCGCCCATGGAGCCCAGATGCACCGGCATGTGCGGCGCGTTGGCGATCAACTCGCCCGCGGCGTTGAAGAGCGCGCAGGAGAAATCGAGCCGCTCCTTGATGTTCACCGAGTACGCGGTGTTCTGCAGCCGCAGCCCCATCTGCTCGGCGATGTTCATGAACAGGTTGTTGAAAACCTCGAGCATCACCGGGTCGGCATCGGTGCCGATGGCGTGCTGCGTGGCACGCGGCTGCACCCGTTGCAACTCGATCGGTCCCGCGGCGCTGAGCCGGGCCTGCCAGCCGGGCTCGACGACGGTGGTCGCATTCTTCTCGGCCACGATCGCGGGGCCGTCGATCAGCGCGCCAGGCCTCAGTGATTCGCGCACGAACAGGCCGGCATCACGCCAGCCATCCTTGCCACCGTCCCCATCGCAGTGCATCTGCACGGCGGCATCGGGTTGCGCTCGGTACGCAGGAGGCTCGTCGCCCGTGGCGGCTTCGTCGAAGCGTTCGCCGGCGCCGACCGCTTCCACCGACACGGCCTCGATCACCAGCAGACGGTCGGGCATCAGGAAGGCAAAACGCTGGCGGTAACCGGCTTCGAATTCCTGCCGGATCGCGTCGATGCTGCCGAAAGCGACCACCAGCGCGGTGTCGGTGCCCTGGTAGCGCACGTGGAGGTGGCGCCGCAGCCCGACCGCCGCGTTCGCCACGCCCTGTGACGTGACCTCGTTGCGCGCCGCGTCGCCCAGCTCGTTCAAGCGCGTTTCGGCTGCGGCCAGCCCGGCCTCGTCCAGCGGCAGTTCGATCGACGCCTCGCGCATCGCGATCTGGTCGGCCAGGCCCATGCCGTAGGCCGACAGCACGCCCGCCAGCGGGTGCACGAAGACGCGGCTCATCGCCAGTGCGTCGGCGACCAGGCAGGCATGCTGCCCGCCGGCGCCGCCGAAACACTGCAGCGTGTACTGCGTGACGTCGTAACCGCGCGCGACCGAGATGCGCTTGATCGCATTGGCCATGTTCTGCACCGCGATGCGGATGAAACCCGACGCCAGCGACTCGGCCGTCGTCGGCCGGCCCGTGGCCTGGCGCACCTGCGCCGCCATCGCCTCGAACTTCTGCGCCGCGGCGGCGCGGTCGAGCCGTTCATCGCCGTTCGGCCCGAACACGCTCGGAAAGTGCGCCGGCTGGATCTTGCCCAGCAGCACGTTGGCATCGGTGGTGGCGAGCGGCCCGCCACGGCGGTAACTCGCCGGTCCGGGGTTGGCGCCCGCGCTCTCGGGGCCGACACGCAGCCGCGCGCCATCGAAGCCGAGCACCGAGCCGCCGCCCGCGGCGACGGTGTGGATGCTCATCATCGGCGCGCGCATGCGCACACCGGCCACTTGCGTCTCGAACGCACGCTCGAACTCGCCTGCATAGTGGCTCACGTCGGTCGACGTGCCGCCCATGTCGAAGCCGATGACCTTGTGGTGCCCAGCCGCCACCGCCGTGCGCACCATGCCGACGATGCCGCCGGCGGGGCCGGAGAGGATCGCGTCCTTGCCCTGGAAGCGGTGCGCTTCGGTCAGGCCGCCGCTGCTCTGCATGAAGAACAGGTGCACGCCCGGCATCTGCGCTGCCACCTGCTCGACGTAGCGGCGCAGGATCGGGCTCAGGTATGCGTCCACGACCGCGGTGTCGCCACGCGACACCAGCTTCATCAGCGGGCTGACCTCGTGCGACGCACTCACCTGCGTGAAGCCGATCTCGCGCGCCAACGCGGCCGCGGCTCTCTCGTGCGCCGTGTAGCGGTAACCGTGCATGAAGACCACCGCGCAGCCGCGCAGGCCGGCGTCGTAGGCACGTTGCAGGTGCGGGCGCAGCGCGCCCACGTCGAGCGGCGTGATCAGCTCGCCTTGTGCGCCGACACGTTCGTTGGCCTCGACGACGGTGTCGTACAGCAGCTCGGGCAGCACGATGTGGCGGTCGAACAGGCGCGGCCGCGCCTGGTAGGCGATGCGCAGCGCGTCGCGGAAGCCCTTCGTCGTGACCAGCAGCGTGCGGTCACCCTTGCGTTCGAGCAGTGCGTTGGTGGCCACCGTGGTGCCCATCTTCACGCACTCGACTTGTGCCGGGGTGATGGGCTCGCCCGGCATCAGTTGCAGCAGGCGGCGGATGCCTTCCACGGCTGCGTCTGCATACTGTTCCGGGTTCTCGCTGAGCAGTTTCAGCGTTTGCAAGTCACCGGTGGGTGACCGGCCAACGATGTCGGTGAAGGTACCGCCGCGGTCGACCCAGAACTGCCAGAGTTTGTTCATGGAGCACCTGTTTACAACGAAGTCGCCGCGCGCGCAGCCTGGTCGTACATGCCCGACATCGTGCGCAGCAGCCGAGCCAGTTCGCCGATGTCGGCATTGAGTTCGGTGTCCAGGCTCTTGATCAGGCAGTCCTCGCGCACCTCGCGGTACTGCCGCACCAAGTCCTCGCCCTGGGGCGTGGGGCTGTAGAAGACTTCCTTGCCCTGCTTGCTGGCTTCGACCAGCCCGGCAGCGACCAACTTCTTCAGCGAGTAGGCCACGACATGCGTGTCTTCGTAGTTGAGCACGAAGCAAATGTCGGCCAGCTTCTTGTTGCGTGTGCGGTGGCTGACGTGGTGCACCAGCAGCACGTCGGTGATCGTCAGGTCGGGGTGGCCGGCAGCGGCCATGCAGCGCACGACCCAGCGCGAAAACGCGTTCCAGGCCACGATGAGGCCGAACTCGAACTCGGACAACTCCACGCTCTTGGCCGACACGAGGTGCGACGACGACACGATGCCGCCCTGCCGCGGCGGGGCGCCGGTAGCGGTCCTTCGGGCCCGCCCGGCCTTCTCTGACTTCCCGGGTTTCGCGGTCATCGGTGTTTTCACCAGAACGTTGAAGATTTATTGACAATTTAATTGAACAATTCATAGACTTCAAGCCACCTGAGGCAAACACCGATGAACGCCCGCACGGCACGCCTCATGCTTTGGCCTCTTTCCATCCTCTGCCGCACAGGAGTGCCCATGAAGCCGTTGCCCTCGATGTTTGCCGCCGGCGCCCTGTTGGTGGCCGCCGCCGTTCAGGCCCAGACCAAGTGGGACTTGCCTGCGGCCTACCCGGCCACCAACTTCCACAGCGTCAACCTCGCGGAGTTCGCGGCCGATGTCGACAAGGCCACCGCCGGCAAGCTCAAGATCACCGTCCACCCCGGTGCATCGCTGTTCAAGGCGCCCGAGATCAAACGCGCGGTGCAAGGCGGCCAGGCGCAGATCGGCGAGGTGCTGATCAGCAACTTTGCCAACGAGTGGCCGCTCTTCGGTGCCGACGCCCTGCCTTTTCTGGCCGACAGCTGGGACGAGTCGGTCAAGCTGTGGCGCGCGCAACGGCCCTTCTTCGAGAAGAAGCTGGCCGAACAGGGACTGATGGCGCTGTATGCCGTGCCCTGGCCGCCGCAAGGCATCTACAGCAAGAAGCCGCTTGCCAGCGCCGCCGATCTGAAGGGCGTGAAGTGGCGTGCCTACAACCCGGCCACCAGCCGCATCGCCGAACTGGTGGGTGCGCAGCCCGTGAGCGTGCAGGCGGCCGAGGTGAGCCAGGCCTTCGCCACCGGCGTGGCCGAAAGCATGATGAGCAGCGGTTCCACCGGCTGGGACGCCAAGCTGCACGAGCACGTGAAGTACTGGTACGACACCCAGGCCTGGCTGCCCAAGAACGTCGTGCTGGTCAACGTCGCGGCCTTCAAGGCGCTCGACAAGCCGACACAGGACGCGCTGCTGAAGTCGGCCGCCGACGCCGAGGCGCGTGGCCTGGCCGCGGCCAAGAAGGCCAACGGCGAGACGCTGGACAAGCTCAAAGGCGCCGGCATGAACATCCTGCCGCCGAGCCCGCAGCTCAAGGCCGACATGGCCAAGGTGGGCGAGACCCTGCTGGCCGAATGGCTCGACAAGGCCGGCCCCGAAGGCAAGGCGCTCATCGACACGTACCGCAAGTAGGGGCGCAGCGTGCGCCGCGCACTCGACGCGCTGTACGACGGGGCCGCGGCGCTCGCGGCGCTCTTCATGGTCGGCCTGCTCGTGATGGTGCTGTTGTCCGTGATCAGCCGGCAGTTGAACTTTCATCTGCCCGGCACCGACGCCTACGCCGGCTACCTGATGGCCGGCGCGGGCTTCCTGGCCTTGGCCCACACACTCAAGCGTGGCGAGCACATCCGGGTGACCCTGCTGCTGTCGGCACTGCGCGGCAAGGCCCGGCGCGGGCTCGAAATCTGGGCCCTGTTCGCGGCCACGCTGCTCGCCGCCCTGAGTGCCTATTACGCGCTGCGCCTGTCGTGGCAGTCCTACACCTTCCACGACATCTCGACCGGCAACGACGCCACGCCGCTGTGGATACCGCAGCTGACGATGGCCGCCGGCACCGTGATCCTGACGATCGCCTTCATCGACGAGCTGGTGCTGGAACTGCGCGGCCGGCGGGTGCAGGCGGCGGGCGACGAGCCGCTTCGCAATGAATGACCTCGCCGTCACCGCGCTGCTCATCGCGGCGCTGTTCGTCATCCTCGGCAGCGGGGTCTGGATCGGGCTTACGCTCAGCGGTGTGGCCTGGATCGGGATGCAGCTCTTCAGCTCGCGTCCGGCCGGCGACGCGATGGCGGTCACGATCTGGGGTTCGTCTTCGAGCTGGACCCTGACCGCGCTGCCGCTCTTCGTCTGGATGGGCGAGATCCTGTTCCGCACCCGGCTCTCGCAGGACATGTTCCGCGGCCTGGCGCCTTGGATGCAGTCGCTGCCCGGGCGGCTGCTGCATGTCAACGTGGCCGGCTGCGCGATCTTTGCCGCGGTGTCGGGCAGCAGTGCCGCCACCTGCGCCACGATCGGCAAGATGAGCCTGCCCGAGCTGAAGCGGCGCGGTTATCCGGACGGCATCGCGGTCGGCTCGCTCGCCGGCGCCGGCACGCTGGGCCTGCTGATCCCGCCATCGATCATCATGATCGTCTACGGCGTCAGCGCCGAGGTGTCGATCGCGCAGCTGTTCATCGCGGGCGTGCTGCCGGGGATCCTGCTGGCGCTGCTGTTCTCGGGTTACCTCGTCTTCTGGGCGCTGCGCAATCCCGGGCTCGTGCCACCGGCCGACCGGCGCATGAGCCTGACCGAAAAAGTGCACGAGTCGCGCCACCTGATCCCGGTGATGCTGCTCATCACCGCCGTGCTGGGCAGCATCTATGCCGGCATCGCCACCGCGACCGAGGCCGCCGCGCTCGGCGTCGTCGGCGCGCTGGCGATCTCGGCGGCGCAGGGATCGCTCAGCTGGCAGACCTTCAGGGAATCGCTGCTCGGCGGCACGCGCCTGTATTGCATGATTGCGCTGATCCTCGCCGGCGCCGCGTTCCTGACACTGAGCATGGGTTACATCGGCCTGCCGCGCCACCTGGCGGAGTGGATCGCCACGCTGGGCCTGAGCCCCTTCGGACTGCTCTTCGCGCTGATGATCTTCTACGTGCTGCTCGGCTGTTTTCTCGACGGCATCAGCATGGTGGTGCTGACGATGGGCGTGATCCTGCCCACGATCCAGAAAGCCGGGATCGACCCGCTCTGGTTCGGCATCTTCGTCGTGCTGGTGGTCGAGATGGCGCAGATCACGCCGCCGGTGGGATTCAACCTCTTCGTGCTGCAGGGCATGACGGGGCGCGAGATCGGCTGGATCGCCAAGGTCACGCTGCCCTTCTTCCTGCTGATGATCGTGGCCGTCGGGTTGATCTACTTCGTGCCGCAGATCGTGACCTTCCTGCCGGCGCAGATGCGGTCGTGACGTTCTTGCGGCGCGCCCGATGGCGGCTCAGCCTTCCATCTTCGCCAACCCCGCGGCAATCTCGTCGAAGCTCAGGTCACGGGTGTGCGTCGCGACCGACCAGCGGTGGCCGAAGGGGTCTTCGAGTTGGCCGTAACGGTCGCCCCAGAACATGTCGGCCACCGGCATCGTGACCTTCGCGCCCGCGGCAACCGCCCGCGCCACCGCGGCATCGACGTCGGTCACATAGAGATGGATCGTGACCGGCGATCCATTCAGCGACTTGGGGCCCAGCGCGCCCCATTCGGGCATCTCGTCGACCAGCATCAGCGCTGAATCGCCGATGCGCACGCTGGCGTGCATCAGCTTGCCGCCGGGCCCAGGCAGTCGGCCCTCTTCGACGGCCCCGAAGGCCGCCTTGTAGAACTCGATCGCCTCGGCGGCGCCGGCACAGACGAGATGGGGGGTCAGGGTGTGCATCCCATCGGGGATGGGTTTCACGGCAGAAGAAGTCATCGTTCACGCTCCTGGGGGTTGGTGGGGTCGATGGACGCCCATTGCACACGACGTTCGGGCGGTCGCCGGATCGACAGCTTGCCCCGCATTTTCTTGAGCCCGATCTGGGCCACCTCAGCCCGCCTTCTCGCGCGACCGGGGCCCGGCGGCACTGCCTACCATCGAGATCGCAAGGGTGTGTTCCGCCGACCGCCCGCCCTGCGCCGGTGAACCGGCGCAAGAAGGAAGCCCCCCCGATGTCCGATCTGTCCCAGCCACCGCTGACGCTTTCCCCCCGTCGAAACGAGGCTGCCGGCGCGCTGCCCGACGCGGTGCGCCCGGAGCCCTTTGCCTGGCCGGCGCCGCCGTTTGCAAGTTATGCCGCGCCAGCGTCGCCGGTCGCGCCGGAGCCCTGTGAGATCGAAGGCCTGAACGGCAGCGTGATGAAGGCGCGCCTGATCGATTTCGACCCCGCCGCCGGGCTGGCGCAGATCCAGACCCCGCCGGCGCGCACGACGATGCCGCTGCGTTTCACGCAGTTCCGGCGCATCGTGCTCGTGACTCCGCTCTTGCCGCTGCCCGCCACGGCCGCTGACCGCAACGACCCCCACAGCGAGGTCCTGGCAGGCCGGCCGAGCGTGGCTTACCACCTGCACCTGAACAGCGGGCCCGATCGACAGGGCCTGACGGTGGGCTACGTAGACAACGATGCCGGCGTGTTCCTGTTCGAGCCCGTCGATGCGCGCGGCGGCGTGCGTCGTGTCTTCGTCCCGCGGGGCATGGTCGATCGGCTCGAGGTCGGCAGCCGGATCGGCGACGTCCTGGTCGAACAGGCGGCGCTGTCGCAGGCGCAGGTCGAGCAGGTCGCGCGCGAGCAGCACGATCTGCGCAAGCAGCGTGTCGGCGACATCCTGCTCACGCGCCATGCGGTGACCCCCGAACAGCTCGAATCGGCGATCGAACAGCAGGCGCGCATGCCGATGGTGCGCATGGGCGAGGCCCTGATGGCACTCGGCTTCATCGACCAGGCCCAGCTCGACGACGCGCTGGTGCAGCAGCGCAGCGACCGCAGCGTGCCGCTGGGTGAACTGCTCGTGAGCCGCGGGCTGATCACGCGCGACGATCTGCAGACCGCGCTCGCACGCAAGATGGGCTACCCGGTGGTCGACGTGAACCAGTTCCCGGCCGAGGCCGAGGCGCTGGGCCGCATCACCTACGCGGTGGCGAGCCGGCTCCAGGCCCTGCCCCTGATGCTGCGCAACGGACGCCTGATCACCGCGCTGGAAGACCCGTCGCGCGCGAAGCCGATCGAGGAACTGGAGTTCGCCGCCGGCTGCAAGGTGGTACCGGTGCTGGCGCACGCGGGCACCCTGGCCGAAGGGATCGACACCGCCTACCTGAAGCTTGGCGCCGACGTCTGGAAACCGAGCGCCGACGGTGCCGAAGGTGGCGACAGCGCCGACGCGAGCAAGCTGCTCGCGACGCTGGAGCAGCATTCGGGCGATGTCCAGGGCGACGACGAGAAGGCCATCGAGCAGAGCGACAACTCGCTCGTGCGGCTCATCAACTCGATGATCCAGGAAGCACAGGCGCAGGGCGTCTCCGACATCCACATCGAGAGCCAGCCGAACAAGGACAAGGTGCGCATCCGCTTCCGCCGCGACGGCGTGCTGAAGCCCTACCTCGAGCTGCCCTACACCTACCGCAGCGCACTGATCGCACGCATCAAGATCATGTGCGACCTCGACATCAGCGAGAAGCGCAAGCCGCAGGACGGCAAGATCGCGCTCGGCCGCTGGGTCACCGGCAGCCGGCTCGAGCTGCGCGTGGCGACGATCCCCACGCAGGGCGGGCTCGAAGATGCGGTGCTGCGCCTGCTCGCCTCGGCGCGGCCGATGCCGATCGACGAACTCGGCCTGGCGCCGAGCAACCTGGCACTCGTGAAGTCGATGGTGCAGCGGCCCTACGGCATGTTCCTGTGTGTCGGGCCCACCGGCTCGGGCAAGACAACGACGCTGCACTCGGCGATGGGCTACATCAACGTGCCCGAGCGCAAGATCTGGACCGCCGAGGACCCGGTCGAAATCACCCAACCCGGCCTGCGCCAGGTGCAGGTCAACCCGAAGATCGACTGGACCTTCGCCAAGGCGCTGCGGGCCTTCCTGCGCGCCGACCCCGACGTGATCATGGTGGGCGAGATCCGCGACCAGGAAAC
>DATDER010000055.1:0-10423 GCA_036523095.1 Rubrivivax sp.
TGGCCGGAGTGCTGGTCGCGAGCCGAACACAATCCCCGGCAGCAGACGGTGCGCCGGTGCTGGCCTCGGGGTCTTCGGTCACCCCCGCCACGCCCGGCGGACTGGCAACGCCGGCGCAGGGCCTGGGCGAGCCGCAATGGCAGGTCGTCGACGGCCAGGTTATCCGCGATGCCCGTCTCGACAGCTACCTTCGCGCGCACCGCCGTGGGCCGATCGGGGTGCCCGGCTCGGGCGCGGGCCGCTTCGAGACCGTCGTGCTTGAACGCTGACACGTGGAGGCCATGACACGCGTCCGCTCCCGGCCTTGGCTTGTGCTGCTCGGCCTGGGCCTGGGCCTGGGCTGCGCGCTGGCCTTCGGCGGCCCCCCGGCCGCGGCCAACCCGGCGGCCGCGGTGCCTGAAGCGCGCGGCTGGATGTTGCGCATGCAGGCGGCGGCGCGTGAGCGCAGCTACCAGGGCACCCTCGTCTTCACCTCGGGCGGTGCCGTCTCGAGCCTGCGTGTGGGTCACTTCTGCGTCGGCGACCAGACCTTCGAACGTATCGAGGCGCTCGACGGTCGGCGCCAACTCATCTATCGCCACAACGACCTCGTGCATTCGTTTTGGCCGCAGAGCCGCATCGCGACCGCCGAATTGCGCGACGCTGCCACGGCTGCACCGCTGCTGCCCGACATCGAGCCGCGCCTGCTCGAGCACTACGATTTCAGGATGCTGGGCGCTGACCGCGTCGCGGGCCGCGAGTCGCAGGTGCTGCTGCTCAAGCCGCGCGACGACCTGCGCTTCGGCCAGCGGCTCTGGGCCGACGCCGAGACCGGCCTCGTCTTGCGCGCCGATGTCATCGACGCGCAGGGTGCGGTGCTCGAGTCATCGGTGTTCTCGGACATCGAGCTCGGTGCCCGGCCTCAGAGGGAATCGATCGTGGCGGCGATGAAGAAGCTTGACGGCTACCGCGTCGTCAAGCTCGAGTCGACACGCACCCGGCTCGACGCGGAAGGCTGGTCGATCAAGCAGCTTCCGGCTGGCTTCCAGCTCGTCGGTTGTGTGCGACGGCCGATCGGCGGGCCGACGCCCGAATCCGGGCTCAGTGCGCCGCAGGTCCTGCAGGCGCTTTACTCCGATGGCCTTTCACGTGTGTCGGTCTTCATCGAGCCCTACGATCCCGCAAGACCGCGCCAACCGCTGCTGACACAGATGGGCGCCACCCACACACTGATGAAGGCGAACGCCGAGCGCTGGTGGGTCACCGTGATGGGTGATGTGCCGAAGCCCACGCTGAAGCTCTTCCATGCCGCCATTGAACGGCAACCCTGACACCCCAACTTCATTTGCCGGGCGCATCTGCCCGGTGCACCCCATTCCACCGGAGAGAACTCCCTCATGCAAGCGCGAGCGTTGATTTCCAATGAGCCCTTCACCCATCGCATGGCGCTGCTGCTGGCGTCGCTGCTGCTCTCAGCGGCGGCCTGGTGGCCCGCCGCCGGGCACGCCCAGTCGTTGCCCGACTTCACCGAACTCGTCGAACGTGTCGGCCCGGCGGTGGTCAACATCCGGACCCTGGAACGTGGGCGGACGGGTGCGGCGGCAGGCAATTCCGAGGTCGACCCTGCGATGGAAGAGTTCTTTCGCCGCTTCGGTATCCCGATCCCGGGGCGCCCGGATCCGCGCCGCGGGCCCGGGGGTTCGGGTGACGAGCCGCAGCAGCGGGGAGTCGGCTCCGGTTTCGTGCTCAGCGCCGACGGCTTCGTGATGACGAACGCACACGTCGTCGAAGGTGCTGACGAAGTCCTCGTCACGCTGACCGACAAGCGCGAGTTCAAGGCCCGCATCGTCGGCGCCGACCGCCGCACGGACGTGGCGGTGGTGAAGATCGAAGCCGCAGGGCTGCCTTTCGTGAAGATCGGCGATGCCAACCGACTCAAGGTCGGCGAGTGGGTGGTGGCCATCGGCTCGCCCTTCGGGCTGGAGAACTCGGTCACGGCCGGCATCGTGAGTGCCAAGCAGCGAGACACCGGCGACTACCTGCCTTTCATCCAGACCGACGTCGCGATCAACCCCGGCAACTCGGGTGGGCCGCTGCTCAACCTGCGCGGCGAGGTCGTCGGCATCAACTCGCAGATCTACAGCCGTTCGGGCGGGTTCATGGGAATCTCGTTTGCGATCCCGATCGACGAGGCGACCCGTGTGGCCGAGCAACTGCGCACCAGCGGGCGTGTGATCCGCGGCCGCATCGGGGTCCAGATCGCGCCGGTGACGAAGGAGGTCGCCGAGTCGATCGGGCTGGGCAAGCCAGGTGGGGCGCTGGTCCAGAGCGTCGAGTCGGGTGGCCCGGCCGACAAGGCGGGTGTCGAGGCCGGTGACATCATCACGCGTGTCGACGGCAAGGTGGTCGAAAAGCAGGGCGACCTGCCGCGCATCATCGGCAGCATGAAACCGGGCAGCAAGGCCACGGTGCAGGTCTTCCGCCGCGGCAGCACACGTGAACTTGGCGTCACCGTGGGCGAGTTCGAGCCCGACCGGCAGTCCGCACGTGCAGCGCAGCCCGAGCCGAGCGCCGCGCCGGTGGCGAAGAACGCACTCGGCATCAGCGCGTCCGATCTGAGTGAAGCGCAGAAGAAGGAGCTCAAACTCAAGTCGGGTGTGCGTGTCGATGCCGTGGACGGCGCTGCGGCCCGCGCCGGCTTGCGCGAAGGTGACGTGATCCTGTCGATCGACAACACCGAGATCACCGACACCAAGCAGCTCGCTGCACTGAGCGCCAAGGTCGAGAAGTCGCGCGCCGTCAGCGTGCTCGTGCGGCGCGGCGAATGGGTCAACTATCTTGTGATCCGCCCTGTCCGCTGACTGGTGCAGCGCTGCCCCGGCTCGGCGCCCGCTATCCGACTGCCGGGCAGGGCCATTCCGTCATGCGGAAGGCCGAGGATCCGGTCAGGCCGTCATCGACCGCAATGAAGTGAGTGGCCGATTACTTTCCTCTGTTTGTCTGGGTCGATTAGCTCACGCACCGTCTAGAATCACCGCCGCGGCAGCGGGTTTAGCGGCAACAGGTGCGCGGAAGGTCGCGGCCAAACCAGCGTGACCGCACAGTCAGAAACTGACGAACGAACGTGTGAATAATCTGTTGATAACTTTTGCTGTTGGCACCCTGCAACGGCCTGAAAACAAGCGCTGGCGCGGGTTCTGGCGGGTGGATTTGGCTACAATGAACTCCCAACAAGCAGTTGCCAAACGTCTTTTGTTGGAAGGCGCGTCATCAGTTCGACGCGCCTTTTTTTTAGCTTTGGCACGGCGCTTCGCGCCTTCACATCGCCTCGCGATATGAGCTGCCGCTGAAACGGCCACGCCGTTTTGCGTTCGGCCTCTCGACCACTGATGAACCACATCCGCAACTTCTCGATCATTGCCCACATCGACCACGGCAAGAGCACGCTGGCCGATCGCATCATTCAGCGTTGTGGTGGTCTGAGCGACCGCGAGATGGAAGCGCAGGTGCTCGACTCGATGGACATCGAACGCGAGCGCGGCATCACGATCAAGGCCCAGACCGCGGCGCTCGAGTACACGGCGAAAGACGGGAGGGTCTACAACCTCAACCTCATCGACACACCGGGGCATGTCGACTTTTCTTACGAAGTGAGCCGTTCGCTCTCGGCCTGCGAAGGCGCCTTGCTGGTGGTCGACGCCTCCCAGGGTGTCGAGGCGCAGACGGTGGCCAACTGCTACACCGCGCTCGAACTCGGGGTCGAGGTCGTGCCGGTGCTGAACAAGATGGACCTGCCGCAGGCCGACCCCGATCGTGCGAAGGAAGAGATCGAAGATGTGATCGGGATCGACGCCGAACACGCCATTGCGTGCTCGGCCAAGACCGGCATGGGCCTCGACGACATCCTTGAGGCCGTCATCACGCGCATGCCCGCGCCGCGCGGCAACCCCGACGGACCGCCGCGCGCGATGATCGTCGACAGCTGGTTCGACAACTACGTCGGTGTCGTGATGCTGGTGCGGGTGGTAGACGGCAGCCTCGGCAAGGGCGAGCGCATCCGGATGATGGCCACCAACACCGTCTACGGCATCGAGCACCTGGGTGTGTTCACGCCCAAGTCGGTGCCACGCGAAGTGCTCAAGGCGGGCGAGGTCGGCTTCATCATCTGCGGCATCAAGGAGCTGCAGGCGGCCAAGGTCGGCGACACGCTCACACTGGAAAAGAAGCTGCCCAACAACGCCGGCCCCGCGTCCGAGGCGCTGCCAGGCTTCAAGGAAATACAGCCACAAGTGTTCGCGGGCCTGTACCCGACCGAAGCGAGCGAGTACGACCAGCTGCGCGACGCGCTCGAGAAGCTGAAGCTCAACGACAGTTCGCTGCGGTACGAGCCCGAGGTGAGCCAGGCGCTGGGCTTCGGCTTCCGCTGCGGCTTCCTCGGCCTGCTGCACATGGAAATCGTGCAGGAGCGGCTCGAGCGCGAGTTCGACCAGGACCTGATCACGACCGCGCCGAGCGTGGTCTACGAGGTCGAGCTCAACGACGGCACGGTGGCGCTGATCGAGAACCCGAGCAAGATCCCCGACGCCGGCCGCATCAAGGAGATCCGCGAGCCCATCGTCACCGTGCACCTGTACATGCCGCAGGACAGCGTCGGCCCGGTGATGACGCTGGCCAACCAGAAACGTGGTGTGCAGCTCAACATGGCCTACCACGGCCGCCAGGTCATGCTGACCTACGAACTGCCGCTGGCCGAGATCGTGCTGGACTTCTTCGACAAGCTCAAGAGCGTGTCGCGCGGCTACGCGTCCATGGACTACGAGTTCAAGGAATACCGCGCCGCGGATGTCGTCAAGGTCGACCTGCTGATCAACGGCGACCGCGTCGACGCGCTGAGCATCATCGTGCACCGCGCGCAGAGCCAGTACCGCGGCCGCGCGGTGGCGGCCAAGATGCGCGAGCAGATCCCTCGCCAGATGTACGACGTGGCGATCCAGGCCGCGATCGGCGCCAACATCATCGCGCGCGAGAACATCAAGGCGCTGCGCAAGAATGTGCTGGCAAAATGTTACGGCGGCGACATCACCCGCAAGAAGAAGCTGCTCGAGAAGCAGAAGGCCGGCAAGAAGCGGATGAAGCAGATCGGTGCCGTCGAGGTGCCGCAGGAAGCGTTCCTGGCCATCCTCCAAGTCGATGACTGAGAACGACCCCACATGAGTGCACTCACCGCAGCGCTGTATGGCGCCCTGGCCGTCTACCTGGGTGGCTGGTTCCTCGGCTTCTGGATGGGCAACTTCGCGTTACTGCTGTTCGTTCTCGCGCTCGTGACCTTCGGCTACTGGCTCGCGGAGCGCCTTCACTTCAAGCCCGCGAGAGCGCACGCCGCTGCCGCACTGGAGGCGAACGACGCCGCGCGCCGCGCCGAACTCAGCCGGATGGGCATCGCCAAGGTCGACGGCAACGTCGCCGATGCGCGCGAAAAGCTGCTCATGCAGCCCTGGTGGCTCGACTGGACGGCGGGCCTGTTTCCCGTGATCCTGGCGGTGTTCCTGCTGCGCTCTTTCCTGTTCGAGCCCTTCAAGATCCCGTCCGGCTCGATGGTGCCCACGCTGCTGGTGGGCGACCTGATCCTGGTCAACAAGTTCCACTACGGCGTTCGGCTGCCGGTGATCAACAAGAAGATCATCCCCAATAACGATCCGAAGCGTGGCGATGTGATGGTCTTTCGCTACCCGCCCGACCCGCGCATGGACTACATCAAGCGTGTCGTCGGCCTGCCGGGCGACGAAGTGGCTTACGTGAACCAGAAACTCATGGTCAACGGGCAGCCCGTCCCGGTGACGTCGAAAGGCGAGTATTACGACGAAGACAGCCTGCGCTACGCACCCGAGTTCGCCGAGAAGCTGGACGGCACCGAACACCGCATCCTGGTCGACCCGAAGCGGCTGGCCTTCTTCGGCGGCGACGACAAGCGCTTCCCGTTCCGTGAAAATTGTCGCTACTCTGCCGAGGGTGTCGTGTGCAAGGTGCCACAGGGCCACTATTTCATGATGGGCGACAACCGCGACAATTCGCAGGACTCCCGCTATTGGGGGTTTGTGCCGGACGAGAACATCGTCGGCCGGGCCTTCTTCGTGTGGATGAACTTCGGCAACCTCGGACGCATTGGCGGCTTCCATTGATGGCGGCGGCGACCGCAGCGGCGTCGCCACCTTCGATTGGGACACAACGCAAATGAACTCCAAGCAAACCGGTTCCCCTTCGCGCAGCCAGCGCGGCGTGTCGATGTTCGGCCTGCTCATCTGGGGCATCACCGTCGGCTTCATCGGCTACCTGCTCGTGCGCACGCTGCCCACGGTGAACGAGTTCATGACGATCCAGAAGACTGTGGATCAGATCGCCGCGTCGCCCCCGCCCACGGTGGGTGACATCCGCACCGCCTTCGATCGCCAGAAGAGCATCGAGTACGCGATCTCGTCGATCTCTGGCAAGGATCTCGAGGTCACGAAGGAGAATGACCGTGTTGTCATCGCTTTCGCCTACGATGTCGAAGTGCCGATCATGGGACCGGTTTTCCTTCTGGTGAAATACCAAGGTCGCTCGAAGTAGCGCCCAGACCCGCCACGCATGGAATCCCGCCTCGCCACCCTGCAGCAGCGCCTCGGCCACCGTTTCGCCCAGGCACGCCTCCTGAATTGCGCGCTGACGCACCGAAGCTTCGGCGCCGACCACAACGAGCGGCTCGAATTCCTCGGTGACGCGGTCCTGAACCTGGCTGTCTCGAGCCTGCTCTTCGAGCGCTTTGCCGGTTCCGACGAAGGTGACCTGACACGCGTGCGCGCGCATCTGGTGCGCGAGGACAGCCTGCACCGCGTCGCCCTCAGCCTGAACCTGCCCGAGGTCTTGCGCTTGTCGGACGGCGAGAGCCGGGGCGGCGGGGCACAACGCCCTTCGATTCTGGCCGACGCGGTGGAAGCGCTCATCGGTGCGACCTTCGTCGACGGCGGCTTCGATGCTGCGCAGTCGGTGGTCCGCAACCTGTTCGGCGACGTCATCGCCGGCACCGAGGTCGGCAATTGGAGCAAGGACGCCAAGACCGAACTGCAGGAATGGCTGCAAGGCCGCAAGCTGCCGGTGCCGGCGTATCGCATCAAATCCACCCGCGGCCAGGCACACGCACAGACCTTCGAGGTCGAGTGCGAGGTCGCGATGCTGGGCCTGACCGAAACCGGCGAAGGGCGTTCGCGCCGCATCGCCGAGCAGGAAGCCGCACGCCGCATGCTCGACGTGCTGAAAGCGAGCGACCGGCCCGGGGGGCCGCTCGCGTCATGATGACTGCCCTTGGCCCGGTGCCTACACCGGCCGATCCCCCGAGCGGATCGAGCCCGGCTTCGGACGGCCCGGCGCTCGTGCTCGTATGACCGAAGCCGCCGCGCCGCGGCGCTGCGGCCTGATCGCGATCGTCGGCCGGCCCAACGTGGGCAAGAGCACGCTGCTCAACGCGCTCGTCGGGCAGAAGATCAGCATCACGTCCAAGAAGGCGCAGACCACACGCCACCGCATCACCGGCATCCGCACGGTGGACGAAGCCCAGTTCGTCTTCGTCGACACGCCGGGCTTCCAGATGAAACACAGCGCGGCGCTCAACCGCACCCTCAACCGCACCGTGGTGGCGTCGGTGTCCGATGTCGACGTGGTGCTGTTCGTCGTCGAGGCGGGCCGCTTCGGCCCCGACGACGCCAAGGTGCTGGCGCTGATGCCCCCTGACAAGCCGGTGATGCTGCTGGCGAACAAGCTCGACGCGCTGGCGCGCCGGCAGGACGTGCTGCCCTGGCTCAAGACGATGCAGGAGCGCCATGCCTTTGCCGAGTACGTGCCGATGTCGGCGCAGAAGGCGGCCGACGTGGAACGCCTGTTCGCGATCCTCAAACCTTATCTGCCCGAGCAGGAGTGGCTGCACGAGGAAGACGCGCTGACCGACCGCAGCGACCGCTTCCTCGCCAGCGAACTGATCCGCGAAAAGCTGTTCCGCCTCACTGGCGACGAGTTGCCGTACACCTCCACGGTGGTGATCGACAAGTTCGAGGAAGAAGGCAACCTGCGTCGCATCGCCGCGACCATCGTGGTCGAGCGCGACGCGCACAAGGGCATGATCATCGGCGACGGAGGCGAGCGCCTCAAGCGCATCGGCAGCGAGTCGCGCCAGGAACTCGAGCAGCTGATGCAGGCCAAGGTCTTCCTCGAACTGTGGGTCAAGGTGCGCAGTGGTTGGGCCGACGACGAGCAGCACCTGCGCAGCTACGGATACGAATGAAGACTGCCCCGGGGCGGCGCGGGCCGAGCGCCGGGCCGTCTCAAGCCGGCCCCCGCCAGCCGCGAGACGCGGCTGGCACTCAGGCCGTCCAAGCCCGCGCAGGCGGGCTTAGAGCTGCGGCCATCGTTCCCCTTGGGGGATCGGCCTCGGTATTCCGCGGCAGAGGGCCCCTGTTGCAGGCCTACGTGCTGCATCGCTACGACTGGAGCGAGTCGAGCCTGATCCTGGACCTGTTCACACGCGAGCGCGGCCGTGTCTCGGTGGCGGCCAAGGGTGCCAAGCGCCCCTATTCGCAGTTGCGCGCGGTGTTGCTGCCCTTCCAGCGGATCCACGTCACTCTCGGCCGCACGCCCGCCGACGAAAACGCCGAGATCCACAACCTGCGCCACGCCGAGTGGGCCGGCGGTGTGCCGATGCTCGGCGGCGCCGCGCTGTTCTCGGGCTTCTACCTCAACGAGCTGCTGATGAAGCTGCTCGCGCGCCACGACCCGCACCCGGCGCTCTTCGACGCCTACGCCGACACCTTGCCCGCGCTGGCCAGCGCCAACGAGCTGCTCAACCAGGCGGCCCTGCGTGCCTTCGAGCTGCTGCTGCTGCGCGAGACCGGCGTGCTGCCCGATCTGGCGCTGGTCACGCTCACCGTGCAACCCGTGTTCGCCCAAGGCTTCTACCAGCTCGTCCCCGAGTCGGGCGTGGTCGCCACGCGCGAAGAAAGTGGCGCGTTCACGGGTGCGGCCTTGAGCGCGCTCCAGAAGGCGCTCGATGGCGGCGGCACCGTGGGGCTTCAAGCCGCCTGCGCGCCCTGCACCGGGCCGCTGCGCAGCGCACTGCGCGCACTGCTTCACTATCATCTGGGTTCGCCCGCGCTGCGCACGCGCCAGGTCGCGCAAGGTGTGCAGCGACTCATGGACACGGTGAGCCCTCGCACGCCGCCTAGCGCCAACCTGCATGAACCCGCTCGTCGCTCCTGAGACGCCACCACGGCACGCTGACAAGACCGCCTTGTCGGTCAACGTCAACCGCATCGCACTGTTGCGCAACTCGCGGCCGGTCGGGTTGCCCAACCTGCTCAAGATGGCCACGATCGCGCTTGAAGCCGGTGCCGACGGCCTCACCGTGCACCCGCGGCCGGATGCGCGCCACATCACCGCGACCGACGTCCACGATCTGGCCGTGCTGATGCAGCGCTGGCCGCAGGCCGAATACAACCTCGAAGGCAACCCCTTCCACAACCTGATGGACCTGGTGCGAGCGCATCGCCCGCAGCAAGCCACCTTCGTGCCCGACGGCGCCGACCAGGCCACGTCCGACCATGGTTGGGACCTGGCGCAGGACGGCGAGCGGCTGCGCCCGCTCATTGCCGAACTGCATGCGCTCGGTGTTCGCGTCAGCCTGTTCATGGACCCCGACCCGGCCGCGATGGCGCTGGCGCGCGCAGTCGGCGCCGACCGGGTCGAGCTTTACACCGAAAGCTACGCGCGCGGCCATGGCACCCCGCAACAGGCCGCACTGGAAGCGCGATTCGCGGACGCGGCAAGGGCCGCGCTCGCGGCCGGTCTGGGCGTGAACGCCGGTCACGACCTGAACCGCGACAACCTCGCCGACTTCCTGCGCGCGGTGCCCGGCGTGCGCGAGGTCTCGATCGGCCACGCGATCGCGAGCGATGCGCTCGAGTTCGGCCTTGCCGAGACGGTGCGTGCCTACCAGCGCTGCATCCGCGGCGCCCGCGCCGCATGATCTACGGCATCGGCACCGACATCTGCGACATCCGCCGCATCCAGGCCACGCTCGCGCGACGCGGCGATCGTTTTGCAGAGAAGGTGCTGGGCCTGCACGAGATCCAGGTCTGGCGCGAGCGCAGTGCGCGTGTGGGCGCGCGCGGCGTCAGTTACCTGGCGACGCGTTTCTCGGCCAAGGAGGCTTTCTCCAAGGCCATCGGGTTGGGTCTGCGCATGCCGATGACCTGGCGTGACTGCGAAATCGTCAAGGCACGCAGCGGAAAGCCCGAGATCGTGCTGCATCGCGGGCTCGCCGAGTGGTTCGCAGTGCGCAAACTGCGAGCCCACGTGAGCGTCACCGATGAAACCGACTACGCCGCTGCATTTGTCGTCGTGGAACAAAGAGACTAGGACA
>DATDER010000056.1:0-63700 GCA_036523095.1 Rubrivivax sp.
ACCCCACACCGGCTGCGGATAATGCAGATCGTCGGCAAAGCGCGAGATCACGTGCCAGTGCAGATGGGGCGTCATGTTGCCCAGGCTGGCGAGGTTGATCTTGTGAGGTGCCAGCACCTCGCGCTGCGCCATTTCAACCGCGAACACGGTTCTCATTAAACGCATACGCTGATCGTCATCCAGCTCGCTCATCTCGCGCACGTGATCGTTCCAGATCACGCGCACGTAACCGGGATAGTTCGCCTCGTCGACCAGCACCACGCGCAGCCACTCGTTGGCGAGGACGATCACGCCCCCGTCTCTTTTGCATAACTCGCAGTCGGCAAGCTTCATATCTACACCAGCACGCGTTCGATGCCGCCGTTGTTTGCCTTCGCAACATATTCCGGTAGCCAGTCAGATCCCAGTAGGTGTCTAGCTATTTCAACAACGATGTAGTCCGCGTCGATATCGGCGTCGTGGTTGTAGCGCTTCAGTCCCTGTAGGCAAGACGGACATGAAGTCAGCACCTTGACTTCGCCGTCGAATCCATCGGCGCGCAGCTTGTCAGCGCCAGCACGGACTTCGCGCTCCTTGCGAAAGCGCACCTGTGTCGCCACGTCGGGCCGCGCCACTGCGAATGTGCCGGATTCGCCGCAGCAGCGATCATTGTTCTCGATGGCGACGTTGTCGACGGTCTTGACCAAAGCGTTGACCGTCTTCAGCGGAGCCTGCAGCTTCATCGGCGTATGACAGGGGTCGTGGTACATGTAGCGCACGCCGGTCACGCCTTCGATGCGAATGTCTTTTTCAAGCAAGTATTCATGGATGTCGATGATGCGGCAGCCAGGAAAAATGTCCTCGAATTTGTATCCCTGCAACTGGTCAAAGCATGTGCCGCAGCTCACGACCACCGTCTTGATGTCCAGGTAGTTGAGCGTGTTGGCGACGCGGTGGAAGAGCACCCGGTTGTCGGTGATCATCTTCTCGGCCTTGTCGAACTGGCCCGAGCCGCGCTGCGGGTAGCCGCAGCAGAGATAGCCGGGCGGCAGCACCGTCTGCACGCCGGCGTGCCACAGCATTGCCTGCGTCGCCAGGCCGACCTCGCTGAAGAGGCGCTCGCTCCCGCAGCCGGGAAAGTAGAACACCGCCTCGGTGTCGGCGCTGGTGGTTTTCGGGTTGCGGATGATCGGGACGTAGTCCTTGTCCTCGATGTCAAGCAGCGCACGCGCGGTCTTCTTGGGCAGGCCGCCCGGCATCTTCTTGTTGATGAAATGGATCACCTGCTCGCGTAGCGGCGCAGCGCCCACCGTAGCCGGCGGCGCGGCGGTCTGCTTTTTCGCCGCCAGGCGCAGCATCTGGTTCGCGAAGCGCTGCACCTTGAAGCCGACGTCGACCATTGCCATGCGCATCAGCTTGATCGTCTGCGGGTTGGTCGCGTTGAGGAAGGTCATCGCCACCGCGTTGCCGGGGCGGAAGCTCTTCTTGCCCATCTTGCGCAAGAGGTTGCGCATGTTCATCGTGACGTCGCCGAAGTCGATCTTGACCGGGCACGGCGAGAGGCACTTGTGGCACACGGTGCAGTGGTCGGCGACGTCCTCGAAGTCTTCCCAGTGCTGCACGCTGATGCCGCGCCGCGTCTGCTCTTCGTAGAGGAAAGCCTCGATCAGCAGGCTCGTGGCGAGGATCTTGTTGCGCGGGCTGTAGAGCAGGTTGGCGCGCGGTACGTGCGTGGCGCACACCGGCTTGCACTTGCCGCAGCGCAGGCAGTCCTTGATGCTGTCGCTGATGGCGCCGATCTCGCTGCGCTGCATGATCAGCGACTCGTGGCCCATGAGGCCGAAGCTCGGTGTGTACGCCGCGCTCAGGTCGGCCGCCAGATTGCCTTCGAAGCCTCCTCGCAGCAGCTTGCCCTTGTTGAAGCGGCCTTCCGGGTCGACGCGGGTCTTGTAGTCGGCAAAGGACTTCAGCTCGTCGTCGCTCAGGAATTCGAGCTTCGTGATGCCGATACCGTGTTCGCCCGAGATCACGCCGTCGAGCCGCCTTGCCAAGGCCATGATGCGTGCGACCACCTCGTGCGCCGTCTGCAGCATGGCGTAGTTATCGCTGTTGACGGGGATGTTGGTGTGCACGTTGCCGTCACCGGCGTGCATATGCAGGGCGACCCAGACGCGGCCGCGCAAGACCTCCTGGTGGATACGGCGGCACTCGTCGAGGATGGGGGTGAATGCCGCGCCGGCGAACAGCGACTGCAGCGGTTTGAGGATCTGCGTCTTCCACGACGCGCGCAGGCGCCCGTCCTGCACTTGCGAAAACAAGGTCTCGCCGGCGTCCTGTTGCGCCACGTCCAGCCGGTCGAGCCAGCCCTGCCACAGCCGGCGCACGTCACGCAGCAGCGCCAGCGCCTGCTGGACCCGGTCCTCCAGCAGCTCGGCGCTCGGGATCTCGTTCGCGTCGTCGGTCTTGCCAAGCGGCAGCGTGCCGCGGCCGAAGAACGTCTCCAGCGCCTGCACGAGCTCGAGCTTGTTGCGCAGGCTCAGCTCGATGTTGATGCGCTCGATGCCATCGGTGTACTCGCCCATGCGCGGCAGCGGGATCACCACGTCTTCGTTGATCTTGAAGGCGTTGGTATGTTTGGCGATCGCCGCGGTGCGCTTGCGGTCGAGCCAGAACTTCTTGCGTGCGTCGGCGCTCACCGCGACAAAACCTTCGCCGTGGCGCGAGTTGGCGATGCGCACGACCTCGCTCGTGGCGCGCGCCACCGCGTCGGCGTCGTCGCCCACGATGTCGCCCACCAGCACCATCTTGGGCAAGCCGCTGCCAGCCAGCGCGCGTTTGCTCTTGGTCGCGTAGCCCACCGCCTTCAGGTAGCGGTCGTCCAGGTGTTCCAGGCCGGCAAGTTTCACGTCGCCTTGCGCGAACAGGTAGTCCTTGATCTCGACGATGCTCGGCACCGCGTCCTTCGCGTTGCCGAAGAATTCGAGGCACACGGTGCGCACATGCGCCGGCATGCGGTGCACGACCCAGCGCGCACTGGTGATCAGCCCGTCGCAGCCTTCCTTCTGGATGCCCGGCAACCCGGCGAGGAACTTGTCGGTGACGTCCTTGCCCAGGCCTTCCTTGCGGAAGGTGCTGCCGGGGATGTCGAGCCGCTCGGTGCGCTCCAGCTTCTTGCCACTGGCGTCGAAGTACCGGAGCTCGAAGCTCGCCACCGCCACGTCGTGGATCTTGCCCAGGTTGTGGTTCAGGCGTGTGACCTCGAGCCACTTGGCCTCGGGTGTCACCATCTTCCAGCTCGCCAGGTTGTCCAGCGCGGTGCCCCACAGCACCGCCTTCTTGCCGCCCGCGTTCATCGCGACGTTGCCGCCGACGCAGCTCGCCTCGGCCGAAGTCGGGTCGACGGCGAACACATGTCCCGCCCGCTCCGCCGCATCGGCCACCCGCTGGGTCACGACGCCGGCTTCGCTCCAGACCGTGGCCACCGGTTGTGCCAAGCCCGGCAGCGCGACGAGCTCGACCTCGCTCATCGCCTCGAGCTTTTCGGTGTTGATGACCGCACTCTTCCACGTCAGCGGCACTGCGCCGCCGGTGTAACCCGTGCCGCCGCCGCGCGGGATGATGGTCAGGCCGAGCTCGATGCAGCCGCGCACCAGCGCCGCCATCTCGGCCTCGGTGTCGGGGGTCAGCACGACGAAGGGGTATTCGACCCGCCAGTCGGTCGCGTCGGTCACATGCGAGACGCGGCTCAGGCCGTCGAACTTGAGGTTGTCCTTGGCCGTGTGGCGTCCGAGCACGCGCCGCGCCAGCTTGCGCAGGTCCCAGACCTCGCGGAAGTGAGCGCCGAAGCGGTCGACAGCGCCGCGCGCGGCGAGCAGCAGTTCGGTCACCAGCGCATCGCGCTGAGGGTCGGCCTGCGGCGTGCGCCGGCGCTCGACTTCTCCCAGGCGGTGCTGCAGCGCTTCGATCAGCAGTGCGCGCCGCTTCGGGTTGTCGAGCAGGTCGTCTTCGAGGTAGGGGTTGCGCTGGACGACCCAGATGTCACCCAGCACCTCGTACAACATGCGCGCCGAGCGGCCGGTGCGGCGTTCGCCGCGCAACAGCAGCAGCAACTCCCAGGCGCGCGCACCGAGCAGGCGCAGCACGATCTCGCGGTCGGAGAACGAGGTGTAGTTGTACGGGATCTCGCGCAGCCGCGGCGCGCTGTCGTCGACCGGGGCCAACGCGGCGCTGGCGTGCAGGGATAGGGGTGCGTTCATGAAGTCCGGACGGGCACCGTGGCGCGGCCGCGGAAGCACTTGAGGTCGAATCGTACCGCAGCGCAGCAAAGCGACACCTTTGCTGCGCTGCGGCGGGTAATCCCCGTTGCCCTGGACAGGCCATCCGTGACAGAAACGCGGCTGTCATCTAGCGGCATCAAACTGCCCGATTCCAGTCACTAAGTTTCACGGAGATTTCATGAAAATCAAACACGCGCTGCTCGCCGCAGCGACCCTGTCTACCCTGATGGCGCTGCCCGCCCAGGCGCAGATTGAAATCCAATGGTGGCACTCGATGACCGCGGTCAACAACGAGTGGGTCAATGACCTCGCAAAGGACTTCAACGCGAGCCAGAAGGACTACAAGATCGTGCCCACCTACAAGGGCTCCTACGACGTGTCGTTCACCGCCGCGGTGGCCGCCTTCCGCGCCGGCCAGGCGCCGCACATCCTGCAGGTGTTCGAGGTCGGCACCGCGACCATGATGGCGAGCAAGGGTGTCACCGTGCCGGTGGGGAAGGTGATGACGGACGCCGGCTTCAAGTTCGACCCGTCCGCCTACATCCCGGCCGTGGCCGGCTACTACACGGCGCCAAGTGGCCAGATGCTGAGCTTCCCGCTCAACAGCTCGACGACGGTGTTCTACATCAACAAGGACGCCTTCAAGGCTGCCGGCATCGATACCAGCAAGCCGCCCGGCACCTGGCCTGAAGTCGCCTTGGCCGCGGCCAAGTTGAAGGCGAGCGGCCACAAGTGCCCGCTCACGATCGCGTGGCAGGGCTGGACCCAGCTCGAGAGCTTCTCGACCTGGCACAACGTCGAGATGGCGACCAAGGGCAACGGCTTGAAGGGCATGGACGCGCGGCTGGTCCTCAACTCGCCGCTGCACGTGCGCCACATCGACAACCTGGCCAACATGGCTAAGCAGGGCCTGTTCATCTACAAGGGCCGTGGCAACACACCGGAAGCCAGCTTCGCCTCGGGCGAATGCGCCATGATCACCACGTCATCCGGTTTCTACGGCAACGTGAAGAAAAACGCCAAGTTCGACTTCACGCTCGCCCCGCTGCCCTACTACCCCGACGTCGCCGGCGCGCCGCAGAACACCGTCATCGGCGGCGCCAGCCTGTGGGTCATGTCGGGCAAGAAGCCGGCCGAGTACAAAGGCATCGCGACCTTCTTCAACTACCTGTCGAGCCCCGAAGTGCAGTCGGCGAGCCACAAGCGCACCGGCTACCTGCCGATCACCAACGCCGCGTTTGCACTCACGGAGAAGTCTGGCTTCTACAAGGAGAACCCGGGCACCGACGTCGCACCGACGCAGATGGTGCGCAAGGTGACCGACAAGTCGCGCGGCATCCGCCTGGGCAACTACGTGCAGATCCGCACGATCGAGGACGAAGAGCTCGAGAACGTCTGGAGCGGCAAGAAGTCGGCAAAAGAAGGGCTGGATTCGGTGGTCGCGCGCGGCAACGAGTTGCTCGAACGATTCGAGAAGGCCAACAAGAACTGAAGCCCCTGCTCGCCTTGCGGTCGCAGTGACGGCACCTCTCCCCAACCCTCCGCGCCGTGCGCGGAGGGTCTAGCGGAATCGGCGAACTCTTGGCTGCAGAAAAACGCGTCACCTTCCGGTCCCCCTGGCTGCCTTGGGCGTTGCTCGCGCCCCAGGTGATCGTGATCGCCATCTTCTTCTTCTGGCCGGCCGGCCAGGCGCTGGTGCAATCGTTGCAGCAGTCCGACGCTTTCGGCACCTCTGTCGAGTGGGTCGGGCTCGACAACTTCCGCAACCTCTGGAACGACGAGACCTACCTCGCGTCGTTCTCCACCACCGCGGTGTTCTCGGTCTTGGTTACGGCGCTCGGACTGTCGCTGTCGCTGATGCTGGCGGTGTTTGCCGACCGTGTCGTCAAGGGCTCCGCCTTCTACCGCACGCTCCTGATATGGCCGTATGCCGTCGCGCCCGCGGTCGCGGGCGTGTTGTGGCTCTTCATGTTCGCCCCCAGTGTCGGTATCGTGTCCTATGTGCTGCGCGAGCACGGTTTCGAGTGGAACCACCTGCTCAACGGCAACCACGCGATGGCGCTCATCGTGATGGCCGCGGTCTGGAACCACATCGCCTACAACTTTCTCTTCTTCCTCGCCGGCCTGCAGTCGATCCCGAAGTCGCTGATCGAAGCCGCGGCGATCGACGGTGCCACGCCGTGGCGGCGCTTCTGGACGATCCAGTTCCCGCTGCTGTCGCCGACGACCTTCTTCCTGCTCGTGATCAACGTCGTCTATGTCTTCCTGTATACCTTCGCGATCGTCGACGCCGCCACCTCGGGCGGGCCGGGCAAGGACACCGCGATCCTGGTCTACAAGCTCTATTACGACGCCTTCAAGGCGATGGACCTGGGCGCGTCGGCGGCGCAGTCGGTGGTGCTGATGTTCATCGTCGTGATCTTCACAGTGATCCAGTTCCGCTTCGTCGAGAAGAAAGTGAACTACTGATGGTCGAGCGTCGCCCCGTACTGGACATCCTCGCGCACGTGGTGCTGATCCTGGGCGTGCTGATCATCGCGCTGCCGGTCTACATCACCTTCGTCGCGTCGACCCACGCCAACGACGCCATCATCCACCCGCCGATGCCGCTCTGGCCCGGCTCGCACATGATCGAGAACTACACCGCCGTGCTCGGCGGCACACAGGAAGGCGGCGGCTCCAAGGCATCGGTCGGCCGCATGATGACCGTGAGCCTGGTCACCGCGCTGGTGATCGCGATCGGCAAGATCGCGATCTCGCTGCTGTCGGCCTTTGCCATCGTCTACTTCCGCTTCCCGTTCCGGATGTTCTTCTTCTGGGCGATCTTCGTGACGCTGATGCTGCCGGTGGAGGTGCGCATCGCGCCGACCTACAAAGTGGTGTCCGACCTCGGGATGTTGAACACCTACGCCGGCCTGACGGTGCCGCTGATCGCGTCGGCCACGGCCACCTTCCTCTTCCGCCAGTTCTTCCTCACCGTGCCCGAGGAGCTGACCGAGGCCTCGCGCATGGACGGCGCGGGCCCGCTGCGATTCTTCTGGGACGTGCTGGTGCCGCTGTCGCGCACCAGCATCGCGGCGCTCTTCGTGATCCAGTTCATCTACGGCTGGAACCAGTACCTCTGGCCCTTGCTCGCGACCACGAGCGAGGACATGTACCCGGTGGTGATCGGCATCAAACGCATGATCTCCGGCGGCGACGCACAAACCGAATGGGGCGCCGTGATGGCCACCGCGATGCTGGCGATGCTGCCACCCGCGCTGGTGGTACTGCTGATGCAGCGCTGGTTCATCAAGGGCCTGGTCGATACCGAAAAATAAGGGTACGGGATGGGGGCGATCAGCATTCGCAATGTGGTCAAGCGCTACGGCAACGGGCCGAAGGCGAACCAGGTGATCCACGGCGTCAGCGCCGAGATCGTCGACGGCGAGTTCATCGTCGTCGTCGGCCCCTCAGGCTGCGGCAAGAGCACGCTGCTGCGCATGGTGGCAGGGCTGGAGGAAATCTCCGAAGGCGATATCGCCATATCCGGGCGCGTGGTGAACAACGTCGAGCCGAGCGAGCGCGACATCGCGATGGTGTTCCAGAACTACGCCCTCTACCCGCACATGAGCGTGTTCGACAACATGGCCTACGGCCTGAAGATCGCCAAGGTGCCGGTGGCCGAGATCAAGACCCGTGTCGACAAGGCGGCGGCGATCCTGCAACTCGCACCCTACCTCGAACGCAAGCCACGCGAGCTGTCGGGCGGTCAGCGCCAGCGTGTCGCGATGGGCCGCGCCATCGTGCGCCAGCCCGCGGTGTTCTTGTTCGACGAGCCGCTGTCCAACCTCGACGCCAAGCTGCGCGCGCAGACCCGGCTCGAGATCCAGAAGCTGCACACCGAACTCGGCGTGACCTCGATGTTCGTCACCCACGATCAGGTCGAGGCGATGACGCTGGCGCAGCGCATGATCGTGATGAACGGCGGGCGCATCGAGCAGATCGGCACGCCCGAGCAGGTCTACGGCCAGCCCGCAAGCACCTTTGTCGCGGGCTTCATCGGCTCGCCGCCGATGAACCTGCTCGCCGGCAGCGCCAACGGCTCGCGTTTCGAAGTCGGCGGCCAGACCTTGATGCTGCCGGTGGCGGCGCCACGTGCCGGTGCGTTGACACTCGGCGCCCGGCCCGAGCATGCCGTCATCGACGCCAACGGCGCCTGGCCGCTGAAGGTCGAACTGCTCGAGATGCTCGGCGCCGAGCGACTGGTCTACGGCCGCCTGGGCAGCGAGCAGTTCACGCTGCGCATCGAGGGCACGCTCGTGCCGCCCAAGGTCGGTGAAACGATCCGCCTGCACGTCGAACCACGCCAACTGCACTGGTTCGACACCGAGGGCCGACGCGTCTCATGACCGCCCCCGGCCCGCCGGACACGGCCTGGCCCTACCCGCTCTGGATCGCCCACCGCGGCGCGGGCAAGCTGGCGCCCGAAAACACGCTGGCCGCCTTCCGCGAGGGGGCCCGCCACGGCTACCGCGCCTTCGAGTGCGACGCCAAGCTGAGCGCCGACGGCGTGCCCTTCCTGCTCCACGACACCACGCTGGAGCGGACGACGGTGGGGCACGGGGTCGCGGGCGAGCTCACATGGGCCGAACTGGCACGCACCGACGCCGGCAGCTGGCACAGCCGCAACTACGCTGGCGAGCCGATCCCGAGCCTGGCCGCGGTCGCGGCTTATGTGATCCGAAACGGCTTCGCACTCAACATCGAGATCAAACCCACGCCGGGGCAGGAACACCAGACGGGCGCGGTGGTGGCGCGCGAAGCGGCGCGGCTGTGGGCGGGCGTTAGCGCATCACCACCCCCGCTGCTGAGTTCTTTCCAGACTGAGTCGCTGGCCGGCGCGCGCGACAGCGCACCCGCCCTGCCCCGCGCACTGCTGCTCGACACGCTGCGCAGCGGCTGGTTCGAAGCGGCACGAACACTCGGCTGCGTCGCCGTGGTCACGAACTACAACGTGATGAGCGCCGAGGTGCTGAGTCAACTCCACGGTGCCGGAATGCGTGCGCTGGTCTACACCGTGAACGACGCCGCGCCGGCGGCCTGGCTGCGCGCGCTGGGGGTCGACGGCATCATTACCGACGGCGTCGAGCGATTCTCCGCGCACGAATCCAGCATCGTCGATTAAGTCCCGCGGGCTCGGTCAAGCCGCCTCGGCGGGGACCGGCAACTCGAGCAGGTTGCGCAACAAGGCGTGTCGCCACGCCACTGCCGCGAGCACCAGCGCACCGACACCGGCAAACGCCAGCGACGCACGCAGACCGGCGTGCTCGCCGAGCCAGCCGCCGAGCAGCGCACCCGGTCCGGCTGGCAGCAGGATCAGCCAACGCATCGTGCTCGTCATGCGGCCGAGCAAGGGTGCGGGTGTCGCCGCCTGGCGCAAGGCCAGGAAGTTGATGAAGAGCAGCACGGCACCGAAGCCGAAACACAGCAGCATCAGCGCAAAGACGAAGACGCCGAAGGCATTCGTCGGCGCCAGGCTGCACGCGAGCCAACCGACGCCGCTGACGGCCAACCCGAGCACCAGGCAAGGGCCGGGGCCGAAACGCGCCGACAGGCGCCGACCGAACACGCTGGCCGTGACCGTGCCCACGCCCATGCCGACAAAGCTCAGGCCGACGTCCGATTCGCTCAGGCCCAGCGTCCGGGTGGCAAAAAGGATCTGCACCACCACCGCAGCGTGATGGCACATCTGCCAAAGCCCCATGGTGACGGCCAAGGCCACGAGCAACGGCGTGCCGCGCACAAAGCGCACGCCCGCTCTCAACTCGGGCCAGAAGCGGGCACCGGCTGACACCACCAGACGCTCGTGGACTCGAAGCCCGCGCAACACCGCCACCGACAACAGCAACATCGCGGCGTCGACCAGCAGCGCCACCGGTGCGCCGACGGCCTTGATCAGCACGCCGGCCAATGCGGGGCCCACAACTTCGGCGCCCGAGCTGGCGAGCGCGTTCTTCGCGTGCGCTTCGACGAGCCGCTCGCGCGGAACCACTTGGGTCAAGACGATCTGCGCCGCCGCCCCGGCCACGACATTGACGCCGCCGAGCACGAAGCCGACCGCATACAGCCAGCGCATGTCGAGCCAACCGAGCCACCACGCCAGCGGCACGCTCGCCAGCGCCACGACCAGCACCGACTCGCCCGCGATGTAGACAGGCAGCTTGCGCACACGGTCAAGCCACACACCCACCGGCAGCGAAAGCACGACGAAGGGCAGCAGCTCCGCGGCGGTGAGCAGGCCCATCTGCGTGGGTGTGGCGTGCAGGAGGACCGCCGCCGTCAGCGGCAGCGCCAACATGCTGACCTGCCCGCCGAGCGTGCTGATCAGGATCGACGTGAACAGGCGGCGGTAGGTGGCGTCGCGCAGCAGGTCGTGCGCCGGCAGCGCCAAGCGCTCGTGCAGCCGCTGCAACCAGAGCGGTGTCTCGTTCATCTTCTTGTCGTCTCCGTCGCCGCCGGCCTTCGCGAGGCCAACGGCCGTGCGGGCCGGTTCCAGCCCTGGTGCTGCAGGCGTCTGGCCGTCAGCTGCGGTAGTCGGCGTTGATGCTGACGTAATCGTGCGACAGGTCGCAGGTCCACACGCTGCTCTGCGCGGCACCGCGGTGCAGGTTCACACGCACCGTGATCTCGGCCTGCTTCATGACACGCTGGCCATCGGCTTCCTGGTACGCCGGGTGGCGGCCTCCCTGGTGCGCCACATGCACGTCGTCGAGGTGGAGGTCGATCAGCGACTGATCGAGGTCGTCGATCCCGGCGTAGCCGACGGCAGCGAGGATGCGGCCGAGGTTCGGGTCGCTCGCGAAGAAGGCGGTCTTGACGAGCGGCGAGTGCGCGATGGCGTAGGCCACGCGCCGGCATTCGGCCTCGTCGCGCCCGCCCTGCACCTGCACGGTGATGAACTTCGTCGCCCCTTCGCCGTCGCGCACGATGGCCTGCGCGAGCTCGCGTGCCACGTCGAACACGGCCTCCTGCAACGCCGCGCCTTCGGGCGATGCGAGCGACGTGATCGGCGCATGCCCGGCACGTTGGGTGGCGACAAGGATGAAGGAGTCGTTGGTCGAGGTGTCGCCGTCGATCGTGATCCGGTTGAAGCTCTCGTCGGCCGCCGCGCGTGTCAGTTCGGCCAGCAGGCCGGGGGCGATCACGGCGTCGGTGGCCATGAAACCCAGCATCGTGGCCATGTTGGGCCGGATCATGCCGGCGCCTTTGGCGATCCCGGTCACGCTGACCGAATGGCCGCCGATCTGCCGCCGGCGCGACGCCGCCTTGGGCAGCGTGTCGGTGGTCATGATGCCTTCGGCGGCGCGGCTCCAGTGGCCGGGCGCCAAGTCGGCGAGCGCCGCCGGCAGGCCGGCCACGACACGCTCGACCGGCAGCGTCTCCATGATCACACCGGTGGAAAAGGGCAGCACCTGCTGCGGTGCGAGGCCCAATTGCGTCGCGAGCGCGGCGCAACTCTGGCGGGCACGGGCCAGGCCGTCGGCGCCGGTGCCGGCATTGGCGTTGCCGGTGTTGACGAGCAAGGCGCGGATGTCGCCGCCCGCCGCCAGGTGCTCGCGGCACAGTTGCACCGGCGCAGCGCAGAAGCGGTTCTGCGTGAAGACGGCGCCCACCGCAGCGCCGGGCTCGAGCGCGAACACGACCAGGTCCTTGCGCCCGGGCTTGCGGATCCCTGCCATCGCAACGCCGATGCGCACGCCCGCGACGGGGTGCAGTGCGGCTGGGTCGGGCGTTTGCAGATTTACGGGCATGGTGGTTTTCCGGTCGGCGTGGGGCGTCGATTGTAGGAAGTCGGGGCCAGGACCCTGCGGCACGATGGCAAGATGCGACGCATGCCTGCAACCGAGAAAATCCGCCGATCTCACTGCATCGTCGGTTGCGCTGCGCTATGGCTGTTGGTGGGGTGCACCAGCGCTGACAACACGGCCTACGCGGCCGCGGATCCATTGGCCGCGGTTCGCGCACTCATCGGCGACGCGGCGTGCAGCACGGATGCGCATTGCGCCACGATCGCCGTGGGTGCCAAGGCCTGCGGCGGGCCCGAGGCCTACCTCGCCTGGTCGACCGAGCGCAGCGATGGCCGGCAGCTCGAAGCGGCTGCCGCCACCTACAACGCGAGCCGGCTGGAGACGGTGGTACGCGGTGGGCGCGTGTCGAACTGCGCCTTGACCATCGACCCCGGTGCGTGGTGTGCGCCCGTCGCCGCCGGCCGCGCCTGCCAGTTGCAGCGAACCGGCTCGAGCCCGCTGCGGTGATCGTCAGACGGCCGCCGGATTGCAGGCGGCGAACATGACCATGTCGCACAAGGCCCCCTGCGGGTCGCGCTCGTAGGCGTGCAGCACACCCTCACGAAGCATGCCAAGCGAAAGTGCGAAATGCAGCGCGCGCAGGTTGCGCGCATCGCTGAGGGCGTGGATGCGCGCGAGGCCGAGCTCGAAGCCGGCATGCATGACGGCGAGCGCCGCTTCGCGCATCAGGCCGCGCCCCTGGTGCAGGCTGTCGCCGACGTAGCCGATCTCGCAGCGCGGGGCCTCGAAGTCGAAGCTGTGCAAGTCGATGCGGCCGACAAAGGCACCTGTCTCGGCGAGAAAGGCGTTGAAGACCAGGCAGTCGCCTTCGTCGACGAACTGGCGGTCACGCAGGCAGAAACGCTCGGCCCAGGCAGCATCGCGCGCCTGCTGGCCCCAGGTGATGAAACGCAGCCCGGGCAGCGAGCGGTTCAGGCTCTCGACCACCGCCGCCGCATGCCCGGCATGCGGGCATTCCAGCACCAGGCGCTCGCTTTGCAACCGCCGCGGGGCTTCGATCAGCCGCTGGCGGTCCATCCGCGATCGAGCCTCGGACTCAGGCCAGGCGGCCGTGGCACTGCTTGTACTTCTTGCCGCTGCCGCAGGGGCAGGGATCGTTGCGCCCGACCTTCGACACCGCTTGTGCCAACGTGGCGGGGTCGGCCTCTTGCGAGACGCTGCCGTCTTCGTTCGGGTGGGTGTAGGTGACGTTGCCCACCTGGCTCGCACTCGCTTCGATCGCCTCGGCCGCCTGCGCCACCTGCTCCTGCGTCTGCACCCGGACCGTCATCAGCACGCGCGTGACGTCGAGCTTGACCACGTCGAGCAACTTGGCAAAGAGCTCGAAGGCCTCGCGCTTGTATTCCTGCTTCGGGTTCTTCTGCGCATAACCGCGCAAGTGGATGCCCTGACGCAGGTAGTCGAGCGCCGCCAGGTGCTCGCGCCAGTGCGAATCGATCGACTGCAGCAGCACCATGCGCATGAACGGCGTGAACTGCTCGGCGCCCACGACCGCGAGCTTCTGGGCAAACACGGCATCGGCCGCGGCGACCACCTTCTCGACGATGTCGTCGTCGCTGAGCGTGTCGCTGTCGCTGACCAGCACCTTCAGGTCGACATCGAGCTGCCACTCTTCCTTCAGCACCTTCTGCAGCGCATCCAGTTCCCACTGCTCCTCGACACTTTCGGCCGGTACGAAGGTGCGCACCACGTCGGCCATCGCGCTGCGGCGCAGGTTGGTGATCTGTTCGTCCAGTGACGCCGCTTCGAGGATCTCGTTGCGCTGCTGATAGATGACCTTGCGCTGATCGTTGCTGACGTCGTCGTATTCGAGCAGTTGCTTGCGCACGTCGAAGTTGCGCGCCTCGACCTTGCGCTGCGCGCCTTCGATGCTGCGGCTGACGATGCCGGCCTCGATCGCCTCGCCCTCGGGCATCTTCAGGCGATCCATGATCGCGCGCACGCGGTCGCCCGCGAAGATGCGCATAAGCGGGTCGTCCAGGCTCAGGTAGAAGCGGCTCGCGCCGGGGTCCCCCTGGCGGCCCGAGCGGCCGCGCAGCTGGTTGTCGATGCGCCGGCTTTCGTGGCGTTCGGTCGCGATGATGCGCAGCCCGCCCAGCGCCACCACCTGCTCGTGCAGGCCTTGCCACTCGCCGTGCAGCTGCTGCGCCCGCGCGGCCTTCTCGGCCTCGGGCAGAGCGGGGTCGGCATCGACGAACTGGACCTGCTTCTCGACGTTGCCACCGAGCACGATATCGGTGCCGCGGCCGGCCATGTTGGTCGCGATCGTGATCATCTTGGGCCGCCCGGCCTGGGCCACGATCTCGGCCTCCTTGGCGTGCTGCTTGGCGTTCAGCACCTGGTGCGGCAGCTTCGCCTTTTCGAGCAGACCCGAGATCAGTTCGGAGTTCTCGATCGAGGTCGTGCCCACCAGCACCGGCTGGCCCCGCTCGTGGCACTCGCGGATGTCGGCGGTGACGGCGTCGTACTTTTCCTTTGCGGTCTTGTAGATGAGGTCGAGCTCATCCTTGCGCATCGTCGGCTTGTTCGGCGGGATGACCACGGTTTCCAGGCCATAGATCTCCTGGAACTCATAAGCCTCGGTGTCGGCGGTGCCGGTCATGCCGGCAAGCTTGCTGTAGAGGCGGAAGTAGTTCTGGAACGTCACCGACGCGAGGGTCTGGTTTTCGCTCTGGATCTGCACCCGCTCCTTGGCTTCGACCGCCTGGTGCAGCCCGTCGCTCCAGCGCCGGCCGGTCATCAAACGCCCGGTGAACTCGTCGACGATGATGACTTCGCCGTTCTGCACCACGTAGTGCTGGTCGCGGTTGTACAGGTGGCGCGCGCGCAAAGCGGCGTACACATGGTGCATGAGCGTGATGTTGGCCGGGTCGTAGAGGCTCGCGCCTTCGACCAGCAAACCCGCGGCGCCGAGCAGCTTCTCGGCGTTTTCATGCCCTTGTTCGGTCAAGAAGACCTGGTGCTGCTTCTCGTCGAGGGTGAAGTCACCCGCTTCTATGACACCTTCACCAGTACGTGGGTCAGCCTCGCCGATCTGCTTCTTCAGCTGCGGCACGACGGCGTCGATCCTGACGTAGAGCTCGGTGTGGTCTTCGGCCTGGCCGCTGATGATGAGCGGCGTGCGCGCCTCGTCGATCAGGATCGAATCGACCTCGTCGACGATGGCGTAGTGCTGGCCGCGCGACATCACGCGGTCGGCGACTTCGTAGACCATGTTGTCGCGCAGGTAGTCGAAGCCGAACTCGTTGTTGGTGCCGTAGGTGACGTCGGCGGCGAAGGCGGCCTGCTTCTCTTCGCGCTGCATGCCGGGCACGTTGACACCCACCGTGAGGCCGAGGAAGTTATACAGGCGCCCCATCCACTCGGCGTCGCGCCGCGCCAGGTAGTCGTTGACGGTCACGACGTGAACACCCTTGCCGCTTAGGGCGTTCAGATAGACGGGCAACGTGGCCGCGAGCGTCTTGCCTTCCCCGGTGCCCAGTTCGGCGATCTTGCCGTCGTGCAGCACCATGCCGCCGACGAGCTGGACGTCGAAGTGGCGCATCTTGAGCGCCCGTTTGCCGGCTTCGCGCACCACGGCAAAGGCGTCCGGCAAAAGCTGGTCCGTGGTCTCGCCCGCGCTGAGGCGCTGGCGGAACTCGTCGGTCTTGGCGCGCAGCTGGGCGTCGTCGAGCTTCTCGAACTGGGGTTCGAGCGCATTGATCTGTTGCACGACACGCCGGTAGGTCTTCAGCAGACGCTCGTTCCGGCTGCCGAACATCTGGGTCAGGAAATTGGGCAACATGCAGCGTGACTCGTGTGGTGATCCGGGCCCTTGCGCGTCGCAACGCACGGGGCCGAGGGGGTCGTTAGCCCGAAGATGGCGCCGCTCGGCACGAGCACAAGGGCTGGCCAAGGGCAAAGCCCTTCACTTTAACACCGGCGCCGCCGCGCGGCCGAGCCGTCGGTCAGCGCGAGCGTGCAACCTTCGCGCCGGCAGCGGCAAGGGACGCGGACGCGGCGAGAAAGCGCGCCGGGTCTTGCGGAACCCCTTCGACAAGGACCTCGAAGTGCAGGTGCGGCCCGGTCGAGCGGCCGGTGTTTCCCACACTCGCGACGAGTTGCCCGCGCCTGACGATGTCACCTGCCCGCACCAGGATCTTCGAACAGTGGGCATAACGCGTCATCAGCCCGTTGCCGTGATCGATTTCGACCAGTTGCCCGTACTGCGGGTGGTAGTTGGTCGACACCACGACGCCCCCCGCAGCGGCGTGGATCGCGGTACCGGTCTCGGCCGCGAAGTCGAGCCCTGTGTGCAAGGCCGGGCGGCCGGTCATCGGGTCGCTGCGGAAGCCGAAGCCCGAGCCGACCAGCGCGACGACCGGCGCCGAGTTGGGGATCATCAACGCACGCAGGCGGCTTTCGAGGAGGCGCGACTCGACGAGGGTGAAGATGTCGCCGGTCTGGTCGGCCGCTTCGTCCAGGCCGGTCACCGTACGCTGCAGTTGCTCCAGCGACGGGCTCGACAGCGGCACGTAGACACCGCCCTTGCCGCCGCCCGCGGCCGGACGCTGCAGCGGGCTCAGCTCCGACGGCTTGACGCCGGCCAGGCCCACCACCCGTTCGCCGACCGCTTCGAGCTTGACCAGCTTGGCCTGCGTCTCGCCCACCTTCTGCGCAATGGCGTCGAGGTTCTCGCGCATGAATCGGTCGCGCTGTGCGACCTCGTCGCGCACCACGAGGCGCACGACCGGGCTCACCACGGGCCAGCCTTCACGCGCAGCCTTGAGGAAGAAGAAGTGGTAGACGGTGCCCGAGCACAGCATGAGCAGGCAGGCGACAGCCATCGCCGCCGCCGCCACTTGCCAGCGCTCGAACTGGAAAGATCGGGTTCTCGCCGAACTGCTGTCGGTGATCAGGATCTGCATCGGATGTGCCCTCTTCGTGTGCCAAGGGCCAGGGACCGGGGCGCGTGGACGGGGCAGCGCGGCCGCCTGGCGGGTCAACGAGTGGTGCCGACTATCCGAATCGAACGGATGACCTCCCGCTTACAAGGCGGATGCTCTACCAGCTGAGCTAAGTCGGCGCAGCCCGGGATTGTAGGGATGCCGCCTACTTGATGCGCTTGAGCGACGGGCGTCCGCCCGCAGGGGGGGGCGTCGAAGGGTCTTCGTCGGGCGGGTTCGCACTGTCGGCCGTGCGCTGGTCGGTGCGGGCCAGGTGCAGCACCGGCGCTGCCGCCGGCAGCCCGTCGGCAGGCGCCGTCGGGGCTGCGCGCCCCGAGCCGGGCGCACCAGCGGACGACTCCGACGGCATCGGGAAAGCCATGCCCTGCCCGTTCTCGCGTGCGTAGATCGCCACGACGCGGTCGATCGGGACCATGATCTCGCGCCCGACGCCGCCGAAGCGGGCCTTGAACTCGATGAAATCGTTGCCGAGCTTGAGGCCGCTCGTGGCCTCGAAACCGACGTTGAGCACGATCTCGTTGTTCTTCACGTACTCCATCGGCACGCGCACGCTGCTGTCGACGTAGACGGCGACGTAGGGCGTGAAGCCGTTGTCGGTGCACCAGTCGTGCAGCGCGCGGATCAGGTAGGGCCGGGTCGAGGTGCCCTGCGATTCGGGTGACAGCGGTGTCGTCATGGTCCGGTGGCAGTCACCTACTTGCGCATCACCTTCTCTGACGGCGTCAGCGCCTCGATGTAGGCCGGGCGCGAGAAGATGCGCTCGGCGTACTTCAGCAGCGGCGCGGCGTTCTTCGACAACTCGATGCCGTAGTAATCCAGGCGCCACAGCAGCGGGGCGATCGCCACGTCCAGCATCGAGAAGTCGTCGCCGAGCATGTACTTGTTCTTCAGGAAGATCGGCGCCAGCTGCGTCAGCCGGTCGCGGATCTGGTCGCGCCCCTTCTCGAGCTGGCGCTCGGTGGCCTTGACGCCCCGGCCTTCGAGCAGGTTCACGTGCGCAAACAACTCCTTCTCGAAGTTGAACAGGAACAGGCGCACCCGTGCACGTGCCACCGGGTCGCCGGGCATCAGCTGCGGGTGCGGGAAGCGCTCGTCGATGTACTCGTTGATGATGTGCGACTCGTACAGGATCAGGTCGCGCTCGACCAGGATCGGGACCTCGTTGTAGGGGTTCATCAGCGCGATGTCTTCCGGCTTGGCGAAGAGATCGACGTCGCGGATCTCGAAGTCCATGCCCTTTTCGAACAGCACGAAGCGGCAGCGGTGCGAGTAGGGACAGGTGGTTCCGGAATAGAGGACCATCATGGCAGGGGGTTCCAGTCAACAGTGGGCCTCGGGGCCCTCAGAACAAAAAGCAGGTGTCGCCGTGGCGGCCCGAGAACCCCCACCGCACCCATCGGCCCGGCGCAGCGCGGGCCGGGCAAGGTTACTTCACGTCTTTCCAGTACGAGGCGTTCAGGCGCCACGCGATGACGGTGAAGATGAACAGGAACAGCAGGACCCAGACACCGAGGCGCATGCGCTCGTTCTGCACTGGCTCGGACATCCACTGCATGTAGGCCACCAGGTCGGCCACGGCCTCGTTGTACTGCGCGCCCGACATCGTGCCGGCGGTGAGGGGCTCGAAGCCCTTGAGTACGTGCGTCACCTTGGCCGCGTCGTGCGCGTCGGGCACGTCGGCGAAGACCGCCTTCTGCTCGCCCTGCAACTGCCACAGCACGTGGGGCATGCCGACGTTGGGGAACGCCGCATTGTTCCAGCCCGTGGCCTTGCTGCTGTCGCGGTAGTAGCTGCGCAGGTAGGTGTAGAGGTAGTCGGCACCGCTGCCCTTGGCACCGTCGGAGCGCGAGCGTGCGATCACGCTCAGGTCGGGCGGCACGCCGCCGAACCACTCCTTGGCCTGCTTGGGGTCGAGCGCGATCTGCATCGGATCGCCGACCTTGGCGTCGGTGAAGACGAGGTTCGCCTTGATCTGATCGTCGCTCAGCCCGATGTCACGCAGGCGGTTGTAGCGCATGTACGACGCGCTGTGGCAGTTGAGGCAGTAGTTGACGAAGAGCTTCGCGCCGTTCTGCAGCGCTGCAAGATCGGTCACCCGCTCGGTCGGGAACTTGTCCCAAGCGACGCCGTCGCCTGCCGCCCGCGCCCCGGTGGTGCCCAAGCACAAGACGGCGGCAAACACCAAGAAGAGTTTTTTCATCATGCTGGGATGGCTCGACATGGCTTCAATGCGCCTGGAAGTTCACGCGGTCGGGCACGGCCTTGAATTCGCCGATCCGGCTCCACCACGGCATGAGCAGGAAGAAGCCGAAGTAGAACAGGGTGCCGGCCTGCGAGACCAGGGTGCCGATGTCGGACGGCGGCTTGATCCCGAGGTAGCCCAGGACCAGGAAATTGACAACGAACACGCCATACAGGTACTTGTGCCAGGTCGGGCGGAAGCGGATCGACTTGACAGGGCTGCGGTCGAGCCAGGGCAAGGCAAAGAGGATCACGACCGCGCCGCCCATCACGACGACGCCCCAGAACTTGGCATCGAAGGTCTTCAGCGCGGCGACGACGACGAGCGCGCCGACGAGCACCGCGACCTTCCACAGCGTCGACAGCCCGCCCTTGAGCACGGCCAGTACCGCGGCCACCGCGACGACACCGACGAAGACGTTGATCATCGGGTCGGTGATCGCGCGCAGCATCGAGTAGTAGGGTGTGAAGTACCAGACCGGCGCGATGTGCAGCGGCGTCTTCAGGGGGTCGGCCGGTATGAAGTTGTTGTACTCGAGGAAGTAGCCGCCCATCTCGGGCGCAAAGAAGATCACCGCGCTGAAGAGAATCAGGAAGACGCTGACACCGACGATGTCGTGCACCGTGTAGTAGGGATGGAAGGGAATGCCGTCGAGCGGCAGGCCGGTCTTGACGTCCTTGCGCGCCTTGATCTCGACCCCGTCGGGGTTGTTCGAGCCCACCTCGTGCAGCGCGATGATGTGGGCCACGACGAGCCCGAGCAGCACCAGCGGCACCGCGATCACGTGCAGGCTGAAGAAGCGGTTCAACGTCGCGTCACCCACGACGTAGTCGCCGCGCAGCAGCAGCGACAGGTCGGGGCCGATGAATGGGATCGCGGCGAAGAGGTTGATGATGACCTGCGCCCCCCAGTAGCTCATCTGGCCCCACGGCAGCAGGTAGCCCATGAAGGCCTCGGCCATGAGCGAGAGAAAGATCGCGCAGCCGAAGATCCAGACCAGTTCGCGCGGCTTGCGGTAGCTGCCGTAGATCATGCCGCGCCACATGTGCAGGTACACGACGATGAAAAACGCGCTCGCGCCCGTCGAGTGCATGTACCGCACGAGCCAGCCCCAGGGCACGTCGCGCATGATGTATTCGACCGAGGCAAACGCAAGGTTCGCGTCCGGCTTGTAGTGCATCACGAGGAAGATGCCGGTCACGATCTGGATCACCAGCACCAGCAGCGACAGCGAGCCGAAGAAGTACCAGAAGTTGAAGTTCTTCGGCGCGTAGTACTCCGACAGGTGCTCCTTGTAGAGCTTGCTCGCCGGGAACCGGTTGTCGACCCACGTCAACAGCTTTTGCGCCAGCGGCGCGTCGGCCGCTGCTTCCTTGAACTCGCCCATGGATACCTCGGATGATTCTTGTCTGTCGCGGGATCGCGCCTAGGCCTTGTTGTCTTCGCCGATCAACACCACGGTGTCGGAGACGTACATGTGTGGCGGCACTTCCAGGTTGTCGGGCGAGGGCTTGTTCTTGTAGACCCGGCCTGCCATGTCGAAGGTCGAGCCATGGCAGGGGCAGAAGAAGCCGCCGGCCCAGTCGTCCGGCAACGAAGCCTGCGGCCCGGTGGCGAACTTCTCGCTCGGCGAACAGCCCAGATGCGGGCAGATGCCCACGCCGACGAACACCTCGGGCTTGATCGAGCGCCACTCGTTCTTGGCGTAGGCTGGCATCGGGTAGGTCTTGCGTTGCGACTGCGGGTCCGCGAGCAGCGAATCCAGCGGCTTGAGGGACGCGAGTTGCTCCGGCGTTCGGCGCACGATCCAGACCGGCTTGCCGCGCCACTCCACCGTCAGTTTCTCGCCCGGCTTGATCGCCGAAATGTCGACCTGCACCGGTGCGCCGGCGGCCTTGGCGCGCTCGGAAGGCGCGAAGGTGCTGACAAACGGAACTGCGACGGCGCCGGCACCGACAGCGCCCGCGCCGCAGGTGATGGCGATCCACGTGCGTCGGCTCGGGTCGACTACAGCGTCACTCATGGGAACCCTCTGGACAATTTTCAACGGTCTGCATCACCGAATATTCTAGCGGAGGCCTCGACGCGCCCCCGGGCCGCGCGCTCGGGCGCGAGCGCACTTGACGGGCGAGGTCTGCGCACCTACCGTGCGGGCGCCCGCGCCGGCTTCGAAAGCGACCGCGGTGCAGGCGGTATCCAAACACGAAGAGGGAATCTGGCTATGAGTTTCGTTTCCGAGTTCAAGGCCTTCGCGCTCAAAGGTAACGTGGTCGACCTGGCAGTCGGCGTCATCATCGGCGCGGCGTTCGGCAAGATCGTCGACTCGATGGTCAAGGACCTGATGATGCCCATCGTCGGCCGCATCTTCGGTGGCCTGGATTTCTCCAACTACTTCGTCATCCTGGGCAACGTGCCGGCCGACTACAAGGGGCCGATGACCTACGAGGCGCTGTCCAAGCTGGGGGTACCCCTCTTTGCCTACGGCAACTTCATCACCGTGGCGATCAACTTCGCGATCCTGGCCTTCATCATTTTCCTGATGGTCAAGCAGATCAACCGCCTCAAGAGCGCCGAGCCGCCGGCGGCCCCGGCCACTCCCGAAGACGTGCTGCTGTTGCGCGAAATCCGCGATTCCCTGAAAAAGTGACAAAAAAAGACTCCTGCCCGCGGCCCGAGCGCCGATAACACCCTGAGGAACCCCAAACTCGGGGACCGACTCCGTCCGATGAGCGCCGAGCAAGCCCACCCCATACCAGCGTCGATCGCGCCAGCGGCCCAGCGGGTCAAGGAGGCCGCGCGCGCGGCGTGCGAGCGCACGGTCGAAAGCCTGAGCCTGGCAGCGATGTCGTCGAGCAACGTGCACCAGCGCGACGGGCTCATGGCGGCGCAGTTCGAGCTCCACCGCAAGTCGGCGGTCTTTGCGTTGACCTTCAACGAAGCACTCGACGACCGGCTGCGGCGCGACTTCCGGCCGCGCAGCGGAGCGACGGTCTCCACCAGCTGGGGCGCGCTGAGCCTCGTCGACGACCGCGAACACGAGGTCCAGATCGCCGCCGAGCGTTTCGGCCTCGAAGTCGGCCACAGTTGCGAATGGGAGCTGCGCGAGCTCGAGGGCTTCATGGGCCCGCTGTTCGCCAGTGCCGGCCATGCCCGGACAGATCAGGACCGCAACCCCTTGCGACCGGAAAGTGTCGGTTATGCGGTGATCCGGGCCATCGAGTCGGTGACCGATCGCGCCGACGTGCGCAAGGTGCTAGAGGCCGAGTTCGCGCGCACGCTGTCGGCCACGATGCCGGCGACCTACGCGGCCGTGGCCGCCGACCTGAGCGCATCCGGGCTCAAGGCGGCCGGCATGGGCTACCGCGCCAGCGAAGGATCGGGCCACGATAACGGCCGCATCGGCGGCCTCACCGGCCCCGGCGCACTGGGCCAAGGCGGCCCGGCCAGCGGGCGCGGCGGCGATCCCGGCCCGACGACCGGCGGGCGTGGCTCCGGCCTCGGCGCCTTCGGCGACTCGCAGCGCAGCGGCATGGGCCAGCGCGGCGGGGGTCGAGGCGCCCCGATGGGCCGGGTCGATGCCGAACTGATGGCACTCATGCGGCGCCTGACCGCCTTCAGCGGCGGTGACGGCGGCGGCGGTGGTGGCGGCTCTCCCCGGCGACCCGGCGATCTCGCACCCTACGACAGCGGCACCGCGGCGTTCGAGGAATACACCGAAGACGGCCTGCGCCTGGCGGCGCCGAACCTGATCCGCGCTCACCGCGACGAACTGCGCCAGGTCTCCCACGGCGCGCTCGATCACATGGTGATCGACGTCATCGGGAGCCTTTTCGACCAGATCCTGTCCGACCCCAAGGTGCCGCCGCAGATGGCGCGCCAGATCGGCCGCCTGCAGCTGCCGGTGCTGCGCACCGCGCTCGGCGACGCCTCGTTCTTCTCGTCGCGCAAGCACCCCGTGCGGCGCTTCATCAACCGCATCGCGTCGCTCGCGAGCGCGTTCGAGGACATCGACGACGAAGACGGGCGCGAGTTCCTAAAGCTCGTGCGCGAGCTGGTGCAGGAGATCGTCGACGGCGACTTCGACCAGATCGAGGTCTACGAACAGAAGCTGCTCGTGCTCGAAAGCTTCGTCGCCGAACAGGCCCGGCGCGAAGCCAAGGAGAAGGGCGACGCGCCGGCGTTGCTGGCCGAGAAGGAAGGCGACCTGCGCGTCCAGCGGCGTTATGCGCAGTTGCTCGACGCGGCGCTCAGGCCCTTGCCGGCACCCGAGTTCGTGCGCGATTTCCTGTCGCAGATGTGGAGCCAGGTGCTCCTGAAGGCGGCCCGGGTCGACGCCGCCGATGGCGCGCGTGTCAAGCGCATGCGCCATGCCGCGCGCGAACTCTTCATGAGCGTGCAGCCCAAGGGCGAGCCGACCCAGCGCAAGGCCTTCCTGCTCCAGTTGCCGCGCCTGATGCAGGAGCTGAACGAGGGCATGGACCTGATCGGCTGGCCCGACACCGCAAAGAAGACCTTCTTCGGGCTGCTGCTGCCGGCGCACGCCCAGTCGCTCCGGGGCGAGGGGCTGAGCACGCTCGACTTCAACCTGCTCGCGCGCCAGGTCGACGCCGCATTCGAGACCCCGGTGCCCCAGGTAGCCGACCTGCTGCCCGGCATCGACCTGCCGGTGCTGACCGAAGAGGCCGTGCTGCCCCGCTTCTCGGCCGAGGAAGCGCAGCGCATCGGCCTTGTCGACGAGGCCGCGTTCGACTGGGACGGTACGGTCGACATCGACATCGGCGCCGAGACACCGATCACCGAGGTCGACATCGCGATCGAGGGCCTGCCGGCGCCCGAACCGGTCGAGGCGATGCAGGGCGAGTCGCTCGCCGAAAACGTGCAGATCGGCTTTGCCTACCAGATGCACCTCGAAGGCGAGTGGCAGAAGGTGCGGCTGAACCACGTCAGCCCGGGGCGCACCTTCTTCGTCTTTACACGCGGCAAGCGCCACAAGCAGGCGATCTCGCTCACCCACCGCATGCTCGTGCGCCTGTGCGAGAGCAAACGCCTGCGTGCCTTCGAAAGCGCCTACCTGCTCGAGCGCGCGACCGCGCGCGCACGCCGGCAGCTGTCAGCCCTCAGCCCGGCGCTGGCTTAAGGCTTCAGCGCGCGCCGCGCGGCCTCGATCGCGGCGACCAGGCTGGACGCGTCAGCGACGCCGCGGCCCGCGATGTCGAAGGCGGTGCCGTGGTCGGGGCTGGTGCGAACGAAGGGCAGGCCCAGCGTCACGTTGACACCGCGCTCGACGCCGAGATACTTGACCGGGATCAGCCCGTGGTCGTGGGTCATCGCGACGACGAGGTCGAACTCGCCGGCGTGGCCGGGCGAGTCGCGTGCCCGCATGAAGACGGTGTCCGGGGCAAAGGGGCCACGCGCGTCGATGCCTTCGGCGCAGGCCGCCTTCAGCGCCGGCCCGATGACGGTGAGTTCTTCATCACCAAAGAGACCCCCTTCGCCCGCGTGCGGGTTGAGGCCGGCGACGGCGATGCGCGGCCGCTCGAGTCCCCACGCACCGGCCGCGTTGTGTGCGATGCGCAGCGTCTGCAGCACCGTGTCGAAGGTGACTCCTTCGATCGCGCGCCGAAGCGACAGGTGGATCGTCACCAGCACCACCCGCAGCTCGTCGTTGGCCAACATCATGCGCACCGGCGGCGGCGCGGCGCCCGCGGGGGTGGCTAGCGCCTGCAACATCTCGGTGTGACCCGGGAACCCGATGCCGGCCGCGGCAAGCGCTTCCTTGTGGATCGGCGCGGTCACGACGGCACGGGCCGCGCCGGCCTGCACCCAATGCACGGCCTGCTCGATGCACAGCGCCGCAGCGCGACCGGCACGTGCGTCGACCTGTCCCCAGGCCAGCCGGTCCATTGCCGGCGGCAGACCCGCGGGCTCGATCACCGGGATGCAGCCCGGCGGCACTGCGCCCAAGTCCCGCGGCGTTTCGATGTGGGCGACCACCATCGGCTGCGCCAGCAATGCCGACGCGCGCCGCATCACGCCGACATCGCCAATCACGACGCAGTCTGGCGCCCGGCCCAGCGAAAAGGCGCGTGCAACACACTCCGGACCGATGCCGGCCGGGTCGCCCATCGTGATCAACAGCGTCGTCGTCATGCCGGATTCGGCACGTCGATGAAGACATGCTCGAGGCCGAAGCGTGCCGCGACATCGGCAGCCACCGCGGGCGCGCCGAAACGTTCGGTCGCGTGGTGGCCGCAGGCCAGGAAAGCGACGCCGGTTTCACGCGCCAGATGAGCCTGCGGCTCGGAAATCTCGCCCGTCACGAAGGCGTCGGCCCCGGCCGTGATCGCGGCCTCGAAGTAACCCTGCGCGCCGCCGGTGCACCAGCCGATGCGGCGCAGTGGCCGGCCGTCGCCCGGCACGAACGTCGGCGCGCGCTGCAGCACACCACCTACCCGCGAGGCAAGCATGTCGGCATCTGTCAGCCCGGCGGCCGGTGCAATGAAACCCAGCGCCTGCTCGCCAAAACGCGCGTCGGCCACCAGCCCGAGCCGCAGGCCGAGCTGCGCGTTGTTGCCGAGTTGCGCGTGCGCGTCGAGCGGCAGGTGGTAGGCGAAGAGGTTGATGTCGTGTGCGATCAGGCGCGCGATGCGCGCGCGAAGCCAGCCAGTGAGGCGCCCGTCCTGGCCGCGCCAGAACAGGCCGTGGTGGACGAGTACCGCGTCGGCGCGCGCGTCGATCGCGGCGTCGATGAACGACAGGCTCGCGGTCACGCCCGAGACGATACGGCGCACCTCGACCTTGCCCTCGAGTTGCAGACCGTTCGGCCCATAATCCCGGAACAGGTCCACCGACAGCAGTTCGCGAAGGTAGTTTTCGATGTCGGAACGGTGGGCCATGAGGGATGCACGCGCCATGCGCAGAACGTGGTTGATATTCTCGCAGGCGGTCACGGTGGCGGTTGCGCTGCTGTTCGTGCTCTCCACGCTCAAACCCGAATGGCTGCGCGGGCAGCGTTCGACGTCCGGCACGGTGACCGTCTTCGATGCGCCGGCGCCTGCGCGTGCCGCCTCCGGCAGCGCTGGTTACGGCTTGAGCGATGCCGCGCGGGTGGCGATGCCTGCGGTGGTCAGCGTGTCGGCACGCAAGCCGCCGGCACGCAACCCGCATGCCGATGACCCGGCCTTCCGCTTCTTCTTCGGCGACCGCACGCCCGGCAACGAGCGCCAGGAGGGCCTCGGCTCCGGGGTCATCGTGTCGCCGCAAGGCTACCTGCTGACGAACCACCACGTCGTCGAGGACGCCGACGAGATCGAGGTCCGGCTGGCCGACGGCCGCGAGGCCCGCGCCACGCTCGTCGGCGCCGACACCGAGACCGATCTCGCGGTGCTCAAGATCGAACTCGGCGCGCTGCCGGTGGTGGCGCTGGGCGACATGGCACGGGTGCAGGTCGGCGACGCGGTGCTCGCGATCGGCAACCCCTTCAACGTCGGCCAGACCGCGACCTCGGGCATCGTCAGTGCGCTCGGCCGCAACCGGCTCGGCCTGTCGACCTTCGAGAACTTCATCCAGACCGATGCCGCGATCAACCCCGGCAACAGCGGTGGTGCGCTCGTCGACGCGCAAGGTGCGCTGGTCGGCATCAACACCGCGATCTACTCGCGCAGCGGCGGCAGCCTGGGCATCGGCTTCGCCGTGCCGGTCGACCTCGCACGCGAGGTCATGGAATCGTTGATCCGCGACGGCAGGGTCATCCGCGGCTGGGTCGGCGTCGAGCCGCGCGACCTGACACCGGAGCTGATCGAGTCGTTCCAGCTTCCGGTCAAGCAGGGTGTGCTGATCGCCGGCGTGCTGCAGGACGGCCCGGCGAGCGCGGCCGGCCTGCGCCCGGGCGATGTCGTCACGCGCATCGATGACAAGCCGGTCGCGAGCACGGCGGCGCTGCTGAAAGCGGTGGCGGCGCTGAAGCCGCAGGCGCGCGCGACGCTGTCGGTGCAGCGGCGCGATCAGGCGCTGGAACTCGCGATCACGATCGGGCAGCGCCCGGCGGGCGGCGCGCCCCGCCGCTGATCCAGCTTCAACCTGCGGCCTTGTCCTTGGCCGGGTCCACCGGATCGGCGGGGTCCGCCGGCGCCTTGGTGTGCTTGATGAAGAGCTGGGCCGACCAGATGCCGATCTCGTACAGGATGCACATCGGCACCGCCAGCGCGAGCTGGGAGATCACGTCGGGCGGTGTCACCACCGCGGCGACGATGAAGGAGGCGACGACGAAGTAGCCGCGAAACTTCTTCAGCTGCTCGATCGAGACGACACCCACGCGCGCGAGCACGATGACCGCGATCGGCACCTCGAAGGCGATGCCGAAGACGAGGAAGAGCGACAGCACGAAGCCGAAGTACTGCTCGATGTCCGGCGCCGCAGTGATTGCGGTGGGCGAAAAGGCCTGGATGAACTTCGACATGCCCGGGATGACCAGGAAGTAGCAGAACGCCACCCCGGCAAGGAACAGGATCGTGCTCGAGATCACCAGCGGCAGTACGAGCTTCTTCTCGTGCGAGTACAAGCCCGGCGCGACGAAGGCCCAGACCTGGTAGAGCACGATCGGCAACGCGAGCAGGAACGCCGCCATGAGCGTGATCTTCAGCGGCACCAGGATCGGCGAGATTACGTTAGTGGCGATGAGCTTCGTACCCTGCGGCAGGTGCGCCACCATCGGCGCAGCGAGCAGGTCGTACAGCCCCCCCGGCCCGGGCCAGAGCGCCAGCGCGCCAAAGGCGATCCCGATCGCGACGATCGATCGGATGAGCCGGTCGCGCAACTCGACCAGGTGCGAGACAAACGGCGCTTCGCTGCCTTCGAGCTCGTCTTTCTTGGGATCCGGCGCGCTCATCTCACGGACTTCAGGCCCGGCGGCCGGAACCGCGCCACGCGCGCAGCGCCCGACTGCGCCCTGGCACGGATGCCCGTCCGCTGCTTGTACCACTGGGGTGTGGCGCCGCGTTTGAGGCGCCAGTTCTTCTTCGGTGGCTTGTAGGTGGGCGGCGGCAGCATCGGCGCTTCGTCAGCGGGGCTGTCGGCCGCACCGGCCGGTGTGGCCAGCGTCGCCCAGTCCTGATCGAAGGCGGCCGTCGCTTCGCTCATCTCGGTCTTGACCGTCTGGCCGACATTGCGCGCAGCGTCCTCGAAGTCGGTCTTCATCTTCTTGAGCTCATCGAGCTCGATCGAGCGGTTGACCTCGGCCTTGACGTCGGCGACATAACGCTGCGCCTTGCCGAACAGGTGGCCCAGCGTGCGCGCCACCTTGGGCAGTTTCTCGGGGCCGATGACGATCAGGGCCACGGCACCGATGAGCGCGATCTTGTCAAATCCGAAGTCGATCATGGGCGGTGGAGTGGGTCGCGGGACGCGCGGCGCAGCGCCTCGCGTGCGCTGCTCAGAGCTTGGTCTTGGCCTCGACGTCGACCGTGTTGCCGTCGTCCGCGCGCTTCTTGGCCGTGACCTGCTGCGCCGGTGCCTGCTCGTCGGCAGTGCCTTCGCTGCCGCCCTTGACGCCGTCCTTGAAGCCCTTCACGGCGCTGCCGAGGTCGGAACCCATGTTCTTGAGCTTCTTGGTGCCGAAGATCAGCACCACGACCAGCAGCACGATCAGCCAATGCCAGATGCTGAAGGATCCCATGTTCATTCTCCTGAAGAGGAAACGAGGATTCTAGGGGGAGCCGCCTGCGGCGGCAGGCCCCAGGGTGATGGCGGCCCGGTGCCTCAGCCGCGCAGCCAGGGGCGCGGCCCGCCCATCACGTGCAGGTGAAGGTGCAGGACCTCCTGCATGCCGTCGCGGCCGGTGTTGATGAGGGTGCGAAAGCCGTTCGTGACCCCCAGTTCGCGCATCAGGCGGGGTGCCAGCCCGAGCATGCGCCCGAGCAACACGTCGTGTTCGGGGCCGACGTCGGCGAGCGAGACGATGTGCTGGCGCGGGATCACCAGCACATGCACCGGCGCCCAGGGGTTGATGTCGTGGAAGGCGAACAGTTCCTCGTCCTCGTAGACCTTTTTCGACGGGATCTGGCCGGCGACGATCTTGCAGAAGATGCAGTTCGGGTCGTTGCTCATGGTTACATCGTTGCTACGGTTCGCTCGGGTGGGTCAGGTCACGGGCTGACCATCGCAGAGCTTGAGCCAGCCCTTGACGACGCGGTAGATCATCCAGACCCAGGCCACGAACATGATGACGAAGCCGACCATCACCATCGCCAGCACGGCGCCCGTCACGGCCCAGACCAGGCCCCACCAGAAACTGCGGATCTGCCAGTCGAAGTGGCTCTCGTAAACCGTGCCGCGGGCGTCGTCGCGTTTGACGTAGTTGATGACCAGGCCGACGATCGCCGGCAGGCCCCAGATGAAGCTCAGCGCCTGCAGCGCGTAGACCACCGTCGTCACGCTCTTCAGGCTCGCCAGCTGCTCGGGCGTCTTGGCCGTGCCGCCGGCAGCGTCGATCACGTTGTTCATGAACCCTCCTGTTCACGCCGCTCCGCCTTGCGCGACGCCATCTCGTCGAGCCCCGACATCCCTTCGCGCCGGCGCAACTCCGCCAGCACGTCGGCCGGCGTCAGGCCGTGTGCCGCGAGCACGATCATGGTGTGGAACCAGAGGTCGGCCACTTCGCCGACGAGCTTCGGCCCGTCGCGATCCTTGGCCGCCATCACGACCTCGGTCGCCTCCTCGCCGACCTTCTTGAGCATCGCGTCGGCACCTTTCGCGAACAGGCGCGCGACGTAGCTCTTGTCGGGATCGCCGCCGCGGCGTGATTCGATCACCGCGGCCAGGTGCGCGAGGGTGTCGTCGGCGCTCATTTGTAGATCGACGCCGGGTCCTTCAGAACAGGCTCGACGGCCTGCCAGCGGCCTTGTTCCAGGCGCTGGAAGAAACACGCGTGACGGCCGGTGTGGCAGGCGATGGAGGGGCTCTGGCCGTTCTGCGTCACCCGAAGCAGCAGCACGTCGTTGTCGCAATCGAGCCGCATCTCGTGCACGGTCTGGGTGTGGCCGGACTCTTCGCCCTTGTGCCACAGGCGCTGGCGCGAGCGGCTCCAGTAGACCGCTTCGCCGCGCTCCGCGGTGGCGGCGAGCGCGGCACGATTCATGAAGGCGAACATCAGCACGTCGTTGCTGCCGAGCTCCTGGGCGATCACGGGCACCAGGCCGTCGCGGTCCCACTTGATGTCGTCCAGCCAATCCATCTGGACAGTTTAGTGCGTGGCACCTTCGAAGCCGCGCTCGGCCGCAAACCAGCCCAGCACCGGCAGCGTGCCCGCCAGCACCGGCGCGCTGCGCACCGGCAGCGTCTCCCAGGCCATCTGCTGGCGCTCGCGCATCACGAACTCGCCACTCCAGTCATAGACACGGCAGAAGTGCAGCCGCACCCGTGCGTGCGGGTAGTCCATCAGCTCGACCTGCCACGGGTGAGCGGCGCCGATCGTGATGCCGAGTTCTTCGTGGAGCTCGCGCCGCAGCGCCTGCTCCACCGTCTCGCCGGCTTCGAGCTTGCCACCCGGGAATTCCCAGTAACCGGCGAAGACCTTACCCTCGGGCCGGCTCGTGAGCAGGAACTGGCCGTCGGGGCGCACCAGGACGCCCACCGCGACGTCCACCGGACGGCGCAGCTCCTGCTCCCCGACGTCGACGGGAGTCCGCTCAGCCATGCTGGCGCGCCGCGTAGTCGCGTGCAAACTGCTGCGCCACACGCCCCGAACGCGAACCGCGCTCGAGCGCCCATACCAGCGACTCCTGGCGCGCCAAAGCGATCGTTTCCTCAGCGACGCCGAAGTTGTGCAGCCATTGCGCCACGATGGCCAGGTACTCGGCCTGCGTGAAAGGATAGAAGCTGATCCAAAGGCCGAAGCGTTCGGACAGGGAGATCTTCTCCTCCACCACCTCACCCGGATGCACCTCGCCGTCTTCCATGTGCTGGTAGGACAGGTTCTCCTTCATGTACTCGGGCAGCAGGTGGCGCCGGTTGCTGGTCGCGCAGATCAGCACGTTGTCGCTCGCCTGCGAGACCGAGCCGTCGAGGATGGACTTGAGCGCCTTGTAGCCCGGTTCGCCTTCGTCGAAGCTCAAGTCGTCGCAGTAGATGATGAAACGCTCGGGCCGCTCGGCCACGAGGTCGACGAGGTCGGGCAGGTCGACCAGATCGCCTTTGTCGACCTCGATCAGGCGCAAGCCCTGGGGGCTGAATTCGTTCAGGCAGGCCTTGATCAGCGAACTTTTGCCGGTGCCGCGTGCACCCGTCAACAGCACGTTGTTGGCGCCGCGGCCGGCGACAAACTGCGCCGTGTTGCGCAGCAGGCGCTCCTTCTGCGGCTCGACTTCACGCAGCTGCTCGAGCCGGATCGTTGCCACGTGCTTCACCGGCTCGATCACCCCCACCGCACCGCGGCGCCGGTAGCGGAAGGCTACCGAGGCCGACCAATCGGGCGGCGTCGCGGGGTGCGGCAACACCAGTTCGATGCGTGCGAGCAGCGCCTCGGCGCGTGCGATCAGGGATTCGAGAGAACTCATGCAAAGAGTGTAGGGTCTGCCCGAACCGGCAAGGCGTGCACGCCATCTGCCGCGACCACGAAGACACGATCACCTGGCTGCGCCTGCACCACGTGCATGCCGGTGAAGTCGCCAAACGCCGGCAGCAGGCCCACGCGGGGGCCGAAGTGGAAACACGGCAGGCGCAGGCGGTCGATCCCGCGCCCGACCCAGGCCGCAGGATGCACATGGCCGGCGAGCGTGTAGGCCCCGTCCGCCGGGTTCGGTTTGTGGCACAGCGCCAAGCCGCTGACCGACCAGGGTTCGTCGACGACGTCGACGCGCCACGATGGCGGCGGATCCCCTGCATGCAGGTCGTGGTTGCCCCGAACAAGCATCAGCGCGAGCGCATGGTGGCGCGCTCGCCAGGTCTCGAAAGCGCGCAGCGTGGCCGGCGACCTGGCGTGGCGCGAGTGCAGCAGGTCCCCGAGGAAGACGATGGCGCGTGCCCCGTGGCGCTCGACCAGTTCGGTCAGCGTGTCCAGGTTCTGCGCCGTGCTGCCGCCCGGCACCGGAACGCCCAGGCGCCGGAACGACTGCGCCTTGCCCAGGTGGGCGTCGGCCACGAGCAGCGTCGCTTCGGCGGGCAGGAAGGCCGCACGCTGCGCCAGCAGCAGCATCGGCCGCCCGCCCACCTCGACCGCCAATGACATGCTTGTCGGCGGGCGGCTCAGTGCGTCAGGCGGTCGAGCGCCACGTCCAGGTGCTCCAGCGGCGAGCGCTTGAAGCCCGAGCGGGCGTAACGCTGCAGCCGCCCGGCGATGAACGAGACCAGCGCAGAGGCCAGCGCGCTGGCGTCGACGCTGGGGGTCGGTGAACCGGCGGCCTCGGCGGCCAGGCGCAGGCTCTGGCGCAACTGCGACTCCACACGGTCGAAGAACTGGTTCATGCGCGCCACCAGACGCTCGTTTTCGAAGACCAGTGCATCGCCGACCATGACCCGTGTCATGCCCGGGTTGCGCTCGCCGAACTGCAGCACCACGGTCGTGATCTTCTGCGCCTGCAACGTACCCGACGGCTCTCGTTCGGTGATCTGGTTGGCGAGCGTGAACACACTCGACTCGATGAACTCGATCAAGCCCTCGAACATCTGCGCCTTGCTCGCGAAGTGGCGGTAGAGCGCCGCTTCGCTGACCGACAGCCGGGCCGCCAGCGCCGCGGTGGTGACCCGCTCGGCACCCGGCTGTTCGAGCATCGTGGCCAGCGTCTGCAGGATCTGCACCCTGCGCTCACCAGGCCGTGGGCGCTTGCGCGCTGGCACACCCGGGCTGGCTTCTGCGACGTCGGGGACAGTGGCTTCTTCGGGTGTCTCGGACATCGCAGCGAGGTGGTGTGCAGTCGGTCGAAATCGATTCTTGCACAGCCCGCACGGTGGTTTCGGGGCTGGTAAACACTGACTTCAGCCCCCGTGATGGAGGTCGCGCAGGCGCGAGATGCGGCGGTCCACATAGGCGGGCCGGCGCAGCAAACGGGCACCCAGCATGCCGCCCGGACCGGCGGTGCGCGCCCAACGCTGCATCCAAGCGGTGTGCATTCCTACACGGCGCGCGGACTTTTGGTGTTGCAGCGTGTCTTCGACGAGCACGCAGCGCGACGGGTGAACCCGCAGCAGCGCCGCAGTGCGGCGCAGCATGCGCGCGTCGGGCTTTGGGCGCAGGTGCCCGAACATGTGCATGTCCTCGATCGTGATGACGCCGTCGAAGCAGCCCTCGATGCCCAGCACACCGAGCACCCGCGCGGTGTAGGCGGCGGGGGCATTGGTCAGGATGTAACGCCGCCCCGGCAACCGGCGCAGCGCAGCAAAGTCGTGCGCGTGGCCGTGCACCCGCGCCTCCAGCCCCGGCAAGAGGTGCGTGTGGTGCAGGAAGTGGCGCACCCTCACACCGTGGTGCCGGACCAGGCCCAGGATCGTGGCGCCATAACGCAGCCAGTAGTGGCGGCGCAAGGCATCGGCGTCGCCGGCGCTGAGGCCGAGCTCTTTCACGATGTACGCCGTCATGCCCTCGTTGATGCCGCGGAACGAAGCGTGTGACGCGTTGTGCAGCGTGTTGTCGAGGTCGAAGAGCCACGTGAGGCGACCTCGCGGTGCGCCATCGCGGCGCGGGCAGCGGCGCAGCACCTCAGTGGCTGCGGATCATCGTGCCGTAGGCCTGGTCGGTCAGGATCTCGAGCAGCATCGCGTGGGGTACGCGGCCGTCGATGACGTGGACCGCATTGACGCCGCTCTTGGCCGCGTCGAGCGCGCCGCTGATCTTGGGCAGCATGCCGCCGCTGATGGTGCCGTCGGCAAACAGCTCGTCGATCTCGCGAGCGCTCAGGTTCGTCAGCAGCTCACCGGCCTTGTTCAGCACGCCGGGGGTGTTCGTCAGCAGCATCAGCTTCTCGGCCTTCAGCACCGTGGCCAGCTTGCTCGCCACCAGGTCGGCGTTGATGTTGTAGCTCTCGTTGTGGTCGCCGAAGCCGATCGGGCTGATGACGGGAATGAACTGGTCGTCCTGCAGCGCCTTGACGACACTCGGGTCGATCGCGGTGATCTCGCCGACCTGGCCGACATCGTGTTCCTTGCTCGGGTCGTCGCGGTCGAGCATCTTCAGCTTGCGCGCGCGGATGAGCCCGCCGTCGCGTCCGGTCAGCCCCACCGCCTTGCCGCCGGCGGCGTTGATCAGGCCCACGATGTCCTGCTGCACCTGGCCCGCGAGCACCCACTCGACGACTTCCATCGTCTCTTCGTCAGTCACACGCATGCCCTGCACGAAGGTGCCCTTCTTGCCCACGCGGGTCAGGGCTTCGTCGATCTGCGGCCCACCGCCGTGGACCACGATCGGGTTCATGCCCACGAGCTTGAGCAAGACCACGTCTTCGGCAAAGTCCTGCTGCAACGACGGGTCGGTCATCGCGTTGCCGCCGTATTTGATGACCAGGGTCTTGCCGTGGAACTTGCGGATATAAGGCAGTGCCTGCGCCAGGATCTCGGCCTGGTCGCGGGGCGTGATGTGGCCGAGCGAATGTTCCGGTGCCGTGCTCATGGTGGGTGCCTGGATGCAGAAGATGTGGCAGATTGTAGGAAAGCGCGCGTCGCCGGGAGCGTGGCCCGCTTGTCATCGCCCGTGACACGGCGCCCGTTGAAGGCTCAGGAGACCCTCATGAATCGACTTTTTGTGCTGCTGATGATGCTGGCCACGTCGGTGATGGCGCAAAGCCCCGCCAGCAATGGTGAAGTGACCAAGATCGACAAGGCGCAGGCCAAGATCACGCTGCGCCACGATGGCATCAAGCACCTCGACATGCCGGCGATGAGCATGGCCTTTCGGGTCAGCGACCCCAAGCTGCTCGACGCGGTGGCGGTGGGCGACAAGGTGCGCTTCACCGCCGACAAGGTGGGTGGCAACTTCACGATCGTTTCGCTGAACCGGGCGCCTTGACGCGGGCGCCGCAGGCGCGACTACCATCGGCCGCTCGCGCTGCCGAAAGACGCCCATGACCACCGCCCTCGCCTCGCTCGCTTCAGTCGTGAATCACCAGGTGCGCCTCGCGGCGCGCCCCGTCGGCGCAGTCAAGCCGACGGACTGGCAGTTCAGCGAAGAGCCGGTCGCCGAGCCGGCCGAAGGCGGCGTGCTGGTCAAGACGCTGGCGCTGTCCCTCGACCCCGCGATGCGCGGCTGGATGAACGAAGGCAAGAGCTACATCCCGCCGGTGGGCATCGGCGAGGTCATGCGTGCGGGCGGCATCGGCGTCGTCGTGGCGTCGAAGAACCCGGCCTTTTCGGTGGGCGACCACGTGACTGGCGGGCCGGGCGTGCAGGAGTACTGCCTCGTGCCCGGCGACCAGATCAAACGTTCGGGGCTGGAAATAATCGATCTGCGCCTGGGCAGCGTCACGCAGTGGCTCAACGTGCTGGGCATGCCCGGCATGACGGGCTACTTCGGCCTCATGGACGTAGGCCAGCCGAAGCCCGGCGAAACCGTGGTCGTCTCGGGCGCCGCCGGTGCCGTCGGCCAGACCGTCGGCCAGATCGCGAAGATCAAGGGCTGCCGTGTCGTGGGTATCGCTGGCGGCACGGCCAAGTGCGAATGGGTCGTCAAGGACCTCGGCTTCGACGCCTGCATCGACTACAAGGGCGGCTCGGTGCGCGACGGGCTGAAGGAACATTGCCCCAAGGGTGTCGACATCTATTTCGACAACGTCGGCGGCGAGATCCTCGACACCGTGCTCACGCGCATCAACCGCAAGGCGCGCATCATCATCTGCGGCGCAATCAGCCAGTACAACAACACCACTGCGGTGCAAGGGCCCAAGAACTACATGTCGCTGCTGGTGAACCGCGCCCGCATGGAAGGCATCGTCGTCTTCGACTACGCCGATCGTTACGGCGTGGCCATCGCCGAGATGGCGGGCTACCTGAAGGACGGCCGCATGAAGAGCAAGGAAGACGTCGCCACCGGCGGCGTCGCCGCCTTCCCCGAGACGCTGAACAAGCTCTTCAGTGGCGAGAATTTCGGCAAGCTGGTTTTGAAGCTGGCCGAAGGTTGAGATGACCGCCCGCCGCCCGCGCGGCTAGAAGTGGATGCCGCGCATCATCTGCGCCATCGCGATCGCCTCAGGGCTCAGCGTCGGCTTGGCCAGCTTCTCGCCCTTGGCCGCGGCGCTGTCGGGGAACATGCGGAAGGTCGTGTTCATCACGATCTGAGTGATCCGCGGTGCCGCAGCGTGCAGCACCTCGCCGAAGATGCCCAATCGTGTCGCCACCCGCACCGGCTTGTCGATGCAGGCCTGGATGATCATGTCGGCCGCTTCTTCGGGCTTGAGCAAGGGCATGTTGTCGTAGATCTTGGTCGGCGCCGTCATCGGCGTGCGCACGAGCGGCATGTTCACGGTGGTGAACGTCACACCCTGGTCGGCGTATTCGCTGCTCGCGCAGCGGGTCCACGCATCGAGTGCGGCCTTGCTGGCGACATAGGCCGAGAAGCGCGGTGCGTTGACGAGCACGCTGATCGAGCTGATGTTGACGACGTGGCCCTTCTTCTTGGCCACCATGCCGGGCAGCAGGCCCATCGTCACGCGCAGGCTGCCGAAGTAGTTGAGCTGCATCGTTCGTTCGAAGTCGTGAAAACGCTCGTAGCTGGCTTCGATGGCGCGGCGGATCGAGCGCCCCGCGTTGTTGATGAGAAAGTCCACGCCGCCGTGTTCTTCGGTGAGCTTGCGCACGAACTCGCCGCAGCTGGCTTCATCGGCGATGTCCACCGCATAGCTGAACACCTGCGCGTCCTTGCCCGCCGCCGCCTTGATCTCCTTCACCGCTTCGCTCAGCTTGTCTTCACCGCGTGCACAGATCACCGTGATCGCGCCGGCCTCGGCAAAGCGGCAGGCGGCCGAGAGGCCGATGCCCGATGAGCCGCCGGTGATGAGCACGACCTTGCCCTTCACCGTGCCCTTGAGGCTGCGGTCGATGAAGAGCGCCGGGTCGAGGTGGCGCTCCCAGTAGTCCCAGAGGCGCCAGGCGTAGTCGTGCAGGTTCGGGCATTCGATGCCGCTGCCCTTGAGTGCGGCATCGGTCTGGCGGCGGTCGAAGCGCGTCGGGTAGTTCACGAAGGTCAGCATGTCCTCGGGCACACCCAGGTCCTTGATCACCGCCCGGTAGATGCGTTTGACGGGCGCCAGCGCCATCAAGCCCTTCTTCACGCTCTTGGGCACGAAGCCGAACAGCGCCGCGTTGACGAAGATGTTCATCTTCGGTGCGTGTGCGGCCTTGCTGAAGATGTCGAGCACGTCGCCGATGCGGTAGCCCGTCGGGTCGACGAGGTGGAAGCAGCCGCCCGTGGCCCTGACGTGGTGGCTGATGTGGTCGAGTGCGGAGACGACGAAATCCACCGGCACGATGTTCACGCGCCCGCCTTCCAGGCCGATGCTGGGCATCCACGGCGGCAGGATCTGGCGCATGCGCTGGATCAGCTTGAAGAAGTAATACGGCCCGTCGATCTTGTCCATCTCGCCGGTGCTCGAGTCGCCCACCACCATCGCCGGGCGGTAGACCGTCCACGGCACCTTGCACTCCTTGCGCACGATCTTTTCGCTCTCGTGCTTGGTCATGAAGTACGGGTGGTCGAGGCCCTCGGCCTCGTCGAACATGTCTTCGCGGAATACCCCTTCGTACAGGCCCGCGGCGGCGATGCTGCTGACGTGGTGGAAGTGCTTCGCGTCGATCGCCTTCGCAAACTCGACCGCACTGCGTGTGCCTTCGATGTTGACCGCGACCTGGCTCTCTTCGTCGGCGCTCAGGTCGTACACGGCGGCGAGGTGGTACAGGTGCGTGACCTTGCCCTTGAGCGCCTTGATCGCGTCGCTGCTGGCCCCCAGCTTCTTGCTCGTGAGGTCGCCGTAGACCGGGACCGCGCGGGCCTTGCTCACGCCCCAATAGGCGAGCAGTTCGGGCACCTTCTTTTCGGACTCGGGCCGCAGCAGGAAGTGCACGGTAGCCCCGCGTCTCGCAAGCAGCGTCTTGACCAGGCGCTTGCCGATGAAGCCGGTGGCTCCGGTGACGAAATACTCCATGCCATCCTCCGCGGTGGTTTCGGGGAAAGCGTCGATTCTTGACCAGGCCGGCGCCGGCGGCTCGTCGCGCTTACCCGGATCGCGCGCCACGGCTTTAGGCTGCGCACTCCACCGGGCGACCCTATAGTTGAACGTCAGGCCCGCCCGGCACCACATTCGGGCCCGCACAACCCAAACGGAAGGACGCAATCATGGTCAAGAAGCTCCAAAAGATGGCCGCCAAACAGTCGGCACCGGCCGCCGGGTTGCTCGACAGCCAGCTCGCCAGTTCGGTCAAGGAGTCAGCGCAGCAGATCTGGCTCGCCGGCATGGGCGCGTTCAGCAAGGCCCAGGCCGAAGGCGGCAAGGTCTTCGAGTCGCTGATCAAGGAAGGCGTCAGCCTGCAGCGCAAGACCCAGGGGCTGGCCGAAGACAAGATCAGCGAAGTCACCGGCAAGATGACGAGCATGGCCGGCGACGTGCAGGCCAAGGCCGGTCAGCACTGGGACAAGCTGGAATCGATCTTCGAAGCGCGTACCGCGAAGGCGATGAACAAGCTCGGCGTGCCCACCGCCAAGGACGTGGACGCACTGATCCAGCGTGTCGACCAGCTCGCCGCTGCGGTGGCCAGGCTGTCGAAGCCGGCACCGGCGAGAGCCGCGGCGCCGAAAGCCGCCACACCGGTGGCCAAGAAGGCGGCCGCGAAGAAGGCGCCAGCCAAGCGCGCAGCGCGCAAGGCCTGAGCCTGAAGGCGGCTTGCGGCGCATCCAGCGAGGGCGCCCAGGCGCCCTTTTTTGCGCCGTACCCCGAAACGACCAGAGTGAAGTCGCACTCGACATCGCAGCCCCGCATCGGCCTTGCCCTGGCCGGCGGCGGCCCGCTCGGCGCCGTCTACGAGATCGGCGCCCTGTGTGCGCTGGAAGAAGCGTTCGTCGGCGTGGACTTCAATGCGCTGAACGGCTATGTCGGTGTGTCGGCGGGGGGATTCATCGCCGCCGGCCTGGCCAACGGCATGTCCCCGCGGCAACTCTGCCGCGCGTTCATCGAGACCGGGCGCCAGCGCCCCGATGCGATGGACCCTTCGCTCTTCATCCGTCCTGCCTTCGGCGAGTTCGCGCGACGCGCGGCGTCGCTGCCGCGCCTGGTGGCGCAGGCCGGATGGCGTTATGTCTTCGAGCGCCGCTCCTTGCTGCAGGCGATCGAGCGCCTGGGGCGGGCGCTGCCCACCGGCGTTTTCAGTAACGGCGCGCTCGAAGCGCAGATGAAGCGCCTGCTGTCATTGCCCGGTCGCAGCGACGACTTCCGAAAGCTCGACCGCCGCCTCGTGCTGGTCGCGACCGACCTCGATTCCGGCGCGACCGCGCCCTTCGGCCTGCCGGGCTGGGACCATGTACCCATATCGCGCGCGGTCGCCGCCAGCGCCGCGCTGCCGGGACTCTTTCCGCCGGTCGAGATCGGCGGGCGCTGGTACGTCGACGGCGCGCTGAAGAAGACGCTGCACGCGAGTGTGTTGCTCGACATGCAGCTTGACGTCGTGATCTGCCTGAATCCGCTCGTGCCCTTCGATGCCACGCACTCCGAACGCCACCGCGTGCTCGCCAGCGGCGAAGAGCGCATCCCGCGTCTGGTCGAAGGCGGGTTGCCCGTGGTGCTGAGCCAGACCTTCCGTTCGTTGATCCATTCCCGTCTCGAAATCGGTATGAAAGGCTACGACGCGAGCCACCCTGGGACCGATGTCCTGCTCTTCGAGCCCGACCACCGCGACCCGGAGATGTTCCTCGCCAACACTTTCGGTTACGGGCAGCGCCGCATCCTGGCCGAACACGCCTACCAACGCACCCGCGCCGATCTGCGCTCGCGCCGCTCGACGCTGCGGGTGCAGCTTGCGCGCCACGGCATCGGGATCGACGACGCCGCGCTCGACGACCGCGGGCGCCACCTGGTGTCGCGCCGCGCCCCCGCGGGCGGGCGGGCGGCGGGCGCACTGCGCCGGCTCGACGAGGTGCTGGACGACCTCGAGCGGCTGCTGCCCGCGGCAACCCGTTCCCGGCGCCGGGCTCAAGTTCGCCACCGGCGCGCCGAATAGGCGTTGTGGCTGACAACTCCCCTCCCCGCTCCCCGCCGCCCGCGCAGGGTACCGAATTGCCGCTGTACCGGTCGCTCAAGGCCCTGCTCGATCGTGCACCGGGGGCGCGCGAAGTGCTGCCGCACCTGAGCGCGCTCGAAGCGGCGCTCGGGCTGCAAGGGCTGGCTGCGATCGACAGCGCGTCGGCGCCGGTGTTGCAGAAGATGTACAGCCAGCTCTCGAGCCTGCCGCTCGACGCCGAGGAGCAGCCGCTGCGCGAACTGCTCGCACGCCTGTTGATCGCGTTGGAAGACCGCGCCGCCGAGGCCAAGGCGCTGGACCCACGGTCACCGCTGCAGGTGCTGCTCCAGGTGCCCGTGCCGCCGCCCTTCGGCGCCGACAGCAAGCTGATGGTGAGCGAAGCCAGCCACAGCGAGTTCCTGGCCGCCTACGGCGACCGCGACGACCGTCCGATCTGAGGCCCCCCAGCCCGGCCGCCCTCAACCGAGGTAGCGTGCCTCGAGGTGGGCCTTGAAGTGCGCCGGGTTCAACGCTTCGCCGCTCGCCCGCACCGCCAGCTCGTCGGTCGTCCAGCGGCTGCCCTGGCTCCAGATGTGCTCGTTCAACCAGCCGAACACCGGTTGCAGATCACCCGCGCCGATGCGTGCATCCAGGTCGGGCAGCGCGCGCCGCATCGCACCGAACCACTGCGCCGCGAACATCGCGCCGAGTGAATAACAGGGGAAGTAGCCGAACAGGCCCTCGGGCCAGTGCACGTCCTGCAGCGCGCCGTCCTTGAAATTGCCGCGCGTGTCCAGGCCGAGCAGTTCTGCCATCTTGGCGTCCCAGAGCGCGGGGATGTCCTCGGGCTCGATCTCGCCTTCGATCAGCGGGCGCTCGATCTCGTAACGCAGGATCACGTGCGCCGGGTAGGTCACCTCGTCGGCGTCGACGCGGATCAGGCCCGGTTTGACGCGGGTCATCAAGCGGTGCAGGTTCCCCGGCTCGAAGGCCGGCTGGTCACCGAAGGCCTGCACCAGCAGCGGCGCGATGAGTCTGACGAAACCCGGGTGCGCGCCGAGCTGCATCTCGAAGCTCAACGACTGGCTCTCGTGCAGCGCCATCGAACGCGCCTCGGCCACGGGCTGGCCGAGCGAGTCGCGCGGCAGGTTCTGCTCGTAGCGGCCGTGGCCGGTTTCGTGCACCGTGCCCATCAGGCTGCCGAGGAAGTTGTCCTCGACGAAACGTGTCGTCATGCGCACGTCCTCGGGCACGCCGCCGCAGAAGGGATGGGTGCTGACGTCGAGCCGGCCGGCTTCGAAGTCGAAGCCGAGCAGGCGCATGACCTGCTCGCACACGATGCGTTGCGCTGCGACACCGAAAGGGCCGCTCGGCTGGATCACGGCTTCATGCCGCTGACGGTCGACGACACGCTGGATCAATCCCGGCAGCCACCGGCGCACCTCACCGAAGACACGGTCCACGGTCGCGCTGGTCATGCCCGGCTCATAGCGGTCCATCAGCGCGTCGTACTTCGACAGCCCACTGTGTTCGGCGAGCAGGCGTGCCTCTTCGCGCCCAATCGCGAGGACCTCGCGGAAGTTCTCGACGAAGCCGCTCCAGTCATTCGCCGGGCGCTGCTGCCGCCAGGCATGTTCGCAGCGCGAACTCGCGAGTTGCGAACGTGTCACGAGCTGCTCCGGCAGCGCGTTCGAGACACGCCACTCGCGTTCGATCTCACGCAGGTTCGCACGCTGCAGCGGCGACAGGTCTTCGTCGGCGGCGCGGTCGATGCACGTGCGCAGCGCGGGCTCGGTGCGCATGCGGTGGATCAGCCCGGCCAGCTCGGCGAGCGCCGCGGCGCGCGCCGGATTGCCTTTGGGCGGCATGTTCGACGCCCTGTCCCAGCCCGCGATCGAACCCAGGTGTTTGAGATTGTGGATGCGCTCGTTGAGCGCAGCGAGTTCAACGTAGGCGGGCGTGGCAGCGGGCATGGCGGCTCTCGGGGACAGCAACGCCGCATTGTGCAGCGCAGGGTCAGGGATGAAGCTGCCCCGGGAACACCCACAGCAGCAGCGCCGTCATCGTGAGGTAGCGCGCGAACTTGCCGATCGCCATGTAGGCCAGGCAGGGCCAGAAAGGCAACCGCAGCCAGCCCGCGACGGCGCACAGCGGGTCACCCACTCCCGGCAGCCAGCTCAGCAGGCAGGCCTTGGCGCCGAAGCGCTGCAGCCATTGCAGCACACGGACCTCGTGCGGCTTGCGGTGTTTCACACGTTCGTAGGCCCGCTCGGCGCCATAACCCATCCACCAGCTGATGGCGCCGCCGACCGTGTTCCCGGCGGTGGCCACGAGCACCGCGGGCCAGAACATCTGCGGGTTGAGTTTGACGAGACCGAAGACCGCAGGCTCGCTGCCCAGCGGCAGCAGGGTGGCCGAGACCAGCGACACCACGAACACCGTGCTGAGGCCGAACTTGGGCAGCGCGAGTGCCGTCATCAGCGAATGCAGCCAGGTTTCCATCGGCGCCGATCATAGGCAAGCGGGCCTGCGCGCGAGGCGCGGTCGGGCCTGGCCCGCCGCTATACTCCTGCCTCCTTTTTCAGCACGCAGCGCACGCACCACCCCATGCACATCGGCCCGATCGAGCTGCCGAACCGGCTCTTCGTCGCCCCGATGGCCGGCGTCACGGACCGGCCCTTTCGCATGCTGTGCAAGCGCCTCGGCGCGGGTTACGCGGTGAGCGAGATGGTGACCTCGCAGCGTGCGCTGTGGACGAGCCTGAAGACCAGCCGGCGCGCCGACCACAGCGGCGAGTCGGCCCCGATCGCGGTCCAGATCGCCGGCGTCGACCCGGCCGAGATGGCCGACGCGGCGCGCTACAACATCGATCGCGGCGCCGCCGTAATCGACATCAACATGGGCTGCCCGGCCAAGAAGGTGTGCAACGTCTGGGCCGGCTCGGCGCTGATGAGCAATCCGGCGCTCGCGTTGCGCATCGTCGACGCGGTGGTCGCCGCCTGCGCGCCGCGCGGCGTGCCCGTGACGCTGAAGATGCGCAGCGGCCGCTGCGACAGCGAGCGCAACGCGCTCGCGCTGGCACGCGGCGCCGAGTCCGCCGGCGTCGCGATGGTCGCGGTGCACGGCCGCACTCGCGAACAGGGCTACACCGGGCTGGCTGAATACGACACGGTGGCAGCCGTGAAGGCCGGGCTGCAGATCCCGGTGGTGGCCAACGGCGACATCGACTCGCCGGCCAAGGCGCGCGCGGTGCTGCTGCGCACCGGCGCCGACGCGCTGATGATCGGCCGCGCGGCCCAGGGCCGGCCCTGGATCTTTCGCGAGATCGCACACTTCCTCGCCACCGGCAGCGAACTCGCGCCGCCTCCGACACGCGATGTGCAGCGCTGGCTCACCGAACACCTGCACGACCACTACGGCCTCTACGGCGAGCTGGCCGGCGTGCGCACCGCGCGCAAGCACATCGGCTGGGCCGTGCGGGCGCTGCCGGGCGGCGAGGCCTTCCGCGCTGCGATGAACACGCTCGAGACCTGCGACGCGCAGGTCCGTGCCGTGGGCACCTTCTTCGACGAACTGGCCGACCTGCACATCACACTGCCGGCGGCGAATGCCCCGACCCACCGGCTGGCAGCATGAGCAAGAAACACATCGAAGAGTGCATTCGCGCGTCGCTCGAGCAGTACCTCAAGGACCTGCGCGGCGCCGAGCCTTCGGGCGTCTACGAGATGATCATCGCCGCGGTCGAGAAACCGATGCTCGATGTCTTGATGCAGCACGCCGACGGCAACCAGAGCAAGGCGGCCGATTGGCTCGGCATCAACCGCAACACGCTGCGCCGCAAGCTGCTCGACCACAAGATCATCAAATAGGAAAGACGCCCTTCGGGCGTCCAAGGTTGTTTCATGTCCTCGCTCACTGCCCTCATTTCCGTTTCCGACAAGACCGGCATCGTCGAATTCGCGCGTTCGCTGCACGCGCTGGGGGTCAAGCTCGTCTCGACCGGCGGCACCGCGCGCCTGCTCGCCGAGGCCGGGTTGCCAGTCGGCGAAGTGGCGGAACTCACGGGCTTCCCGGAGATGCTCGACGGTCGCGTCAAGACCTTGCACCCCGGTGTGCACGGCGGCCTGCTCGCGCGCCGCAACGTGCCCGAGCACATGGCCGCGCTCGACAAGCACCGCATCGGCACGATCGACCTCCTGGTCGTCAACCTCTACCCCTTCGAGGCCGCGGTCGCCAACCCCGATTGCACGCTCGAAGACGCGATCGAGAACATCGACATCGGCGGCCCGGCGATGGTGCGTAGCGCGGCCAAGAACTGGGGCGATGTCGCGGTGCTGACCGACGCGTCGCAATACGACGGCGTGCTCGCCGAGCTGCGCGATGGTGGCGCTGTGAGCAGCAAGACCCGCTTCGCGCTTGCGGTGGCCGCCTTCAACCGCATCAGCAACTACGACGCCGCGATCAGCGACTACCTCTCCTCGCTGCAGCCCGACGGCAGCACGGCACGTTTCCCGGGCCAGTACAACGGCCGCTTCGTCAAGGTGCAGGACCTGCGTTACGGCGAGAACCCGCACCAGCAGGCCGCCTTCTACCGCAACAACAGCCCGGCCCGCGGCTCGCTCGCCACGGCGCGACAACTGCAGGGCAAGGAGCTCAGCTACAACAACATCGCCGACGCCGACGCCGCCTGGGAGTGCGTGAAGAGTTTCGTCGTACCCGCCTGCGTGATCGTCAAGCACGCCAACCCCTGCGGCGTGGCGGTGGCCGAGGACGCGGCGGCAGCCTACGCCAAGGCGTTGCAGACCGACCCGACCTCGGCCTTCGGCGGCATCATCGCGTTCAACCGCGAGGTCGATGCCGGCGCCGCGGCGCTGGTGGTCAAGCAGTTCGTCGAAGTCGTGATGGCGCCGTCGTTCAGCCCCGAGGCACGCGCGGTCTTCGCGGCCAAGGCGAATGTGCGGGTGCTGCAGATCGTGCTGCCCGACGATCCGGCAGAGGTTCCGCGCGCGGGCCGCAACACGCTCGACATCAAGCGGGTCGGTGGTGGCTTGCTGGTGCAGGAGGCCGACCTGCGCGACGTGCAGCGGCACGAGCTGAAGGTGTTGACGAAGGCGAAGCCGACGGAGGCGCAGCTCGACGACCTGATGTTCGCGTGGACGGTGGCCAAGTACGTCAAGAGCAACGCGATCGTCTTCTGCGGCGGCGGCATGACGCTCGGCGTCGGCGCGGGCCAGATGAGCCGCATCGACTCGGCGCGCATCGCAGCGATCAAGGCGCAGAACGCCGGGCTGTCGCTGCAGGGCTCTGCGGTCGCGAGCGACGCCTTCTTCCCCTTCCGCGACGGGCTCGACGTGGTCTGCGACCAGGGCGCGACCTGCGTCATCCAGCCCGGCGGTTCGGTGCGCGACGACGAGGTCATCGCCGCCGCCGACGAGCGTGGCATCGCGATGGTGTTCACCGGCACCCGGCACTTCCGGCACTGATCGGGGCGCCGCCCCAACGCACGGCCGAGGGCCAACGGCAGCAGAATGGGGACTGCGGGGTGCGTGTACCCCGCGCCGATTCACCCGCGTTGAAAGGCGAGCGACATGCAAGGCGACCCTCCCGTCATCAAGCTGCTTCAAGCCCAGCTCAAGAACGAGCTGACCGCGATCAACCAGTACTTCGTCCACTACCGGATGTTCAAGCACTGGGGCTTCGAGCGCATGGCGAAGAAGGAATACGAAGAGTCGATCGGCGAGATGAAACACGCCGACACGCTGATGGAGCGCCTGTTCACGCTCGACGCGCTGCCCAACCTGCAGGACCTGGGCAAGCTGCGCATCGGCGAAACGCTCATCGAGGCGCTCGGCTGCGACCTGAAGTCCGAACAAGGCGCGCAGGTGACGTTGAAGAACGGCATCGCGCAGGCCGAGTTGTCGCGCGACTACGTCAGCCGCGATCTCTTCCAGCACATCCTCGAAGACACCGAGGAACACATCGACTTCCTCGAAACCCAGCTCGAGCTCGTGGCCAAGGTGGGCGAGCAGAACTACCTGCAGTCGCAGCTGGGTTCCTGAGCCGCCGCGCGGCCCGGTGGGTGTCGGCGCAATGACACAGCTTCTCACTTGTTAATACGAACAATTCGCATTACACTGCGGGAATGATAGTCTGTGTCTGCCGCCGGGTTTCTGACCGCGACATCGCCAGCGCCGTGCGCGCGGGCTGCGCCAGCTTCGAGCAGTTGCAGGACGAGTTGTGTGTCGCACGTGCCTGCGGCGCGTGCCACGACTGCGCGCACGAGACCTTCCACGCCCACGCGGCGGTCATTGCACCGCCCGCTCCCTGCCATGGCCAACGCGCCCTCGCCGCATAGCGGCCCGGCGCAGAAGTCCGCTGCCACCGAACCGTTGCGGGGGCCGGGGCCGCGGGCGATGTGCACCGGGCGCCGCCTGCGCAGCACCGACCTCTTCGGCAGCCAGCAAGAGGTCGAGATCGAACACGGCCCGGCGGTGTACCGGCTGCGCCTGACCTCGCTGGGCAAGTTGATACTAACCAAGTGACGCGGCGATAACGGCTGCCCCGAGCGCGCGGGTCGGGGCCACGACCCCAGCGGGTAGCATCCCGCGCATGTCCGCTGCCGACCTGATGGGCCACCTGCTGACCTTCATCGTGCGCCTGATCACGGGCGCGCAAGGGCATTGGAGCGGCAGCCCGCCGAAGGCCGAGCAGCGCATCTATTTCGCCAACCATCAGAGCCACCTCGACTGGGTGCTGATCTGGGCCGCGCTGCCGCACGACCTGCGGATGCGCACACGCCCGATCGCGGCCAGGGACTACTGGACCGGCAGCCGCTTCAAGCACTGGATCACACGCGAGGTCTTCAACGCGGTCTATGTCAGTCGCACACGCAGTGAAGACCAGGATCCGCTCGAGCCGCTCGTCGATGCCCTGCGGCACGGCGACTCGCTCGTGATCTTTCCCGAAGGCACCCGCAGCAGCAAGGGCGCACCGCAGCCCTTCAAGAGCGGGCTGTACCACCTGGCCGAGCAGTTCGCGCAGGTGCCGCTGGTCCCGGTCTGGATCGACAACGTGCAGCGCGTGATGCCGAAGGGCGAGGTGGTGCCGGTGCCGATCCTGTGCACGGCGACCTTCGGCGCACCGCTGCAGTTGCAGCAGGGCGAGGACAAACGGGCCTTCCTGGCGCGCGCGCGCGAAGCCGTGGTCGCGTTGCGTCCTGCGGCGTCATGAGCCGGCTCGCCGAACTGTCGGTAAGCGAACAGGTCAGCGCGCTCTTCATTGCGCTCTTCGGACTGCTGCTGCTGCTGAGCGCGCTGGCGATGCTGTGGTCGCTGCGCGAGCGCGACAGCGGGCACGCGCACCGCCACGAGCGTTTCAAGCGCGAATTGCGTGCCCTGTGGATCGGCGCCGTGGTGTTCTGGCTCGCCTGGATCTCCGGACCGGCCGGCGCCACGCTCACGGTGGGCATCTTCTCGTTCCTGGCGCTGCGCGAGTTCATCACGCTCGCACACACCCGCCGCGGCGACCACCGCAGCCTGATCCTGGCCTTCTTCGTCGTGTTGCCGCTGCAGTACCTGATCGTGGCCTGGCGCAGCTTCGATCTCTTCACCGTCTTCATCCCGGTCTATGTCTTCCTGGCGTTGCCGGTGGTGAGCGCGCTGGCGGGCGACCCCCAGCGCTTCCTCGAGCGCACGGCCAAGATCCAGTGGGGCATCATGGTCTGCGTCTACGGCCTGAGCCACGTGCCGGCGCTGCTGCTGCTCGAGTTGCCGCGTTACGCCGGGCGCGGCGCCTTCCTGCTCTTCTTCCTCGTCATCGTGGCCGCCACGGCGCACATCGCCCAAGAAGCCGCGAGCCGGCGCCTGCGCCGGCGCCCGGTGGCGCGCCACATCGACCGCTCCTTTTCTTTCCGCGCCTGGGCCCTCGGCGCCGCTGCCGCGGCGGGGGTGGGCGCCGCGCTGTGGTGGATCACCCCCTTCGACCCGCTTCGCGCCGCCACGATGGGGGCCCTGGCCGGCGGCGCCGGCACGCTCGGCGACCTGGTGATGCGGGCGCTGAAAAAAGACGCCGGCGTGCGCTACTGGGGCAACACCGCCAGCGTCACCGGCGCCGTCGGCCTGCTCGACCGCGTGGCACCGCTTTGTTTCGCGGCGCCGGCATTCTTTCACTCGGTGCGCTGGTACTTCCGCCTCTGGGCCTGAAGAGCCTCGCCGACTGTCCTACAGGCCCCGATCGCGCCCGCTGACAGCGCAGCCGCAACGGCGGCGCCACGATCGAACCAGCACCGCCCTGCGGCGCAAATCGACGAGGAAAGCCATGAACCCCGAGCTTCGCCACCCGCCCCACGTCACGAACACCGGCATCAACGACGACGTCCGTGTCACCGCCTTCAGTCCGAAGCGGCGCATCTGGCCCGGCGTGCTGGCCGCCGCGGTACTGGGCGCCGGCATCGCCGCCGTCGTGGTGTCGAATTACTACGACAGCCGTTCGATGGGCGAACGGCTCGATGACACGGTGCAAGCCACCGGCCAGACGGTGCAAACGCAGGTCGACAAGCTCGAAGCCGGTGCCGCGAACGTGGCGCGTGACGGCGCTGCCGTGGGCGAACGCGTCGCCGGCGCGTTGGATGACGCGGGCATCACCGCGGCCGTGAAGACCGCGCTGGCGGCCGACCCCGCGCTGAGCGCGGTCAAGATCGAGGTCGACACCGACGCGGGTGTGGTGTCGCTGAGCGGGCCGGCGCCCGACGAGCGTTCGCGCGAACGCGCGGCAGTGATCGCGGCTGCACCCGAAGGTGTCGTGCGGGTCGACAACCGGCTCGTCGTGACACCGACCACGGCCCCCGGCGGCTGAGCCCGGCGCAGGGTTCGGTCTGAGATACTGACCGGCCCTTCCCCGCACGTGGCCGCCGCGGGCGGCCGTGCACACGACGGCTGCGCGCAGGGCCCGTTATGCATGCGCATCCTCGGCATCGACCCCGGCCTGCAGAAAACCGGCTTCGGCGTCATCGAAGCCGACGGCGCGCGTCTGAGCTATGTCGCGAGCGGCACCATCAGCACGCTCGAAACGTCGCGCGGCGACCTGCCCGGCCGGCTGAAGATCATCTTCGACGGCGTGCGCGAAGTCGTTGAACGTTACGGGCCGGCACACGCCTCGGTCGAGATCGTCTTCGTCAACGTCAACCCGCAGAGCACCCTGCTGCTGGGGCAGGCGCGCGGCGCCGCGCTGGCTGCGCTGGTGTCGGGCGGGCTGCCGGTGGCCGAATACACCGCGCTGCAGATGAAGAAGGCGATCGTCGGCCACGGCCTGGCCAACAAGTCGCAGGTGCAGGAAATGGTCAAACGCCTGCTCGCGCTGCCCGGCCTGCCGGGCAGGGACGCTGCCGATGCGCTGGGGCTGGCGATATCGCACGCCCATGCCGGCGCCTCGTTCGCCGTGATTGCACAATCCACCGGCCTCGTGCGGCGCCAGCATGCGCAGTACGCCAAGGGCCGGACTTACTGACACAAGGAAAGCCATGACAAGCCCCGTGAAAACCAGCTGGATCGACATCGCGCCCGGCTTCGGCGCCTACCTGGCCCTGCCACCGGCGAGCCGAGGCCCGGGGCTGGTGCTGTTCCAGGAGATCTTCGGTGTCAACGAACACATCCGCGCCGTGGCCGAGCAGTACGCGCTCGACGGTTTTGTGGTGCTGGCGCCGGATGTCTTCTGGCGCGGCGCACCGCGCATCGAACTCGGGTACAGCGCCGCCGACATCCAGCAGGGACGCGGCCTGATGCAGGCCTGCGCCCCAGCCGACCTGCTGGCCGACATCGGCGCCACCGTGGCCACCTTGCGCGCCCGGCCCGAAGTGGGCGGCGCGAAGGTCGGCGCGTTCGGTTACTGCCTGGGCGGGCGCCTCGCCTACCTAGCCGCGGCCACGGCGGATGTCGACGCTGCAGTGGCGTATTACGGCGGGGGCATCCACACCCAGCTCGAACACGCGGCGGCGATCCGCTGCCCGATCCAGTTCCACTACGCCGACAACGACGACAACATCCCGCTCTCGGCAGTCGAGTCCGTGCGTGCCGCGATGGCGGGCAAGGCGGCCGAAGTGCTGGTCTACCCGGGCACGCACCACGGATTCAACTGCTGGGCCCGTGGCTCGTACCACGCGCCGAGCGCGGCACTCGCGCATGGGCGCGCGCTCGCTTTCCTGGCCGCCACGCTGTTCTGAAGCGCCGCACCGGCCCCAAGACCCTGCGCTGAGAAGGTTCATATCCTGGGTTTTTGACCGGACGGTCAAATTCGATAGGATGGCGTGATGAACCGGCCGCGCCACTTCGATCTCGACGGCCTTCGCGAGTGCGTGACCGACGTGTTCGTCAAACATGGCTACCGCGGGACGTCGATGAGCATGCTCACCGAAGCGTCGGGACTGGGCAAACAGAGTCTCTACAACGCACTCGGCGACAAGGAAGCCGCCTATCTGCAGGCCATCGAGTGCGCCAGCCTGCGTTATGCGGCGCTGCAGGCGGCGATGCAGGACGCGTCCGATGGCCGGCAAGCCGTGCACAGGTTTTTCGATCAGGTGGTCGAAGTCTGCGCCGGCGCCGACCCAGCGCAGAACGTTTGCATGCTGACGGCCGGGCTGATGGAGGGCATCGAAGCCGAGGCCATCGCGGCGAAGCTGCAGGAAAAGTGGCACGCACTTTGCAACCTGCTGCGCCTGTCGATCGAACGCGGCCAGCATGACGGTTCGATCCGCCGCGATGTAGGAAGCGACGTGCTGTGTGACGTGCTGGTCGCCCTGTTGGCGGGCATTCGCGTCGCCGCCAGGGCACCCACGGACCGGACGTCGATCGAGACCACCGTCCGCTGGGTGCTGAAGTTGCTCGACGAGGGGTCACCGGCGCCCTGAACTGCACCAGATTTCCTGCCACCGTCATGCGCGGCGGTGAGCGTCCCTCCTTCTCTTTCAGGCTGAAAAAAATGATGTCGACGACGCTCCTCTCGCCGCCCATGCCGTATCGGCACACCTTGCTTGCGGCCTTCTTGCTGGCCTGCGCCGCGCTGGCCGGCTGCAGCGGCGGCGCCGAGGCGCAGGGCGGGCCGCCGCCGGCTCCCCCGGTCAGCGTCGCCCCCGCGGTGCAACGCACCATTTCGGACAGCGAGGAGTTGAGCGGCCGGATCGAGGCCACCGAGTTCGTAGAGTTGCGCCCGAGCATTGCGGGCACCGTCGACAAGGTGCACTTTGCCGACGGCGCGATGGTGACGAAGGGCCAGTTGCTGTTCAGCATCGACGCCCGGCCGTTGGCGGCCGAGCTGGCGCGGGCCGAGTCGCTGCTGGTGGTCGCACGCGCCCGGGCCGAGCTGGCCACCACCGAACTGGCGCGCGCGCAGTCCTTGCTGGACGCCAAGGCGGTGTCGAGGCAAGAGTTCGACCAGCTCGGCGCCGGCGCCCGCACCAGCGATGCCGACATCAAGACCGCCGAAGCGCAGGTGCGCACGGCGCGGCTCAACCTCGACTACGCCAGCGTGCGCGCGCCCATCGCCGGCCGGGTCTCGCGTGCCGCCGTGACCGCGGGCAACCTGGTCAACGAGCAGGTGGTGCTGACATCGATCGCCAGCGTGGGCAAGGTCTATGCGTACGTCGACGCCAGCGAGCAGACCTACCTGCGCATCAAGGCCTTGTCGGATCGTGCGCCGCGGGTGCGCATGGGCCTCGCCAACGAGGTGGGTTACCCGCATGAAGGCAAGGTCGACTTCGTCGACAACCGCCTCAACCCGCAGACAGGTGCGATCCGCCTGCGCGCGGTGTTCGACAACAGCAAGGGCCAGTTCACCCCCGGTCTGGCGGCGCGGCTGGTGCTGAGCACCAGCACGCCCTACAACGCGGTCATGGTGCCCGAGCGTGCGATCGGCACCGACCAGACCAAGAAGGTCGTCTACGTGGTCGCAGGCGACGGCAAGCCGCAGTTCCGCGAGATCAAGCTCGGCCCCTTGCTGGGCGGGATGCGGGTGGTCACCAACGGCGGCGTCAAGGCGGGCGAGAACGTCATCGTCGACGGCCTGCAGCGGGTCATCCCCGGCATGCCGGTGGCGCCCACGGTCTTGAAGGTGGACGAGCTGGGCATGCCGATCTTCCCGGCCCCCGCCGCACCGCAGCGCTGACCCAGGCGGCATCGACATGGACATCTCGCGCTTCTTCATCGACCGCCCGCGTTTTGCGGGTGTGCTGTCGATCTTCATCTTCCTCGTCGGCACGCTGGCGATCTTCCAGCTGCCGATCTCCGAGTACCCCGAGGTCGCGCCGCCGCAGATCGTCGTGCGCGCGCAGTTCCCCGGTGCCAACCCGCGGGTCATCTCCGAGACGGTAGCGGCACCGCTCGAAGAGCAGATCAGCGGCATCGAGAACCTGCTGTACTTCGACTCGCAGGCCACCGCCGACGGCGGCATGTCGCTGACCGTCACGTTCAAGATCGGCACCAGCCCCGAGGCGGCCGAGACGGCGGTGCAGAACCGTATCAACCGCGCCTTGCCGCGACTGCCCGAGACGGTGCGCCAGATCGGCGTGACGACCGAGAAATCGAGCCCGAACCTGACGATGGTGGTCCACCTCGTCAGCCCCGACAACAGCCGCGACGCGCTGTACCTGCGCAACTACGGCCAGCTGAACGTGCGCGACGACCTGCTGCGCATTCCCGGCATGGGCTCGGTGCTGCTGTTCGGTGCCGGCGACTACGCGATGCGCGTGTGGCTCGACCCGGCCAAGCTGGCGACCCGCAACCTCACCACGGCCGAGGTGGTCGGCGCCATCCGCGAACAGAACGCGCAGGTCGCCGCTGGCACAGTGGGCGCACCGCCCGCACCCAAGGGCACCGAGTTCCAGCTCGCCGTCAACACGCAGGGCCGGCTCACGACCGAAGAAGAGTTCGCCGACATCATCGTGCGCGCCGACCCGGCCACCGGCGGGCTGATCCGGATCCGCGACATCGGCCGCGTCGAGCTGTCGGCCAGCTCGTACGCGCTGCGCAGCCTGCTCAACAACAAGGAAGCCGCGGCCATCGCCATCTTCCAGGCGCCGGGCTCCAACGCGCTGGCGCTGTCGAACGACGTGCGCGCTGCGATGGAGCGGCTCGCGCCCGGATTCCCGGCCGGCATGGGCTATGACATCGTCTACGACCCGACCCGCTTCGTGCAGACCTCGATCGAGAAGGTGGTGATCACGCTGCTCGAGGCGGTGGCGCTGGTGGTGCTGGTCGTCATCGTGTTCCTGCAGACCTGGCGTGCGTCGCTGATCCCGCTGCTGGCGGTGCCGGTGTCGATCGTCGGCACCTTCGCCTTCCTGCTGCTGCTGGGTTATTCGATCAACACGCTGACGCTGTTCGGCCTCGTGCTGGCGATCGGCATCGTCGTCGACGACGCCATCGTGGTGGTGGAAAACGTCGAGCGCAACATCGAGAGCGGGCTCAGCCCGCGCGACGCCACGGTCAAGGCGATGCACGAGGTCTCAGGACCCATCATCGCGATCGCACTCGTGCTGTGCGCGGTGTTCGTCCCGCTCGCCTTCGTTCCCGGATTGACGGGGCAGTTCTACAAGCAGTTCGCCGTCACCATCGCCATCAGCACGGTGATCTCGGCCTTCAATTCACTGACGCTGAGCCCGGCCTTGAGCGCCCTCCTGCTGCGCCCGCACGATGCGCCGAAGGACGCGCTGACCCGTGGCATGGACCTCGTCTTCGGCGGCTTCTTCCGCTGGTTCAACCGCTTCTTCGGCCGCGCCAGCAATGCCTACGGCCGCCGGGTCACCGGCATGGTGCAGCGCAAGTCGATCTCGTTGATCGTCTATGCCGTGCTGCTCGGCGCGACGGCGCTGCTGTTCGCCCGCATCCCGGGCGGCTTCGTCCCTGCGCCCGACAAGCAATACCTGATCGGCATCGCACAACTCCCCGCCGGGGCGTCCATCGACCGCACCGACGCGGTGATCCGCCAGATGAGCGAGATCGCGCTCAAGGTGCCGGGCATCATCGACTCGGTCGCCTTCCCAGGGCTGTCGATCGCCGGCTTCTCGGCTTCACCCAACGAAGGCATCGTGTTCTTCGGCCTCGCTGACTTCGAGAAACGGACCGATCCCTCGTTGAGCAAGAACGCCATCCTCGGCCAGGTGAACGGCGCGATCCAGCAGATCCAGGGTGCACGCATGTTCGTCGTGCCGCCGCCCGCGGTCGACGGCCTGGGCAATGCCGGCGGTTTCAAGCTGCAGGTGCAGGACCGCGCCGGGCTCGGCGAGCAGGCGCTTTTCGGCGCCGTCTGGGGCACGCTGGGCCAGGTCTACGGCAACCCCAAGTCGAGCATCGGCACGCCCTACTCTGGTTACGACATCAATGTGCCGCAGCTCTACGCCAACGTCGACCGCACCCGCGCCAAGCAGATGGGCATCAACCTGGCCGACATCTACGACACGATGCAGGTCAACCTGGGATCGCTCTACGTCAACGACTTCTCCAAGTTCGGCAAGACCTACCAGGTGGTGGTGCAGGCCGACTTCCCGTACCGGGCCGACGCCTCGGCGATCACCAGCCTCAAGACCCGCAATGCGGCCGGCGAGATGGTGCCGCTGGGCGCGCTGATGAAGGTCGAACCCACCTTCGGGCCGACCCGCGTCACCCGTTACAACGGCTTCCCCTCGGCCGACGTCAACGGCGCGGCAAACCCGGGCTTTTCGTCGAGCGAGGCCGAAGCCGAGATCGAGACCCTGCTCAAGCGCACGCTGCCGCGGGGCATGAGCTACGAGTGGACCGAACTGACCTACCAGGACCGGCTGACCCGCGACATCACGCTGCCCGGCACGCAGATCAGCGTGCCGGTGCTCGCGGCGGTGCTGGCGATTTCGGTCCTGCTGGTGATCCTGGTGCTGGCGGCGCAATACGAGAGCTGGAGCCTGCCGATGGTGATCGTGATGATCGTGCCGATGGGCATCCTGTCGGCGCTGTTCGGGGTCTGGATCTCGAGCCTGCCGCCCTTCATGCAACCCGGTGACCTGAACATCTTCACCCAGGTCGCGCTGGTGGTGCTGGTCGGCCTGGCCTGCAAGAACGCGATCCTGATCGTCGAGTTCGCCAAGGAGCTGGAAGAGCACGGTGAAAAGCTCATCGACGCCGTGATCCACGCCTGCCGCATGCGGTTGCGCCCGATCCTGATGACCTCGATCGCCTTCTGCGCCGGCGTGATCCCGCTCATCCTCGGCAGCGGCGCGGGCAGCGAGATGCGGCGTGCGATGGGCATCGCCGTGTTTTCGGGCATGGTGGGCGTGACGCTGTTCGGCATCTTCCTGACGCCCGTGTTCTACGTCCTGCTGCGCAGCCGCAAGGTGCGGCGTGCGGCCGTGCAGCCCCACCCGCAGGGCCATGCCGCCGAAGGAGGGGGTCACCATGTCTGATCGACGCCTTACCGGTGCGGCGTTGCGAGCAAGGGCCGGCGTCGTGCTGCTGTCCGCCTTGCTGGGCGGCTGTGCGCTCGGGCCCGACTACCAGCGCCCGCCGAGCGGGCTCGACGCCGGCTTCATCGGCGCCGGGTCGCCGGTCGTCGACGCCCGCCCGGTCTCCGCCGACATCGTCACCTTCTGGCGCGGCTTCAACGACCCGCAGTTGAGTGCGCTGGTCGAGCAGGCGCTGGCGGCCAACGGCGACGTGCGCATCGCCCAGGCCCGCCTGCAGGAGGCGCGGGCCAACCAGGGCGAGGCCGACGCGGCAGCGCGACCCTTCTTCGACCTCGATGCCGGCATGACACGTTCGGTGCGCCCGATCACCCAACAGCCCGGCACCTCGCGCAGCGACCGGACCGGCACCACCTACGACGCCAGCTTCATCGCCAATTGGGAGCTCGATCTCTTCGGCCGCTACCGCCGCGGCAGCGAGGCGGCGGCGGCGCTGGTGGATGCGAGCGAGGCCGGATTGCACGCGGCACACACCAGTGTCGCGGCCGAGGTCGCCCGCAACTACCTGGAACTGCGCGGCCTGCAGCAGCGCCTGCGCATCGCCGAGGCATCCCTCGTGAACCAGCGCGATGCGCAGCGCATCACGCAGGCGCGCTTCGACGCCGGCCGCGGCACCCAGCTCGACGCGGTGCGTGCGCGCAGCCTCGTCGCCAGTACCGAAGCGGTGCTGCCTGCGCTGCAGAACGGCGTCGAACGCACGGTGTTCCGCATCGCCACGCTGGTGGCGCGGCCGCCGCGCGCGGTGCTGGCAGAACTGGCCGCGCCCGCGCCGCTGCCGGGCCTGCCGGTGACCGACCTCTCCAGACTGCCGCTCGGCACGCTGGAGCAGTGGCTGCAGCGCCGCCCCGACCTGATCGCCGCCGAGCAGCGTCTGGTGGCGGCCACGGCCCAGATCGGCGTGGCGCGCACGGAGATGTTCCCGCGCCTGTCGCTGACGGGCCTGCTCGGCCTGAACGCGGCGGTCTTCAGCAATCTGGGCAGGAGCGAGTCGATGATCTATTCGCTCGGGGTGGGTCTGAGCTGGACACCCTTCGACCTCGGCGCGATCCGCTCCCGCATCATGGCCAGCGAAGCCCGTGCGCAGCAAAGCCTGGCCATCTATGAGCAAGCGGTGGCGTTGGCGCTGGAAGAAACCGAAGGCGCTTTCAGCACTTTCACGCGCAGCGCCCAACGTACCGAACGACAGGCCGCGGCGGCGGCCGACGCACAAGAGGCGGCGCGGCTGGCCCGCCTGCGCTACGGTGCCGGCGTGTCCGACTTCTCCGTCGTGCTCGACGTCGAACGCGAGGCGCTGACCAACGAGGAACTTCTGATGCGGGCGCAGACCGAAACGGCCACGGCCCTGGTCAGCGTGTACCGCACGCTGGGCGGCGGCTGGGATGCGTCGTCGACCTCGGTGCAGGCGGGAATGCGCAAGCCCTGAACCGGCCTCCTTCCTGGCCGCGCTGCCCACGACAGCGCCGGCTGGTCGAGCCAGACTCCCGCGCCCCCGTGTTCTCCCCCTTCCCAGCGCGCGGCGCCGGATACATGCTCGTCGTCCCCACCGCAGGACTCCCACCATGAAGCTCTACTACCACCCCGCGTCCACCGTCAGCCGCCCCGTCGTGATGTTCATCGAGGACAACGCCCTCCAGGCCGAGTTCCAGGTGGTCGACCTGTTCACCGGCGAACACATGGGCGCCGCCTACGACGCCATCAACCCGAGCCACCTGGTGCCCGTGCTCGAGGACGACGGTTTCCGCCTGACCGAAAGCTCGGCGATCCTGAAGTACCTGGCCGACAAGATCGAGTCGCCGGCCTATCCGAAGGACCTGCGCGAGCGCGCCCGTGTCAACGAGATGATGGACTGGATCAACACCCAGCTCTGCCGCGACCTGGCCTATGGCACCGTCTACACGCAGATCTTCCCCGGCCACAAGCGGCCGACCGAGGAGTCGCAGCGTGTCACGGTGGCCTGGGGCCAGGAACGCGCAAAGACCTGGATGACCGTGCTTGACCAGAAACTGCTGGGTGCCGGCAAGCCCTATCTCTGCGGCGAGAAGATCACCATTGCCGATTACTACGGCGCGTCCTTCGTGCACCTGGCCGAGCTCATCGGCTCGGACATGTCGGCCTACCCGAACGTCGACGCCTGGCTGAAGCGGATGAAGGCGCGCCCGACATGGGACAAGGTCTACGCGGCGATCAACGGCTTCGCGCAGCAGCTGCCCAAGGGACAGCTGGCCACCGTGTGAGCACGCCATGATCAAGGGCCTTCACCACAACGCCTACCGCTGCCGCGACTCGGAGCAGACCCGCGGCTTCTACGAAGGCTTCCTCGGGCTCGAACTGGCCGGCGCGCTGGAGATCCGCGAGACCAAGAGCGGTCGCAGCACCGACGTGCTGCACACCTTCTACCGCCTGGGCGACGGCTCCTTCCTGGCCTTCTTCGAAGCGCCCGACATGCCCTTCGAGTTCAAGCCGCAGCACGACTTCGATCTGCACATCGCCCTCGAAGTCGACCGGCCGACCCTCGAGCGCATGTTCGACAAGGGCCGCGCGTGCGACGTCGAAACACGCGGCGTGTCGGATCATGGTTTCATCGACTCGATCTACTTCCGCGACCCGAACGGTTACGTGATCGAGTTGTGCTGCAAGCGCGAGGGGCATGACAGCGCAATGGACCCGCTGACCAACGGGGCGCGGCAGATCGTGCAACGCTGGCAGGCTGCCAAAGCCCCGGCCTGATTCAGTACAGCACCACCGAACGGATCGACTCGCCGCGCTTCATCAGCTCGAAGCCTTCGTTGATGCGCTCGAGCGGCAGCGTGTGGGTGATGAGTTCGTCGATCCTGATCTTGCCGTCCATGTACCAGTCGACGATCCTCGGCACGTCGGTGCGCCCGCGTGCGCCGCCGAAGGCCGAGCCGAGCCAGACGCGTCCTGTCACCAACTGGAACGGGCGGGTGTTAATCTCGGCCCCGGCCTCGGCCACGCCGATGATCACGCTCTTGCCCCAGCCGCGGTGACAGCATTCGAGCGCCTGGCGCATCGTCTTGGTGTTGCCGATGCACTCGAAGCTGTAGTCGGCGCCGCCGCCTGTGAGCTGCACCAGGTGGTCGACCAGGTTCTCGTGGTCCTTCGGGTTCACGAAGTGCGTCATGCCGAACTGGCGTGCCATCGTTTCGCGCGCCGGGTTCAGGTCGACGCCGATGATCTTGTCGGCGCCCACCATCTTCGCGCCCTGGATCACGTTCAACCCGATGCCGCCGAGGCCGAACACCACCACGTTCGCGCCGGCCTCGACTTCGGCCGTGAACAGCACCGCGCCGACGCCGGTGGTGACACCGCAGCCGATGTAACAGACCTTGTCGAAAGGCGCGTCGCTGCGGATCTTGGCCAGCGCGATCTCGGGCACCACGATGTGGTTGGCGAAGGTGCTCGTGCCCATGTAGTGGAAGACGGGCTTGCCGTCGATCCAGAAGCGGCTCGTGCTGTCGGGCATCAGGCCCTTGCCCTGTGTCGCGCGGATCGCCGTGCACAGGTTGGTCTTGCGCGACAGGCAGCTCTTGCACTGCCGGCACTCGGGCGTGTAGAGCGGGATCACGTGGTCGCCCGGTTTGAGCGTGGTGACGCCCGCACCCACGTCGACCACGATGCCCGCGCCTTCATGGCCCAGGATCGAAGGGAACAGGCCTTCGGAATCGGCGCCCGACAGCGTGTACCAATCGGTGTGGCAGATGCCGGTGGCCTTGATCTCGACCAGCACCTCGCCGGCCTGCGGGCCTTGCAGGTCGACGGTCTCGATCGTGAGCGGGGCCTTGGCTTGCCAGGCGACGGCGGCGCGGGTCTTCATGTGGGCTCCTTCAGTTGTTGGGCAAGACCTTACACCAGGGCAGCACCTGCAATCCGAACATCCCGTGTTCGAATTTCATGGTCTATCGCGTTCGAGCACCGCGCCGGACGAGGGCATCGGGTGGGTGACTCCGCTCATGTCCCCCGAAGCCCGGCTGCACGCCGGCTTCTCCTCCTTTACTTCGCTGCATCACCCACCCGACACCCTCGCCTGCCAGCAATGCGATCCGGCGACGAGCCTCCGTCTCAGCACGCTGCGCAGGTGCCGGCTGCCGAGGTTGTCGGGCGACCGGCGCAGTGAAGTAAAGGAGGAAGGGCCGCCGTTCAGGCTGGCCCTGGGGGACATGAACGGAGCCGGTTACCCGGCGGCCTCTGAAGCAACGCTGAGCAACTCTCACGCGAGTGCCAACGAAGGCCCTAAAGCATCACCGCCAACCGCTCCAGAATCAACACCGCAAAGAAGCCGAAGGCCGCCAGCACCGTCCACTTGACGATCACCAGGCCGCGCCGCTTCCACACCGGCTGGCTGGTGGCGATGAACATGCCGAAGCAGAGGATGCCGGCCAGCAGCAGCAGGCCGAAGACAGCGCGAAAGATCAGCATCGTCGAGGAATCACCTCACCACGCGGGTGCCAGTGCGGCCAGCCCGGCCGGCGCCTTGGACTCGTCCTCGAACGTGACGATCTCGTAAGCACTCTCGTCGGCGAGCAGCTTGCGCAGCAGCTTGTTGTTCAGCGCATGCCCGCTCTTGAAGGCGACGTAGTGCGCGATCATCGGCTTGCCGGCGATGTGCAGGTCGCCGATCGCGTCGAGGATCTTGTGCTTGACGAACTCGTCGTCGTAACGCAGGCCGTCGCTGTTGAGCACGCGGTAGTCGTCGACCACGATCACGTTGTCCATGCTGCCGCCCAGGCCCAGGCCGCGGGTGCGCATCATCTCGACGTCCTTGGTGAAGCCGAAGGTGCGCGCGCGGGCGATGTCGCGTTTGTACTGGCCCGAGCCCATGTCGAACTCCACCCGCTGACCGGTCGCGTTGACGGCGGGGTGGTCGAACTCGATTTCGAAGGTGAGCTTGTAGCCGTCGTAGGGCTCCAGCCGCGCCCACTTGAGCGACGCGCCCTCGCCTTCGCGGATCTCCACCGCCTTGGTCACGCGGATGAAGCGCTTGGGGGCGTCCTGCACCTCGATGCCGGCGCTTTGCAGAAGGAAGACGAAGCTCGCCGCCGAGCCGTCGAGGATCGGCACTTCGTCGGCGGTGATGTCGACGTAGAGGTTGTCGAGACCGAGGCCGGCGCAGGCCGACATCAGGTGCTCGATCGTCTGCACCTTGGGCGCGCCGGGGTCGCCGCCGGGGCTGATGGTCGAGGCCATGCGGGTGTCGCTCACCGCGAGCGCGTTGACCGGGATGTCGACCGGCACCGGCAGGTCGGTGCGGCGGAAGACCACGCCGGTATCGGGCGGCGCCGGGCGCAGCGTCAGCTCGACCTTCTGGCCGCTGTGCACACCCACGCCGACGGCGCGGGTCAGGGACTTGAGGGTGCGTTGGGCAAGCATGGCGGGATTGTCGGGCAATCGCTGCGCCGGCGCACAGAAGCGAAGCCGGCACTGGCCGCCATCCTGCTGTATGTGGTGATCGCCCTGCTGGTGTCGATCCCGTACGTGACATGGCGCAAGCGGCGGGCCGTGGCCGATACTCGGGGCCCCGCGATGACCAGGGACCGACAGTGAACCCGACTGCAAGCGCGACCGCGACGCCGCCCACTGCCACCCGGCCGCCCGGCGGCGACATGGTGTGGCTTCCCGGCGGCGTCTTCGTGATGGGGGCGGACGCCCACTACGCCGAAGAAGCACCGGCGCACCGTGTGGCAGTGAACGGCTTCTGGATCGACCGTCATGCGGTGACCAACGCCGAGTTCCAGCGTTTCGTCGAAGCCACCGGCTACGTCACGCTGGCCGAGCGGCCGGCCGATGCCGCCGACTACCCCGGCGCCCAGCCCGAGATGCTGGTGCCGTCGTCGGTGGTGTTCGCCAAGGCGCCCGGGCCGGTGGAGCTGAGAGGGCGCCCGACCTGGTGGACCTACGTGCCGGGCGCCGACTGGCGCCACCCGCGGGGCCCCGACACGTCGCTCGAGGGCTTGTGGAAGCACCCGGTCGTGCATGTCGCCTTCGAAGACGCCCAGGCCTATGCCCACTGGGCCGGCAAGCGGCTGCCGACCGAAGCCGAGTGGGAATTCGCCGCACGCGGCGGGCTTGAAGAGGCCGAGTACAGCTGGGGCGCCGAGCTAAACCCGGGCGGGCGCCAGATGGCCAACACCTGGCAAGGCGAGTTTCCGTGGCAGAACCGGCTCGAAGACGGCTTCGAATGGACCGCTCCGGTGGGGAGCTTCCCGCCCAACGGCTACGGGCTGCACGAGATGACCGGCAACGTCTGGGAATGGACAACCGACTGGTACCAGGAGCACGCCAAGATCGTCCAGAGCTGCTGCACGCTGGACAACCCGCGTGGCGGCGACCGCGCACAAAGCCACGACCCGAGCCTGCCGAACGTGCGCATCCCGCGCCGTGTGATGAAGGGCGGTTCGTACCTGTGTGCGCCCAACTACTGCCGGCGCTACCGGCCCGCGGCACGCATGCCGCAGCCGGTGGACACCTCGACCTGCCACCTCGGTTTCAGGTGTGTGGCGAGCGCGGAACGGCCGACATGAGCACCGACACCGGCGACAAGGACAAGATCCCCGGCGACCCATCGACCGAGCTGTCGGCACGCCGTACCGGCATGTCCATGGCCTCGAGGAAGCCCGTGCCCAGGGCTGGACGGTGGTGAGCATGAAAGACGACTGGAAGGTCGTCTTTCCCTGAGCGAGGGCGGGCCACGCCACCGGGCGCGGCCCGCTCTTGTCGCCCTGGAGGCTCAGTCCGCCTGCTTGCGCAGGAAGGCCGGGATCTCGATCTCGTCCATGCCGTTGTTGGCCAGCGCCTCGACCTTGGTGCGTGCGCTGCGCCACACGCTAGGCGTGTTGAGGCCGGCGTAGTCGGTGCGTGCCGGTATCGGCGCGTCGGCGGGCTGGCCCAGTGACTGGTTCAGCACCGGCGCGTTGTCGGTCCCGGTGCGCAGGTTCACGGCTTGCTGGACCGCCGGCGCCTGGACCACGCTGAGCGGTGTCTGCGAGCGCCGCGCCACCGAAGACAGGCCGGTCGCGATGACCGTGACGCGCAACTGGTCGCCCAGGCTGTCGTCGAAGGCAGCGCCGTAGATCACGTGCGCGTCGTCGGCGGCGTACATGCGGATCGTGTTCATCGCGTTCTTGCTTTCGAGCAGCTTGAAGGTGCCCTTCGCAGCCGCGATCAGCACCAGCACGCCGCGCGCGCCGGAGAGGTCGATGCCCTCCAGCAGCGGGCAGGCGACGGCCATCTCGGCTGCCTTCTTCGCGCGGTCGGGGCCGCTCGCGATCGCGGTGCCCATCATCGCCTTGCCGGGCTCGCTCATCACCGTCTTCACGTCCTCGAAGTCGACGTTGACGAGCGCGTCCATGTGGATGATGTCGCTGATGCCGCCGACCGCGCTCTTCAGCACGTCGTTGGCGTGCGCAAAAGCCGCTTCCTGCGTCACGTCGTCGCCCATGACCTCGAGCAGCTTCTCGTTCAGCACCACGATCAGCGAGTCGACGTTCTCTTCCAGCTCGGCCACGCCCGCGTCGGCCTGCTTGCTGCGGCGCATGCCTTCGAACTCGAAGGGCTTGGTCACGACACCGACGGTCAGGATGCCCATGTCGCGCGCGACACGTGCGATCACCGACGCCGCGCCGGTGCCGGTGCCGCCGCCCATGCCGGCGGTGATGAATAGCATGTGCGCGCCTTCGATCGAGCTCTTGATGCTGTCGATCGCCGTCTCGGCCGCAGCGCGGCCGACT
>DATDER010000057.1:0-19613 GCA_036523095.1 Rubrivivax sp.
CGATGACCAAACCGCCGCTCTACAGCCGCTCCAGGAAGCCCTCGCCGCCCGCGCCGGCGCCGGTCATCGCACCGCAGCCTCCGGCGCCAGCCCCGCCTGGCCCGCGCCGTCGTGCCGGCGCGTGGTTCGCGCGGCACCCGGGGCCGGTCTGGGGCCTCGCGGGCGCGCTGCTGGCGGCCGCCGCGATGATGACGGTGCTGTCGTTGCAACCGCGCCAGCGCGTCATCACCCAGGACCACATCGACGCCGCGGTGCGCGAGTCACTCGAGAAGGAACCCCTGCCCTCGCCCTACGCCAAGGCGGCCGAGGCGATCCGGCCATCGGTGGTGCGTGTGGTCGGCATGATGGACGAGAACGACGACGGCCAGGACAACGCCGAGCAGCGTGCGATGGAGCGCAGCCTGGGCACCGGCGTCGTGATCCTCGACAACGGCACCATCCTGACCAACCTGCACGTCGTGATGGGGGCCAAGAAGATCAAGGTGCGCTTCCACAACGGCCACGAATCCGAGGCGCAGGTGATCAACCTGCAGCCCGAAAACGACCTCGCGGTGCTCAAGGCCAGCAGCCTGCCCGACGACCTGGAAGCGGCCACGATGCGCTCTACCGGCGACCTCCAACCCGGCGATCAGGTCGTCGCCGTAGGCCACCCCTTCGGCATCGGCCCGAGCGTGAGCGGCGGTGTCGTCTCGGGCCTGAAACGCGAGTTCCGTGACCCCGACGGCAAGAAGCTGCTCACCAACCTGATCCAGTTCGACGCTGCGGCCAACCCCGGTAATTCCGGCGGCCCGCTCGTCACGATGGACGGTCACCTGGTGGGTATCGTCACCGCCATCCTCAACCCGACCGAAGCACGCACCTTCATCGGCATCGGCTTTGCCGTGCCGATCGAGAACGCGGCTTCGGCCGTGGGCATGCCCCCGTTCTAACGAGAGAGAAAGTCAACGATGCAGCCGTCCGATCCGCAGTCCACCGCCACCTTGATGGAGCGCATCCTCTACGAGGTCAAGCGGGTCGTTGTCGGCCAGGATCGTTTCCTCGAGCGGGTGCTGATCGCCATGCTGGCGCAAGGCCACCTGCTGGTCGAAGGCGTGCCCGGGCTGGCCAAGACGCTGACGGTGAAGACCCTCGCACGCACCACCCGCGGCAGTTTCAAGCGCATCCAGTTCACGCCCGACCTGGTGCCGGCCGACCTGGTGGGCACCCGCATCTACAACCAGAAGAGCGGCGAGTTCGGCACCTCGCTCGGGCCGGTGTTCGCGAACCTGCTGCTCGCCGACGAAATCAACCGCGCACCGGCCAAGGTGCAGAGTGCGCTGCTCGAGGTGATGCAGGAGCGCCAGGTGACGATCGCCGGCGAGACCCACAAGGTGCCCGAGCCCTTCGTCGTGATGGCGACGCAGAACCCGATAGAGACCGAAGGCACCTATCCGCTGCCCGAGGCGCAGGTCGACCGTTTCATGATGAAGGTGCTGGTCGACTACCCGACCGAGGAAGAAGAGTTCGTGATCGCCGAGCGTGTGACCGGCCCGGCGGTGGAGGTCCAGGCCGTGGCCGACACCTTCGCCCTCGCGACACTCCAGCGTGAATGCCGCGAGGTCTATGTCGACCCGTCGCTCATCACCTACGCCGTCAAGCTCGTGAGCGCGACCCGCAACCCGGCCAAGTACGACCTGCCCGACATCGCGAAGTACCTCACCTATGGCGCCAGCCCGCGCGCCACCATCGGCATGATCGAAGGTGCGCGCGCCCTGGCGATGCTGCGCGGGCGACGCTACGTGCTGCCTGAAGACGTGGCCGACCTCGTGCCCGACGTGATGCGCCACCGCGTCGTGCTGAGCTACGAAGCCCTCGCCGAAGGGCTGACGCCCGACCAGATCATCGGCAAGGTGATGGCGAAGATTCCCCGCCCCGACAAGCCCATGCAGCATGCGGCTGAAGAAGGGGCCGCGCGTGGCTGACCTGGCCCCAGCGGCTGCGCCCGTCGCGACGAGCGACGCGCTGCTGCGCAAGCTGGAGTGGACCGTCCTGCGCCGGCTCGACGGGCTGCTGCAGGGCGACTACCGCACGCTCTTCCGCGGCGGCGGCATCGACCTCGCCGACCTGCGCGAATACCAGATGCACGACGACGTGCGCCACATTGACTGGAACGTCACCGCGCGGCTGCAGACACCCTACGTGCGCCAGTTCACCGAAGACCGCGAACTCACGGCCTGGTTCCTGCTCGACCTCTCGGGCAGCGTGGACTTCGGTTCCGGTGACGTGACCAAGCTCGCGGTGTCGACCGGCTTCGTCGCCACGCTGGCGCGGGTGCTCACACGCCACGGCAACCGCGTCGGCGCCATGCTGTACGGGCAGAAGGTCGACGCCGTGCTGCCGCCCGGCAACTCGCGCCTGCACGTGCTGAACCTGCTGACGCAGATGCGCTCGCGCAAGCGCACGGTGGCGCCGGCCCGCGGCGGCATGGGCACCTCGCTCACCGACCTGTTGAAGGCCGGGGCGACCACGATCAAGCGCCGATCGCTTGTGTTCGTGGTCTCCGACTTCATCAGCACGCCCGGCTGGCCGGATGCACTCGCACGGCTCGCGCAGCGCCACGAAGTGGTGGCGGTGCGCCTGTTCGACCCGCTCGAGATGGCGCTGCCCGAGATCGGCCTCGTCACGGTGGAAGACGCCGAAACCGGCGAGCAGTTGTTCGTCGACAGCGCCGACCCCGCGTTTCGCGAGCGCTACGCCCAGATCGCCGAGCGCCACGAGGCCGAACTGCGCGATGCGCTCGGGCGCAGCGGTGCCGACACGATCGAACTCGCCACCGACGACGACCTGCTGGATTCGATGCTGCGCTTTGCCGACCTGCGCCGGCAGCGTGCGCGTTTGAAGACGCCGGGCCGGTTTCCAGCGCACATCAAGAGCGCGCGCCTGCACGAAGGAGTACCGGCATGAGCTTCCAGTGGCCCACCCTGCTCTGGACCTTGGCGCTGTTGCCGCTGCTGGTGCTGCTCTACCTTTGGCTGCTCAAGCGCAGGCGGCGTTCAACCGTGCGGCTGGCGAACCTGGCGGTCGCCAAGGAAGCCCTCGGCAAGGGCCCGGGCTGGCGCCGCCACCTGCCGCCGGCGCTGATGCTGCTGGCGCTGGCGGCGTTGCTGCTGGCCACGGCGCGGCCGATGGCGACGATCACCCTGCCGCTGGCCCAGCGCACCATCATGCTGGCGATGGACGTGTCGGGCAGCATGCGTGCCGAGGACGTCAAGCCGAACCGGCTCGTGGCATCGCAGGAGGCGGCCAAGTCCTTCGTCAGCGCGCTGCCACGCGACGTGAAGGTGGGCGTCGTGTCCTTTGCCGGCACCGCCGCGGTGGTGCAGGCGCCCACCACCAGCCGCGAAGACATCGTCGCCGCGATCGACCGCTTCCAACTCCAGCGCGGCACCGCGACCGGCAGCGGCATCGTGCTGTCGCTGGCCACCCTCTTCCCCGACGACGGGATCGAGATCGCGCAGATCACAGGCCAGCGCAACATGCCCAAGATGGTGGGCGACGACAAGGTCAAGAAGGAGTTCAAGCCGGTGGAGCCGGGCAGCTACAACTCGGCCGCCGTGATCATGCTCACCGACGGCCAGCGCACCACCGGCCCCGACCCGCTCGACGCGGCCAAGATGGCGGCCGAACGCGGTGTGCGTGTCTACACCGTCGGCGTAGGCACCACGAGCGGCGAAACCATCGGCTTCGAGGGCTGGAGCATGCGCGTGCGGCTCGACGAAGAGACACTGAAGAACATCTCGCTGCTGACCCACGGCGAGTATTTCTACGCCGGCACGGCGGCCGACCTGATCAAGGTCTACGAGTCGCTCTCGGCCAAGCTCGTGGTAGAGAAAAAAGAGACCGAAATCAGCGCACTCCTGGCGGCACTCGGCGCCTTGCTGGCGGTGCTGAGCGCCGGCCTGTCGGTCTTCTGGTTCGGCCGCGTCGCCTGAGGCGGCGGGCGAGCGACAGGCCCGAAGCTCAGGGCGGCGCCAGCAGACTCGGCTTCTGCATCCCGGCGCAGGGATCCGGGCGTTCCTGGCGCTCGGTGTAGACGACGCGGTCGAAGTCCCTCGCGTTGCTGCTGCCCGCCTCCAGCAGCCCGATCGCTTCGCTGCGCGCACGTGTACCGGGGCTCAGCCAGCGCGGCACACCGCGGTCGATGCGCACGTGCCCGTTGCCGGCCAGCAGCACCAGGCCGCGATCAGCATATTGCTCGATCGCGCGCGCCATGAACTGGTCACGCGCGAACTGGGCCTGCGCCATGCGGCGTGCCATGCCGTCGTCGATCAGCCCGCAATGGCTCGCCAGCACGTCGGCGACGGTGCCCGCTTCGATGTCGGCCGGCACCGCCGCGTCGAAGCCGCTCGCGGCAAGGCCCTGACGCATGACGCCGCGCGCTTCTTCGCGCCCCACGTTGGCCGCGACGATCGGCAGCCCGGTCCGCAGTGCTAGCGCGACGAAGGGTTTGTAGTGGGCCCAGTTCCAGCCGTCGCGCGGCGCGGTCACGGCGGCGATGAAGGTGTCGGCGTCGGGCCGCGGGCGTTGCGCGAGCAGGCGGTCGATCTCGCCCTGGTGCTGGCGGTCGAACTGCTCCATCAACAGCGCGGGCCGCGCACCGGTGGCGAGCAAGGCTTCGAAAGCGCGCAGCCGCAGCGCATGCTGTGTGGCGTTGTCGTGCACTTCGCCGAGCAGCACGACCGGCTTGTGCAGCACCAGTCCGGCCGGCGGCGATGCGGTCGCGGCACAGCCGGCCAGCACCAGCGCAACGGCGACGTCCAGCGCAGGTAGCAGAACGCGGGCGCGTTTCATGATGGCCGGGGCCTCGCTTGGCGCGCGCCGCTCAGGGGTCGAGCCTGATCACGCGACCGTCATTGTTGTCGGTGAGCAGGTAAATGAGGCCGTCGGGGCCTTGGCGCACGTCGCGGATGCGTGCACTCATGCGGCTTAGCAAGCGCTCTTCGCCCACGACCTTGCGCCCGTCGAGCGTCAGGCGCACTAGCATCTCGCCGCGCAGCGCACCGACGAGCAGGCTGCCCTTCCAGCCGGGATAGCGCTCGCTCGTGACAAATGCCATGCCGCTGGGGGCGATCGAGGTCGGCCCCCACCACTTCAGCGGCTGCTCGAAGCCCGCCTTGGGCCCTTCTTCGCCGATGCGCGTGCCGCTGCCGTAGTTGCGGCCATAGGTCACGAGCGGCCAGCCGTAGTTGCGGCCGGCCTCGACCAGATTGACTTCGTCGCCGCCTTGCGGGCCGTGTTCGCTCGCCCACAGTTCGCCCGTGGCCGGGTGCAGCGCCAGGCCCTGAATGTTGCGGTGGCCGCGGCTCCAGATCTCGGGCCGCGCCCCGGGCGTGGTGATAAACGGGTTGTCGGCAGGAGCCTGGCCGTCGCGCTCGATGCGAACGACCTTGCCGATGTGGTTGTCCAGTGTCTGCGCATCGTCCTTGCGCGAGAAGCGGTCCCCCAGGCCGACGAAGAGCCGGCCGTCGCGCGCAAAGACGATGCGCGAGCCGCAGTGCTGCGAACTCGCCACCTTGGGCAACTGGCGAAAGATCGTCTGCACGTCGACGAGGCGGCTGGCGCCGGCGCCGGTCTCGAGGCGGCCGCGGGCGACGGCCGTGCTGTTGCCACCCTCGCCGGGTTCGGCAAAGCTCCAGTACACCATCGGGCTGCTGCCCGAACCCGGGTCCACGACCACGTCGAGCAGGCCGCACTGGCCGCCGCTGTCCACCGGCGGCGGGCCCTGCACCGGTGGGCCGACCCGGCCATCGCTACCGATGACACGCAGGCGGCCGGGCTTTTCGGTCACGAGCATCCGGCCGTCGGGCAAAAAGGCCAGGCCCCAGGGATTGACGAGGCCGCGCGCCACCGTCACTGGCTTGGGCTCGGCGGCCGCCGCCGGGGCGGCACTAAGGATCAGAGCGCAAAGCAGCCCGATCAGTCGCGGGCAGCCTGCTTTGGAGGGGTGGGTCGGTTTGTGCATGGCGCCCGCATCATCGGGCAAGTGCCGGGCCCGGGCCGACCGGGCACTGAACTGTCAGTCCCGGCGGGGCTGCGCTCGGCGGGTGCCGACGCCCTGACACGCTTGCGCGGCGCGGCGGCTCGAAGGCGATCGGCACCTGCGGCACCGGCTTGGCCGCGATCCGCCCCACGAACCACTGGCGCTCGACCGGGTTGTTGGCCATCGGCAAGACCTTGTCGTTGCCGCCCAGACCGGCAAACGCGCCGTCACCCCGTTCCGCTTCGCGATCACGCTGCTCGACGTGGCCGAAGACGGCGCCTTCGTCGCCATCGGCGTCAGCAGCGCGCTGCCGGGCACAAGCGAGATCTCGATCGTGGTCGAGCACAACCAAACCCTCTCGTGGTGCAGTTCACGATGCCCGAAGGCACCGAGCCCTTCGTCGCGACCCGGGTGAAGGTGGCGGCGAGCGGCCGCGTCTATGCCGTCGTCTTTTCGCTTTCGTGGCGCCAACCCGGGTGACCCGGTGCTGGTCCGGTGGCTCGACAACCGCGGCCGGCAGGTGCAAGCCCAGACCCTCGTCGTGTGACGGCGCAGGCCCGTCGCACGATCCACGACCCGAAGTACCCGCGCCACACCGCGGAGCAGAAGTGCAGCGCGAGGGCGACGAGTGGGGGCCGTGCTCCTTCTTCGGCGGTCGCCTCGTCAACAAGGGCGGCTGGTGCCGCAACTCAAGGTGCGCAAGGCGGGCGCCGCCTGACGCAGGTGGCGCGCGGCGGCTCAGCCCGCTGAGGCCGCAGCCGCTTCCACCACCATCTGCAGCCGCTGCTGGCCGTTCCATTCGTCCTGCTGCAGCCGGTACGCCAGCACCACGTCCTCGGGCACGGATTCGATGCGGTTGAACCAGATCGCGTCACGCAGCGTGCCGGCGTGGCGCAGGCGCAGCTTCAGGTGCTTGTCGCCCACCAGCCGCTGCTGCAGCACCTGGACCCGGTCGCAGAACAAGGGCGCCTCGAAACCCTGGCCCCAGACTTGCCCGTCAAGCACCGACAACGTCTCGCTGTTGAACCACTGCAGGTCGAGCGGCCCGTCGGTGCGCAGCGTGCGCTGGAGCGCCGCGGCGTCGAGCCACTCGGCCGCCACCTGCTGCAGCGCGGCGTCGAAGGCGTCGAAGTCGGCGCGTGCGATCGTCGCGCCCGCCGCCATCGCGTGGCCGCCGAATCGCTGCAACACCCCGGGTGCACGCTTGCTCACGAGGTCGAGCGCGTCGCGCAGGTGAAAGCCCGGGATCGAACGCCCGCTGCCCTTGAGCAGCCCGTTCGCGCCCGGCGCGAATACGAAGGTCGGCCGGTGCAGCCGGTCCTTGAGCCGCCCGGCGACGATGCCGACCACGCCTTCGTGGAAGGCGGGGTCGAACAGGTTCAACGCGGCGGGCACGGCGTCGCTCGCGGGCATCAGCTTCTCGAGCAGCAGCTCGGCCTGGTCGCGCATGCCGGATTCGACCTCGCGCCGCTCGCGGTTGATCGCATCGAGCTGCGCCGCGAGCTCGGCAGCGCGTACCGGGTCGTCGGTGAGCAGGCACTCGATGCCGAGTGTCATGTCCGAGAGGCGGCCGGCGGCGTTGATGCGTGGCCCGAGCGCGAAGCCGAAGTCGAACCCCGCCGCGCGCTGCGGCGCCCGCCCGGCGACGCTGAAGAGCGCCGCCACGCCCGCCTGCATGCGCCCGGCGCGGATCCGCTTCAGCCCCTGCGCGACGAGGCGCCGGTTGTTGGCGTCGAGCCGGACCACGTCGGCCACCGTGCCCAACGCGACCAGGTCGAGCAGCGCATCGATGCGCGGCTGGTTCGTGGCGTCGAAGCGACCGCGCAAACGCAGCTCGGCACGCAGCGCCAGCAGCACGTAGAACATCACACCGACGCCGGCGATGGCCTTGCTCTCGAAGGCATCGCCCGGCTGGTTCGGGTTCACGATCACGCTCGCGTCCGGCAGCAGGACTTCATCTTCCAGCAGCGCGGGCAGGTGGTGGTCGGTCACGAGCACGTCCAGCCCGAGCGCACGTGCATGCGCCACGCCGTCCAGGCTGGCGATGCCGTTGTCGACCGTCACGAGCAGTGCGGGCCGCTGCGCCAGCGCCAGGTCGACGATCGCCGGCGTCAACCCGTAGCCGTGCACCGCGCGGTCGGGAACAACATAACCCAGCGCCGAACGTTCAGCACCGAGCATCGCCAGCCCGCGCAGCGCAACCGCGCAGGCGGTGGCGCCGTCGCAGTCGTAGTCGGCGACGACGACGATGCGCCGCTGCCGCTCGATCGCGTCGGCCAGCAAGACCGCCGCTTCAGCGCTGCCCTTGAGCGACGCCGGCGGCAGCAACCGGGCCAGGCTGTCGTCCAGTTCCTCCGCCGAGCGCACACCGCGGGCCGCGAGCAGGCGCGCGAGCAAGGGGTGCACCCCCGCGCTTTCGAGTGCGAAGCTGGCGCGCGGCGGGACGTCACGACGCTCGATCTGCGGGCCGGTCACAGCGCCTCCAGCAGCGCGGGCAGATCGGGCCGGCGCATCGCTGCTCCCACACGCTGGACCAATGAGCGCGGCGCGAGGCGCCACGTGGTGGCCGCGCGCTCGCCGCACAGCGTGAGCGTCAACTGCTCACTGCGCTGCGCGCGGGCCAGCAAGTCGGCCACGGGCCCGGCGTCGAGGGCATGCCAGCCCTTGCCCCAGGCGAACCAGTCTTCACCCAGTGCCGGGCGCCGCAGGCTCTCGTCCAGGACAAGGCCCTCGGGCCAGCGCACGCCATCCGCGACACCACACGCGCTGAGCCAGAACGAATTCACCGCCAGCGCACCGCGCGCCTCGCGCTCGTCGTTGATCGGGTGGGTGTAGAGCAGCATCTGGACTTCGCTCTGCATGCGCCGGATCAGCCGCGCACGTGGGTCGGGCGCGAGCCAGAGGTCGACGTTGCGCCCGATCACGCGGTCGAGCGACGCACAAGGCAGCCCCTCGAAGGACGGGTGGCGTGCGTACCACGCTGTCGGCGCGCCGTAACGCAGCACGAATCCTTCGCTCTCGAACAGCTCGCGAACGGCCTCGAGCAAGGTGCGCGAGCTCGTCTCGTCGAGCGCCAGATCCTCCGGGTCGACCAGGCTGACCTGTTCGGTCCCCACGCGCCAGTGCGAAGGACTGACCCGGCCCCAGGCGCCGGGGCCGAGGTCGATACCGTCGCGCTGCGCGAACACCGGCGCCAGCGGCAGCGAGCCATCGGCACCCGCCGCGAGGCCGAGCACGCTCGCGAGCGCACGTTCATGCGGCGGCGACAGGCTCAGCTCGTCGCCGACATCGGGCTCGCCTGGCGTCAGCAAGGCCAGCAGCGCCTGCAGCTTGGGCAGGCGCAACTCGCGCAGGGCGGTGCGTCCGCCTTCGGACAACGCCGAAGCGAACGGAATCATCAGGTGCATCGGCCCATTATCGTGAGCGCCCGGCCCGGTGCAGGGGCTCGGGTAGCATCAGCGCGATATGAATTGGCCCTATGAATGGCAGGTCGGCTGGCGCTACACCCGCGCCGGGCGCGGCGGGCGGCGCAACGGTTTCATCTCCTTCATCTCGTCGGTCTCGATGCTCGGCATCGCGCTCGGCGTGGCGGCGCTGATCATCGTGCTGTCGGTGATGAACGGGTTCCAGAAGGAGGTGCGCGACCGCATGCTGAGCGTGATCTCGCACGTCGAAGTCTTCAGCGCGCAGGGCGCCGCACTCGACGACTGGCAGGCCACGGCGCAGGCGGCGCGCCGCAACCCGCAGGTGGCGGGCGCCGCACCCTTCATCGCGGCGCAGGTGCTGGTCTCGCGTGGCGAGGACATGCGCGGCGCCCTCATCAGAGGCATCGCGCCGGCCGAAGAAGCAGGCGTGACCGAACTCGGCGCGCGCCTGCGCGACACCACCTTCGCAAAGTTGCGGCCGGGTGAATGGAACATCGTGCTTGGCGCCGAGCTTGCGCGCGTGCTCGGTGCGAACGTCGGCGACAAGGTCACCGTCGTCGCCCCCGGCGGCCAGGTCACGCCCGCCGGCGTCGTGCCGCGGCTGAAGCAGTTCACGCTCGCCGGCACCTTCGAGGCCGGGCACTTCGAGTATGACAGCGGCCTGGCGCTGATCCACATCGACGACGCCGCGAAGCTGTTCCGCGTCGAAGGCCCGACCGGCGTGCAGCTGCGCCTGAACGACGTGCAGCAGGCGCGCCGCGTGGCGTCGGACCTGGTCGGCAGCCTGCCGCCGGGGCTCGTCGTGCGCGACTGGACCCGCACCAACCGCAACTGGTTCGACGCGGTCCAGATCGAAAAACGCCTGATGTTCATCATCCTGACGTTGATCGTCGCGGTGGCCGCTTTCAACCTCGTCAGCACGCTCGTGATGACCGTCACCGACAAACGCGCCGACATCGCGATCCTGCGCACGCTGGGCGCCAGCCCGCGTTCGATCATGGGCATCTTCGTCGTCCAGGGCGCGCTCGCGGGCGTGATCGGCACCCTGTCGGGTGTCGCGCTGGGGCTGCTCGTCGCCACCAACGTCGACGTCATCGTGCCGGCGATCGAACGCCTGCTCGGCGTCGCCTTCCTGCCCGGCAGCATCTACCTCATCAGCCGCATGCCGAGCGAGCCGCTGGCCACCGACATCGTGCCGATCGCGATCATCTCGCTCGTGCTCGCCTTCCTCGCCACGATCTACCCGAGCTGGCGCGCCAGCCGCGTCAATCCGGCCGAGGCGCTGCGCTATGAGTGAACCGGTGCTGCGCGCGACCGGTCTGCACAAGCGCTTTCGCGACGGCAGCGGCGACGAGGCGATCGACGTCGAGGTGCTGCGCAACGTCTCGCTCGAAGTGCAGGCAGGCCAGACGTTGGCGATCGTCGGCCCCTCGGGCGCCGGCAAGAGCACGCTGCTGCACCTGCTGGGCGGGCTCGACGCGCCCACAGCGGGCCAGGTCGAGTTGATGGGACGCGACCTGACGGCGATGGACAGCGCCGAACAGGGCCGCTGGCGCAACCAGCACCTGGGTTTTGTCTACCAGTTCCACCACCTGCTGCCCGAATTCAGCGCGCTCGACAACGTGGCGATGCCGCTGCGGATCCGGCGCCAGACGGTCGCCGACGCCCGCGCCGCGGCGCGCGAGGTGCTCGCCAAGGTCGGTCTGGCCGACCGCCTGGCGCACCACCCGGCACAACTCTCGGGCGGCGAACGCCAGCGGGTCGCGATCGCCCGCGCGCTGGTGACGAAGCCCGCCTGCGTGCTGGCCGACGAACCCACCGGCAACCTCGACCGCAGCAGCGCCGACACCGCCTTCGGCTTGGTGATGCAGTTGGCGCGTGAGCAGGGCACCGCGTTTGTCGTCGTCACGCACGACGCGACGCTGGCGGCGCGGTGTGGGTCGAGGTTGGAGCTGCAGCGATAGACGTTCTCCACACTGGTTTCGTGTACACTGCCTTCGTGAGCAGACCGGTCTGACGTCCATGAAGAACATCACCCTCAGCGCCGAAGCCAGCCTGATCGAGGCCGCACGCGAACGCGCCCACGCCGAAAAGACCACGCTCAACGAACAGTTCCGCCAGTGGCTGGAAAGCTACGCAATGGCACATGGGCGGCTGCAGCGTTACGACGAGGTCATGGCATCGCTGCGCGGCAAGGTCAAGGTGGGCCGCAGGCTGAGCCGGGACGAGATGAATGAGCGCTGAAGTCTTCATCGACACCAACGTCTTCGTCTACCACCTCGACAGTACCGACCAGCGCAAGCACCGCATCGCCGAAGGCATCGTGCGCGACGCGCTGGCAAACCACCGCGCCTGCATCAGCTTCCAGGTTGTGCAGGAGTGCCTGAACGCAGCGACGCGCAAGGCCGCCGTGCCACTCACGCCGGAGCAGGCCCGCAGCTACCTCGACGTGGTGCTGCTGCCCTTGATGCAGGTCGTGCCCTCGAGCGCGCTGTACCACCGCGCGGTGGATGTTCAGCAACGATGGAAGTTCAGCTTCTACGACTCGTTGATCGTGGCGGCGGCCCTGTCTGCAGGCTGCAGCCGATTGCTCACCGAAGATCTGCAACATGGCCAGCGCATTGAGGCGCTGACCGTGCACAACCCGTTCGCGGCCTGACGCCCGCGTTGCCAACGTTTTCTGCAGACGCCCCGTACACACGATCCCAGAAACGCACCGGCTTCACGCCCAGCCCCACTACCCTGTTTGCGCCTGCGCCGCCAACACCTCGGCGCGCACGGCCTCGGTCAGCTCGGCCTTCAGTTCGGTGAAGGTCGGCGTCGTCTTGACCGAGTAGTGGCGCGGGTGCGGCAGGTCGACCACGCGGTCGAGCTTGATGCGCCCGGGGCGCGCGCTCATCACGACGACGCGGCTGCCCATGAACACCGCCTCGTCGATGTCGTGCGTGACGAAGAGCACCGTCTTGGCTTCAGCTTCCCAGATGCCGAGCAGCAGCTCCTGCATCAGCTCGCGGGTCTGGTGGTCGAGCGCGCCGAAGGGCTCGTCCATCAGCAGCATGCGCGGGTCGTTGGCGAGCGCGCGTGCGAGCGCGGTGCGCTGCTGCATGCCGCCCGAGAGCTGCTTGGGGAAATGGTTCTCGAAGCCCCTCAGGCCGACCTTGGCCAGAAAGCCCTGCGCGATCTCGAGTTGCTGCGCGCGTGGCAGCCCGCGTTCGCGCAGACCGAAACACACGTTGTCGCGCACGCTCAGCCAGGGGAACAGGGTGTAGCTCTGGAACACCATGCCGCGGTCGGCGCCCGGGCCGTCGATACGCCGGCCGTCGAGCTGGACTTCGCCTGCGGTCGGCCGGTCCAGCCCGGCCACTATGCGCAGCAGCGTGCTTTTACCGCAGCCGCTGGGGCCGAGGATGGTGATGAAGTCGTTTTCGGCGACGTCGAGGTCGGTGGCTTGCAGCGCCAGCGTCGAGCCGGACGTTGAAGCGAAGCGGCGCTCGACGCCGCGGACCTGGAGGATGGCGCTCACCTCATCGCCCCAGTTGCGCCCAGCGGAAGTAGCGCCGGTTGATCCACTTGAACGCCAGGTCGCTGACGAGCCCGATGAGCCCGATCACGATGATGCCGAAGATGATCTGGTCAGTGGCCAGCAGCGACTGGCTGTCGGTGATCATGTGGCCGATGCCGCTGCTGGCGCCGATCAGCTCGGCCACGATGACGTAGGTCCAGGCCCAGCCCAGCACCGTGCGCAGCACCTCGGCGATCTCGGGCGCCGCGCCGGGGATCAGCACCCGCCGCACTAGGCTCGCGTCGGTGCTGCCCAGCGTGTACGCGGCTTCCACCAGGTCGCGCCGTGTGTTGCCGACGATGACCGCGATCATCAGCACGAGCTGGAAGAAGCTGCCGATGAAGATCACGGCGAGCTTCTGCGCCTCGCCGATGCCGGCCCACAGGATCAGCAGCGGGATGAACGCGCTCGCCGGCAGGTAGCGCGCAAAGCTGACGAAGGGCTCGAAGAAGGCTTCGATCGGCTTGTAGGCGCCCATCGCCACGCCCAGCGGCAGGGCTAGCACGGCGGCGATCAGGAAGCCGCCGACCACGCGCCACACCGTCATGCCGATGTCCTTGGCGAAACCCATCTCGGCCAGCAGCGTGTAGCCGCTCCTCACCATCTGCAACGGGTCGGCCAGGAAAGTCTTGCTGACCAAGCCGCCGAAGGTGACTGCCGCCCACACCGCGACAAAGACCACGAAGAAGCTCACGCCGAGCACGACACGCGTGCCCGGCGCGACCGGGACGAGCGGCTTCACGCCTGGCCTTACTTGATGAAGGACGTGTTCGCGAGCTTCGTCAGATCAGGCACGGCCTTGATGATCCCGGCTTCGAGCAGCAGGTCGGCTGCTTCCTTGCTGAATTGCGCGTGCTCGCCGGCGAAGAACTTCTGGTTCGCGGCGCGGTCCTGCCAACGCAGGTAGGCCTGGCTCTTCTCGAAGGCCTCGCCGCTCTGTTTGACATCGGCGCCCATGATCTCGAAGCTCTTCTTCGGGTCGGCCTTGATCATGTCGAGCGCGTCGAAGTAGGCGTTGGCCAGGCCTTGTGCCGCCTTGGGGTTGTCGGCCAGGAACTTGGGCGTGCAGCCGAAGGTGTCCATCACCATCGGGTAGTCGAGCGTGGTGGCGATGATCTTGCCGGCCTCGGGCTTCGCGCGCACGGCACCCAGGTAGGGCTCGTAGGTCATCGCGGCGTCGATGCCGTCGGTGCCGGCGATCATCGCGTTGGCGGCGGCCTGCGGGCTCAGGTTGACGACCTTCACGTCCTTGATCGAGAGGCCGTTTTTCTTGAGCATCCAGGCCAGGCCGAAGTAAGGCGCGGTGCCGGGCGCGTCGGCACCCACGGTCTTGCCTTTGAGGTCGGCGATCTTGGCGATGCCGGGCTTGACCACCATGCCGTCGGCGCCGTAGCTCTTGTCGAGCTGGAAGATCTGCGTCGTCGCCACGCCGGCGGCATTCCAGACGACCCACGTCTCCACCGTGGTGGCGGCACACTGGATGTCACCCGAGGCGATGGCGAGGTGGCGGTCCTTCTGCGGGATCTTCTTGATGCTCACGTCGAGGCCGTGTTTCTTGAACAGGCCCGCTTCCTTGGCCAGCGTGAGCGGGGCAAAACCCGTCCAGCCGGAGATGCCGATGGCGACCGGCGTTTCCTGGGCCGACACGGCTGAAGCGGCCAGCGTCGAGAGTGCCGCAACGGCGATGGCGATGAGTGACTTGTTCATGGCTTTCCTTCGGGTGGGTGATTTCAGGCCGGGTTCCACAGCGCCGGCAGGCCCGGCAATGTTCGCAAGATGCGCGCCAGCGAGCCATCGCTGACGAGCGTGGCGGCGGCTCCGATATCGGGTGCCAGGTAACGATCCTGCATCATCGCCGGGCAGTGGTCGCGCAGCGCCGTGTGCGCGGCTTCGAGCGCGGGCGAGCTGGCGAGCGGGCGCAGGAACTCGATGCCCTGCGCGGCGGCGAGCAGCTCGATCCCGATGATGTGCGCCACATTGTGGATCATCGGCTGCAGGCGGCGCGCGGCGAAGGTGGCCATGCTCACGTGGTCTTCCTGGTTCGCGCTCGTGGGCAGGCTGTCGACGCTGGCCGGGTGCGCGAGCGATTTGTTCTCGCTCGCCAGCGACGCAGCCGTCACGTGCGCGATCATGAAACCGCTGTTCAACCCGGCATTGGGCGTCAGGAACGGCGGCAGGCGCGAGACGTTGTTGTCGATCAGCATCGCGATGCGGCGCTCGGCGATCGCGCCGACTTCGGCGATGGCGCAGGCCATCGCGTCGGCCGCCAGCGCCACCGGCTCGGCGTGGAAGTTGCCGCCGGAGATCATCATGCCGTCTTCGGCGAAGACGAGCGGGTTGTCGGTGACGGCGTTGGCTTCACGCAGCAGCACCAGTGCCGCGTGGCGCAGCTGGTCGAGGCAGGCGCCCACCACCTGCGGCTGGCAGCGCAGGCAGTACGGGTCCTGCACCCGGTCGTCGCCTTCGAGGTGCGAGAGGCGGATCGCGCTGCCGGCGAGCAGTTGGCGGTAGTACGCGGCGACGTCGATCTGCCCCGGCTGGCCGCGCAGCGCATGGATGCGTGCATCGAAGGGCCCGTCGCTGCCGCGCGCGGCGTCGACCGTCAGCGCGCCGACCACCAGCGCCGCTTCGAGCACCGGCTCGAAAGCGAACAGTGCGTGCAGCGCCAGCGCCGCGGAAGTCTGCGTGCCGTTGATCAGCGCCAGCCCTTCCTTGGCCGAAAGCACGAGCGGCGCGATGCCGGCGTCGTGCAGCGCATGCGCGGCGGACTTGCGTTTGCCGTCGATCAGCATCTCGCCTTCACCCAGCAACGCGAGTGTCATGTGCGACAGCGGCGCCAGGTCACCCGACGCGCCGACCGATCCCTGGCTCGGCACGTAGGGCACGAGGCCGGCGTTGTGCACTGCCAGCAGCGTGTCGATGACGACCGGCCGCACGCCCGAGTAGCCACGCGCCAGGCTGGCCGCTTTCAGGGCCAGCATCAGCCGCACCACCGGTGCTGCCAGCGGCTCGCCCACACCCACGCTGTGCGAGCGGATCAGGTTCAACTGCAAGGTCGCGAGGTCGGCCTCGCTGATGCGTGTGCTCGCGAGCTTGCCGAAGCCGGTGTTGACGCCGTAGACGGCGGCGTCGCCTTCGGCCGCACGCCGCACCACCGCCGCGCTGGCCTGGATGCCGGGCAGCGCCTGCGGGTCCATCACCAGCGGCTGGATTCGACCGTCCGCGCCGGCGTGGATCGCCTGCAGTTCGTCGAGCGTAAGTCGGCCCGGGCGCAGCAGCATCAACGCACCATCGGGAGGTTGAGGCCCTGATCGCGCGCGCAGGCCACGGCGATGTCGTAGCCGGCGTCGGCATGCCTCATCACGCCGGTGGCGGGGTCGTTCCACAACACCCGTTCGATGCGCTTGGCGGCGGCGTCGGTGCCGTCGCAGACGATGACGACGCCGCTGTGCTGCGAATAACCCATGCCGACACCGCCGCCGTGGTGCAGGCTGACCCAGGTGGCGCCGCCGGCGGTGTTGAGCAGCGCGTTCAGCAGCGGCCAGTCGCTGACGGCGTCGCTGCCGTCCTTCATCGCCTCGGTCTCGCGGTTGGGACTGGCGACCGAGCCGCTGTCGAGGTGGTCACGGCCGATCACGATCGGCGCCTTCAGCTCGCCCGACTTCACCATCTCGTTGAACGCCAGCCCGGCGCGGTGGCGTTCACCCAGGCCGATCCAGCAGATGCGCGCCGGCAGGCCCTGGAAGGCGATGCGTTCGCCGGCCATGTCGAGCCAGCGGTGCAGCGGCTTGTCGTCGGGGAACAGTTCCTTCATCCTGGCGTCGGTCTTGCGGATGTCTTCCGGGTCGCCGGACAGGGCCACCCAGCGGAACGGCCCGCGACCGCGACAGAAGAGCGGCCGCACGTAGGCCGGCACGAAGCCGGGGAAATTGAAGGCGTTCTTGACCCCGGCGTCGAAAGCGACCTGGCGGATGTTGTTGCCGTAGTCCACGGTCGGGATGCCCATCGCCTGGAAGTCCAGCATCGCCTGCACGTGCACGGCGCAGCTTTGCGCCGCTTCGGCGCGCAGCGTGGCGTGCTGCGACGGGTCGGCCTGCGCGGCACGCCAGCGTTCGACACTCCAGCCGGCGGGCAGGTAGCCGTTCACGAGGTCGTGGGCGCTGGTCTGGTCGGTCACCAGATCCGGCTTGATGCCGCGCCGGACCATCTGCGGCAGAAGTTCGGCCGCGTTGCCGAGCAAGGCGATCGACACCGCCTTCTTCTCGGCTGTGTAACGTGCCATGCGCGCCAGCGCGTCGTCGAGGTCGGCCGCCTGCTCGTCGACGTAGCGGCTGCGCAGGCGGAAGTCGATGCGGCTTTGCTGGCATTCGATGTTGAGCGAACACGCACCGGCGAAGGTGGCGGCCAGCGGCTGCGCGCCGCCCATGCCGCCGAGGCCCGCGGTCAGGATCCAGCGCCCCGCCAGATCGCCCCCGTAGTGCTGCTTGCCGGCTTCGACGAAGGTTTCGTAGGTGCCCTGCACGATGCCCTGACTGCCGATGTAGATCCAGCTGCCGGCGGTCATCTGGCCGTACATCATCAGGCCCTTGCGGTCGAGCTCGTCGAAGTGCTCCCAGGTCGCCCACTTGGGCACGAGGTTGGAGTTGGCGATCAGCACCCGCGGCGCGTCCGCGTGGGTGCGGAACACGCCCACCGGCTTGCCGCTCTGCACCAGCAGGGTCTCGTCTTCCTTCAGTTGGCGCAGCGATTCGAGGATGGCCTCGTAGCAATCCCAGTTGCGCGCCGCCTTGCCGATGCCGCCGTAGACCACCAGCGCGTCGGGGTTCTCGGCCACCTCGGGGTCGAGGTTGTTCTGCAGCATGCGGTAGGCGGCTTCGATGAGCCAGTTGGCGCAAGTGATCTGGCTGCCGCGTGGGGCGCGCACGGGGTGCGGTTTGGCCAGCTGGTGCAGGGGTGACAGGTCGGTCATGGCGGGGCCTCGGCTTGCAAATTCAGGGTTGGACTCTACTTGTCTAGACAAGCTTCGACAAGTAGCATCGTCCGATGGTTTCCCCTGAGGCGCATCCTCAACAGCTCGCCGCTCCCTACCAGCGCGTCAAGCAGCACCTGAAAGACGGCCTGGCCACCGGACGCTGGCCCCCCGGGGCGCTGATGCCGTCCGAGGCCGAACTGACGGCCCAGTTCAGCGTCAGCCGCATGACCGTCAACCGTGCCATCCGTGAACTGCAGGCCGACGGGCTCGTCGCGCGTTCGCAGGGTGTGGGCACTTTCGCCGCGCCGCTGCACCGGGTGTCGTCGCAGTTGACGATCCACGACCTGCACGACGAGATCGAGGCGCGGGGCCACCGCCACACCGCCGCCGTGCACCTGCAGCGCAGCGAGCCCGCCACCGCGCGGCTGGCCGAGCAACTGGGCGTGGCCGCGGGCGACAGCGTCTTTCACACCCTGATCGTCCACAGCGAGAACGGACAGCCGCTGCAGTGCGAAGACCGCTATGTGAACCCCGCTTGCGCGCCCGGCTACGGTGACGTGGATTTCACGCAGACGACGCCCACGCACTACCTGTTCGAGGTCACCGCGCTGTGGCGCGCGCAATACTCGATCGAGGCGGCGCGCCCCACGGCGCAGGAGGCACGCCTGCTGCAGATCGACGCCGACGAGCCCTGCCTGATCGTCGTGCGCCGCACCTTCACCCGCGAGGCGCCGATCACGATCGCGCGCCTGGTTCACCCTGGGTCACGTTACGGCCTGCAGGGGGAGTTCGCGCCATGATCGAGGTGCGGCGGCTCGACGGCGTGCAGCCGCAACCGTGGCGCAATCGCGGCGGCGTCACACGCGAGTTGCTGAGCTGGCCCCCGGCCGCCGAATGGGCCGTGCGCATCAGCGTCGCCGACATCAACCAGGACGGCCCCTTCAGCAGCTTCCCCGGCATCGAACGCTGGTTCGCCGTGCTCGAGGGCGAGGGCGTCGTGCTGCGTTTCGCGAGCCGGCGCGAGGTGCTGGACACGACGAGCGATCCCTTGCACTTCGACGGCGCGGCGGCGCCGGATTGCGAGTTGCAGGGCGGCGCCACACGCGACCTCAACCTGATGCTGCGCAGCGGCGCCGGCCAAGGTCGCATGCAGCGCGCCGCGGCCGATCAGGAGTGGCTCAGCCCGGCGCCGTGGCGCGCGCTGTTCTGCACCGGCCCGGCCAGGCTGCAGATCGACGACACCGACGCGGCGCGGCTGCCCGCGATGGCGCTCGCCTGGAGTGCCCACGCCGCGCGACAGCGTTGGCGCCTGCTTCATGCCGCGGGCAGCGATGAGCCGACGCCGTGCGCTTTCTGGATGTCCTTCGAGTCCCGTCACGAATGAGCCCTCCACACACGCTGTGGCGCCACGCGCGCCTGGCCACGATGGCCGGCCAGACACCCTGGGGTTGGGTAGAAGACGGCGCGCTGCGGGTGGAAGGCGAGACGCTGCGCTGGGTCGGGCCGGAAGCCGAGCTGCCGCACGCGCTGCGCCCCGCGGAAGAGATCGACCTCGGCGGCGCGCTCGTCACGCCCGGCCTCGTCGACGCCCACACCCACCTCGTCTACGCCGGCGACCGCGCGGCCGAGTTCGAG
>DATDER010000058.1:0-8493 GCA_036523095.1 Rubrivivax sp.
ACGGGAGGTGTCGGGCTCGGCATTGAAGGCGTCGCGCAGCTCTTGACGACGGGTGCGCAACTCGGCCCGCAACGCGGCAATGTCGGGCCACGCGTGGTCGACGGCCGCTGCGGGCGCGTCGTGCGTCGGCAGCGGGATCGTGGTCACGGTGGCGTCAGGCCGCCAGTGCCGGCGGCGGCGGCGAGCCCGCCGACACCGTGAGGACGTCGTAGCCGTCCGGAGTGACCAGCACCGTGTGCTCCCACTGCGCCGACAGCGAGCGGTCGCGGGTGACGATGGTCCAGCCGTCGTAGGGCCGGTTGCCGCGCTTGTCTTCCTTGATGTCGCGGCGGCCGGCGTTGATCATCGGCTCGACCGTGAAGATCATGCCCGGCTCCAGCGTTTCCAGCGTGCCCGGGCGGCCGTAGTGCAGCACCTGCGGTTCTTCGTGGAAGCGGGCGCCGACGCCGTGGCCGCAGAACTCGCGCACGACCGAGAAGCCGGCGTTCTCGGCAAAGGTCTGGATCGCATGGCCGATGTCGCCCAGGCGCGCGCCGGGGCGGACCTTGACGATGCCCTTCCACATCGCATCGAACGTCACCGCGCACAGGCGGCGCGCCGCGATCGACGCTTCGCCGACGATGAACATGCGGCTGTTGTCGCCGTGCCAGCCGTCCTTGATGACGGTGACATCGATGTTGACGATGTCACCGTTCTTCAGCGGCCGGTCGTCGGGGATGCCGTGGCAGACGACATCGTTGAGCGAGGTGCACAGCGACGCCGGGTAGGGCGGGTAGCCCGGTGGCTGGTAGCCCAGCGTCGCCGGCACGCCTTGCTGCACGTTCACCATGTGGTCGTGCGCCAGACGGTCGATTTCCAGCGTCGTGACGCCGGCCCGGACGTGCGGGGTCAGCATGTCCAGCACCTCGGAGGCCAGGCGGCCGGCCAGGCGCATCCCTTCGATGTCGGCCGGGGATTTGACGATGATGCTCATGACCGGGATTATCCCACCCGCCCCCTAAAATCGGCTGGCCGCACCCCTCCCTGTACCGCGCCTGCGGGACCGCATGACCTCCACCCCCTTGCACCTGACCGCCTATCTCGGCGGCAATGCCTTACCCCCTTTTCGTGCCCAGGCCTTGTGCGCCCGCCTGCAGGCGGTGGATGCGAGCGTCTGCGCCGTCAGCGCGCGCCACGTGCATTGGGTGGCCGGTGACCGCGCGCTCGACAGCGACAGCCAGGCCCGCGTCCGGGCGCTGCTCGACTACGGCGACCCGGCCGCGCGCGGCGGCGCTGGGGACCTGTTTGTCGTCATGCCGCGCCTGGGAACGGTCTCGCCCTGGGCGAGCAAGGCGACCGACATCGTGCACAACTGCGGCCTTGCGCTGCGCCGCGTCGAACGTGTCACCGAGTACCACGTCGAGCGCAATGGCGGGCTCTTCGGCGGCCCCAAGGCGCTGACGGGCGCGCAGCGCGACACGCTGGCGGTGCTGTTGCACGACCGCATGACCGAGAGCGTGGCTTTCGATCGCGAGGCCGCGCGCGCGCTGTTCGACGAACACCCCGGCGTGCCGATGGCGCATGTCGACCTGCTCGGCCGCGGGCCGCTCGACGGTCGGAAGGCGCTGGTCGCGGCGAACGCCGAGTTCGGCCTCGCGCTCAGTGACGACGAGATCGATTACCTGGTCGCCGCCTTCGGCCAGCTCGGGCGCAACCCGAGCGACGTCGAGTTGATGATGTTCGCGCAGGCCAACAGCGAACACTGCCGCCACAAGATCTTCAACGCCGACTTCACGATCGATGGCGAACGCCAACCGATGTCGATGTTCGGCATGATCCGCCACACCGAGAAGACCTCGCCGCAGCACACCGTGGTGGCCTACAGCGACAACGCCGCGGTGATGCAGGGCGGACCGGTCAGTCAGTGGCTGCCGCAGGGCTTCACCAACGCCCCCCTGTACGGCGCGCGCGAGCTCACCTCGCACGTCTTGATGAAGGTCGAGACCCACAACCACCCGACGGCGATCTCGCCCTTTCCCGGCGCCGCCACCGGCGCCGGCGGAGAGATCCGCGACGAAGGCGCCACCGGGCGCGGCGCGCGGCCCAAGGCCGGGCTCACCGGCTTCAGCGTGAGCAACCTGCACCTGCCCGGGACGGACGAGCCGTGGGAGCGCAACCCGATCGGCAAGCCGGGCCACATCGCGAGCGCGCTCCAGATCATGACCGAAGGCCCGCTCGGCGGCGCCGCCTTCAACAACGAGTTCGGCCGACCCAACCTGGGCGGCTACTTCCGGGTCTTCGAACAGGCGGTCGCCGGCGTGCAGCGCGGCTACCACAAGCCGATCATGATCGCGGGCGGCCTGGGTTCGATCGCCGAAGGCCAGACCCACAAGAAGCGGTTCGCCGCCGGCACGCTGCTGGTTCAGCTCGGTGGCCCCGGCATGCGCATCGGCATGGGCGGCGGCGCCGCGAGTTCGATGGCTGCCGGCAGCAACACTGCAGCGCTCGATTTCGATTCGGTGCAGCGTGGCAACCCCGAGATCCAGCGCCGCGCGCAGGAGGTCATCAACCGCTGTTGGGCGCTCGGCGAACTGAACCCGATCGTCGCGATCCACGACGTCGGCGCCGGCGGCATCAGCAACGCCTTCCCCGAGCTGGTGGAAGGGGCAGGGCGCGGCGCCACCTTCGACCTGCAAAAGGTGCCGCTCGAAGAAACGGGCCTGGCGCCGAAAGAAATCTGGTGCAACGAAAGCCAGGAGCGTTACACGCTGGCGCTCGACCCCGATCTGCTGCCGCTCTTCGAGCAGATGTGTGCACGCGAACGCTGCCCCTTTGCCGTCGTCGGCGTCGCCACCGACGCGCCGAGCCTGGTACTCGAAGACGGCCCCGGCGGCGAGCGCGCGATCGACATGCCGATGGATGTGCTCTTCGGCAAGCCGCCCAAGATGCACCGCGACGTGCAGCGTGTCGTGCGCGAAGGCAAGTCGCTCGACCTCACCGGTGTCGCGCTCGAACAGGCGGCCTTCGACGTGCTGCGCCATCCGACGGTGGCGAGCAAACGTTTCCTGGTCACGATCGGCGACCGGACCGTGGGCGGCTTGAGCCACCGCGACCAGATGGTCGGCCCCTGGCAGGTGCCGGTCGCCGACTGCGCCGTCACGCTGGCCGACTACCGCGGCCTGCGTGGCGAGGCCATGAGCATGGGCGAACGCACGCCGCTGGCCGCGCTCGACGCCCCGGCGTCGGGCCGCATGGCGGTGGGCGAGGCGATCACGAACCTGCTCGCGGCGCCGATCGAACTCGCACACGTCAAGCTCAGCGCCAACTGGATGGCGGCGTGCGGCGAGGCGGGCGAGGACGCAGCGCTGTACGACACCGTGAAAGCGGTGGGCATGGATCTGTGCCCGGCGCTGGGCATCGGTATTCCCGTCGGCAAGGATTCGCTCTCGATGCGCACATGCTGGGGCGAGCGGCAGGTCGTGGCGCCGGTGTCGCTCATCGTCACGGCCTTTGCGACCCTCGACGACGTGCGCGGCACGCTCACACCGCAGTTGCAACCGGGCGACACCACGCTGATCCTGATCGACCTCGGGCAGGGTCGCATGCGCATGGGTGGCTCGATGCTGGCGCAGACGCTGCAGCAGTTCGGCGACGAAGTGCCGGATCTTGACGACCCGGCGTTGCTCAAGTCACTGGTGGCCGCCATCAACGCCTTGCGCGCGCAGGGCCGACTGCTCGCCTACCACGACCGCAGCGACGGCGGCCTCTGGGCGGCGGTATGCGAGATGGCGTTTGCCGGCCACCTCGGCGTGAGCCTGAACGTCGACATCCTCGTGACCGAAGGCGACGGCATCCACGACAGTCGCGCCGAGATGGGCGACTCGAAGAACTGGGCCGGGCAGGTCAGCGAACGCCGCAACGAGCTCACGCTGCGTGCGCTCTTCAACGAAGAACTCGGCGCCGTGATCCAGGTGCCGACTTCGCAGCGCGACTCGGTCATGGCGACGCTGCGCGAACACGGCCTGAGCCGGCATGCGCACATCGTCGGCAAACCCAACGAACGCGGCGTGGTCGAGGTCTGGCGCGACACCAAGGCGGTTTTCAGCGCGCCTCTGCACAAGCTGCACGAGTGCTGGGACGAGGTGAGCTGGCGCATCGCTCGCCAGCGCGACAACCCGGCGAGCGCCGACGCCGAACACGCCGCCGCAGGCCGGGCCGACGACCCCGGGCTGCATCTGCGCCTGAGCTTCGACGCCGCCGAAGATGTGTCCGCGCCCTACATCCACACCACGCGCCCGAAGCTCGCGATCCTGCGCGAGCAAGGGGTCAACAGCCACGTCGAGATGAGCTACTCGATGGCGCAGGCCGGCTTCGACACCTTCGACGTGCACATGAGCGACCTGCAGGCCGGCCGTGCGCGCCTCGACCAGTTCATCGGCTTCGTCGCCTGTGGCGGCTTCAGCTACGGCGACACGCTCGGCGCGGGGGAGGGGTGGGCCCGCTCGATCCTCTTCAACCCCGCGCTGGCCGAGTCCTTCGCCCGGTTCTTCAACCGCAGCGAGACCCTGGCGCTGGGCGTGTGCAATGGATGTCAGATGATGGCCGCGCTGTCGCCGATCATCCCCGGCGCCAGCGCCTGGCCCAAGTTCGTGCGCAACCGCAGCGAGCAGTTCGAGGCCCGGTTGTCGCTGGTGGAGGTGCTGCCGAGCCCGAGCCTGTTCTTCACCGGCATGGCGGGCAGCCGGCTGCCGATCGCGGTCGCGCACGGCGAGGGTTATGCCGACTTCTCGCAGCGCGGTGACGAACACCAGGTGCAGCGGGCGATGCGCTTCGTCGACCACCGGGGTGAGGCCACCGAGGCCTACCCCGCCAACCCCAACGGCAGCCCCGGCGGGCTGACGGCGGTGACCACGCTCGACGGCCGTTTCACCGCGCTCATGCCGCACCCCGAGCGCGTTTTCCGCAACGTGCAGATGAGCTGGGGTGGCGGCGCGGACCCCGCGGGGTTCAGCCCCTGGATGCGCATGTTCCGCAACGCGCGGCGAGCACTCGGCTGAGGCCGCGCAAGACGTTCAGGGCTTTGGCGCCGGCACCAGCGTGAGTGTGGCTGCCAGGGCACCGGTGGCGCTGCGCAACTCGAGCCGATCGCGTTCGCGCCGCGCCGTCGCCGCCGTCTCCAGCGCGCTCAGGAACGCCGCCTCCTGCGCCATCAACCCGTCGGGCTGGCCACACAGGCGGCGCGTGGTGGCGACGCGGGACAGGCTGAGCAGGTCGCCGGCCACGGTGTAGCTGCCGCTGAAGCTGTTGCAGCCGGCCGAGCCGCCCACGCGGCCCTCGGGCAGAAACGCCAGCGTCATCGTCGTGCCAGGCAGCAGGCTCACCACAGCCTGCTTGCCGTTGTTGTAGGCCCCGACCTGCCACGCGGTGCCCGCGAGTCCGTTGGCCTGCGCCGCGAGACTCGCCAGCGAACTGCCGGCGGCGTCCAACAGCGTCAGCGCCGCCCCGTCGCTGCGGTAGGACCGCACCTGGGCGAGCGCGGCGTTGAACGCGGCCGACAAGCGCTGCGCCGGCTCGGGGCAGGCCATCTGCGTCGAGACCAAGTGGGGGCCGAGTTGCAGGCGCCCATCGTCCGCGCTGTAACTGCCGGCATAGCGATTGCAGCCGTCGCTGCCCTGCACCCGGCCGGCGTCGAAACGCAGGGTGGGGACCGGCGCGGCGGGCAGCGTAGCGCCCGGCAGGCTGGCGAGCGTCCAGGCCGTGTTGTCGATGCTGGGCTGGGGCATGGCGGGAGGTGACGCGGTGGTGCACGCCGAAAGGGCCAACAGCAGCGCCGTGCCGTCGGCCCAGCGGCGAATCGAGTCGAAGGTGGTAAACATTGTCGGCGGGTCGATCATCGGCGGGCGCCGAAGTCTAGCCCGCTCCCCTGTCCGTCTCAGGTCTGCAGCCCGCGCTGTCGCAAGCATGCGCGAGCCCCTTCGCCGCCGCTCGGCCGTGCGCAGGCACGGCCTCAAGTCCACCTCAGGCCTTGCCGACCGCGAAGTCTTCGAGCAGGCGCTCCAGCCAGTCGTCGAGGTCCTGCTCGTTGAGCATCAACGCGCCGGTTGCGGCGTCGCCGCCCTTGTTCCACTCGGTGCTGGTGTTCAGGCGCGCGAAACGCTGGATCGCGAACTCGGCCACCAGCCCCATCGCGATCAGGCGCGCCACCGCCTCGGGCACGGCCGGGTCGCGGAAGATCGCGTAGTCGTGGTGCAGGCGGATCACCAGGCACACCGTCTGCGACAGGCCCCAGCTGCGCGCCATCAGCGCGCCGAGCAGCGCGTGGTCGGTCTGGTGCACCGACCGCTCGACGGCCGTGAAGCTCGCGGCGGTCTCGTCGTTGCAGGCTTTGAGGGTCTGGCCGTAGGCGGGGAAACGCTGCATCAGCAGCGGGATGCCGACATCGCGGAAGAGGCCGAAGGACTGCGCCACGTCGGTGTCGATGCCACCCAGGCCGCGCGCCAGTTGAGCGAGTGCGTAGGCGGCGAGTTGACGACCCGAAGCAGGGCCGACAGGGCCACGTCGGCCGACACGAGGTGGGCCACGCGGTGGAAATCGGGGTTGGCCTGCGCGATCTCGTCTTGCAGTTCGGCCAGCGTCTGCGGACGCGGCGGGATGCCGATGGTGTTGACCAGCGTGTCGGCTTGCGCTGCGTCGAGCTGCAAAGCGGCATACTGCGCTGACGTGGCGACTTGCATTCCCGGGCTCCGCGATCTGGCTGTGGACTCGCCGGGTTATCGGCTCCCGGGGCGGGGCTCTGAAGGGGCCGGACCGGCCGTTACAGTGCCAGCAAGCGCCGCGCGGCGGTGTCGATGGACGCCTTCAGCTCGGCGTAGCTGTGGTTGACCGGGTACTGCGGAAACTGCGCCACGATGCCCGGCGGCGGGTGGATGAAAAAGCCGGCATCGGCCGCGCCCAGCATGCCGGTGTCGTTGTACGAATCGCCGGCGGCGATGACCTGGTAGTTCAGCCCTTTCAACGCGTTGACGGCATGGCGTTTCTGGTCAGGCTGGCGCAGCTTGTAGTCGGCGACAAAACCCTCGCCGTCGACGACCAGCCGGTGGCAGAACAACGTCGGCCGGCCCAGCTGCTGCATCAGCGGGTCAGCAAATTCGTAGAAGGTGTCGGACAGGATGATGACCTGGAAGCGTGCACGCAAGTCGTCCAGGAAGACACGCGCGCCGTCCATCGGCGCCATGCCCGCGACCACGGCCTGGATGTCGGCCAGCTTGAGTCCGTGCTGGCGCAGCAGCGCGAGCCGGTAGCGCATCAGCTTGTCGTAGTCGGGCTCGTCGCGGGTGGTGCGCGCAAAGTCGGCGATGCCGGTGCGTTGGGAGAAGGCGATCCAGATTTCGGGGACCAGCACCCCTTCCAGGTCGAGGCAAACCACTTGCATGAATGTCGGGCTCCGCGAAAGTTGCACGGATCGTAGCCGACGCCGCGGCGCGGCGCGGGGCACACTGCGCGCCAATCCCACCCGCACCCCGCACTGCCGATGCCCACACCGATACAGGTCGAAGCGCTGCTGTCGCTGCTCGACACCCGCACCGCCATCACCGTGATCGAGACCCACGAAGAGCGGCGCGTGGCCGCGCTCTTCGAGGCCGTGTCCAAACGCACGCAACGCGAAGTCTGGACCTGGTCGGTCAGCCGCGGACTGCGGGTGGCGCACGGCCTGAAGCTGAAGCTGCTCGACTTCGCGCCCGAAGCCCCTGCCGACGCCAACACGACCAAGGAGCTGCCGGCGGCACTGGAGCAGGTCGGGCGCATGCAGGAGCCGGCGCTGGTCGTGTTCCTCGACGTCCACCCCTACTTGAGCAACCCGGCCGTCACACGCGCGTTCAAGGAGCTCGCGCTGCAGTGCGAGACGCTCTCACGCCAGCTCGTCTTTGTCGGCCACGACATCAAGCTGCCGGACGAACTGGCGCCGCTGGCGAGCCGCTTCGAGATCGAGCCGATGACGATCGAGCGCGTGAAGGCGCTCTTCGGCGACGAACTCCAGCGCCAGCGCAGCCGCTCGGGCAAGGACGTGGCGGGGGCGCGCAGCACGCTCGACTCGCTGCTGCGCCACATGCTCGGCATGCCCGAGTCGGCGGTGCGCCACCTGGTGCGGCTGACGCTCGGCGACGGCCAGATCACCGCGGCCGACCTGGCGCTCGTGCTGTCGGCCAAGCAGGCGTCGCTGGGCGTCGCGGAATTGCTGGTCTTCGAGCAGAACCTGCCGCCGCTGGACGACGTGGCCGGCATGGCAGCACTCAAGCGCTGGCTCGCGCTGCGCCGCGCGCCGTTCCTGGAGCCGGCTGCATCCGGCCTGCCGCCGCCGCGCGGGGTGCTGCTGCTCGGTGTGCAGGGGGCGGGCAAGAGCCTGGCGGCGAAGGCCATCGCCGCATCATGGCAGGTGCCGCTCTTCCGGATGGACTTCGGCGCGCTCTTCGACAAGTACCAGGGCGAGAGCGAACGCAAGCTGCGCGAGGCGCT
>DATDER010000059.1:0-28772 GCA_036523095.1 Rubrivivax sp.
GCGAGAGGACTGGGTCTTGGTGGATGATGTCGAAGAAGCCGCCTAGTTTGTCCACCGCGTGCAACTCCCGCGCAAGCGTGGAGGCGAGGTCGAAGCGGAAACCATCGACGTGGAATTCATTCACGAAGCGCCGCAGCGAATCCATGACGAGCTGCAGCACGCGCGGGTGCTGCATGTTCAGCGTGTTGCCGCAGCCGGTGAAGTCCTGGTAGTGGCGCGGGCCCTCGGGCGAGAGCCGGTAGTACGAGGCGTTGTCGATGCCGCGGAAGGCCAGCGTCGGCCCGAACTCGTTGCCCTCGGCGGTGTGGTTGTAGACCACGTCGAGCAGCACCTCCATGCCGGCCTCGTGCAGCGTGCGCACCATGGTCTTGAACTCGCCCGCCTTGCCCGAGGCGCTGTAGCGGTGTTCCGGGGCGAAGTAGCCGATCGTGTTGTAGCCCCAGTAGTTGCGCAGCCCGCGTTCGACGAGGTGGCGGTCGTCGAGGAACGAGTGCACCGGCATCAGCTCGATCGTCGTGACGCCCAGGCGCTTGAAGTACTCGATCACCGGTGCGCAGCTCAGGCCTGCGTAGGTGCCGCGCAGCGCAGGCGGCACCTCCGGGTGCAGCCGCGTGAAGCCGCCGACGTGCAACTCGTAGATCACCGTCTCGTGCCAGGGCACGGCGGGCCTGCGATCGTCGCCCCAACTGAACGCCGGCTCGATGACCTTGCAGCGCGGCAGGTAGGGGGCGCTGTCGCGGCGGTCGAACGAGAGGTCGCCCTGCGCGCTGCCGACGCGGTAGCCGAACAACGCGTCGTGCCAGCGGATCGAGCCGACGATGTGGCGCGCATACGGGTCGAGCAGCAGCTTGTTGCCGTTGAAGCGGTGGCCATCGTTCGGGCGGTACGGGCCGTACACCCGGTAGCCGTAGAGCTGCCCCGGGCGCGCCTGGGGCAGGTAGCCGTGGAAGATCTGGTCGGTCTGCTCGCGAAACGCCAGGCGCGCGATCTCGTTGCGGCCGCTGGCGTCGAACAGGCAGAGTTCGACCCGCTCGGCGTGTTCGGAGAAGAGTGCGAAGTTGACGCCCATGCCGTCCCAGTTGGCGCCGCGGGGGTAGGGCTTGCCCGGCCACAGCGCGTCGATCACGGGCGACGGATGCATCAGCGCGCCCGGTCGGCCGGATCGTGCCGGTCGGGCGGGAACCAGCGCTCGATCAAGTCGGCGGCGCGTCTGCGTGCGCCCAACCCGAACGCCAGCGCGAGCGCGAACACGACGCCGGCCAGCAGGATCAGGAAGGTCTGCTGGATCAGGCCGCCGCCGATGTCGAGGTGGTCGATGGCCAGCAGCAGCACGAACACCATCACCGCGTGGCGGGCCACGCGTCCCAGGAGCTCGGCGTCGCTCACGCCAGCGGCGCGGAAGTAGCGCTGCACGGCGCCCGCGACGAAGCGGGCGAAGTAGCCGCCGAACACGAGCACCAGCAGCGCCACCAGCACCCGCGGCACGAACAGCAGCACCCGCCCGAGCAGGTCGGTGACCTGGGTCAGGCCCAGGCTGTTGAACGCGATGATCAGCGAGGCCAGCAGCACCAGCGCATAGCCGATGACGCCGATCCAGTCGGTGGTGTCCTTCTCGCCGCCGCCCTGCTTGAGGAAGTTGTCGATGCCGGCACGTTCGGTCAGGATGTGGAAGTTGAGCGCGCGCAGCGCCTTCACGACGCTGAAGCGGAAGCCCTTGGCGAGCAGCCAGCCCACCAGCAGCACCGCCAGCGAAATGCCCAGGCGCGGCATGAAGTTGCCGACCTCGCTCAGCAAGCTCCTCAGCGGCACCAGCATCACGTCGAAGTTTTCCATCTCGCCTCCTGTATCTCACCCGGTGATGCCGGCCAGCGCGGCGATGCCGGCCAGTGGCACGCCGACCCAGTCGGGCCGGTTCTCCAGCTCGTAGCGCAGTTCGTACAGGGCCTTCTCCAGCTCGAACAGGTCGAGCAGGGGGCGCGCCGCGTCGAAGGCGGCGGCGTCCGCATACAGGCCACCGGCCACGACGGTATCGCGGTAGGTGACCACGAAGGCGCTACGCACCTCGTGCTCCCAGCGCCGCGCCAGCGGCGCCAGGCGCTCATGTTCGACGGCACCCTGAGCCGTCTGATGCAGTGCGGTGTGGCGCGCGTAGTCGAACGAGCGCAGCATGCCGGCGACGTCGCGCAGCGCGCTGTGCTTGGCCCGCCGTTCGTCGAGGCTGCGCTGGGGCTCGCCTTCGAAGTCGATGATCACGTAGTCGTCGCGCACGAGCAGCACCTGCTGCAGGTGCAGGTCGCCGTGCAGTCGGGTCTTGACCCCGCCCGCAGGTGCTTTCGCCACGCCGGCGATGCGCGCCTCGAGCGCCGCACGCGCTGCCCCGATGCGCAACGCCAGCGTGGCCAGCGGTTCGCTCAACGTGCCCCGCTGGCGCGCCAGCAGCGCCATGCTGCGCTCGCACTCGGCGCGCACGCTTTGCGACCAAGCGGCCAGGTCGGCGCCCGTCACGGGCTCGGGGTCGAAGGCCGGCATGCCGCTGCGCCGGGCCAGCGCCAGGTGCAGCTCGCCGAGGCGGCGCGCGAGCAAGGCCAGGCGTGCGGCCATCGCGTCGATGCCGGTCTGCACATCGGCGTCGATGTTGCGTTGCGACTCGAGCAGGCGCACCACCTGGTCGACCGTGTGGTGCCACGCATCGCCCTGGTTCGCGACCTGGGCCTGCAGCAGCGCCAGCACCCAGACCGAGCCGTCGCGGGCGTGGAATTCGACGCTGCCGGCGGCCGGCACGCAGTGCTCGTAGCGCGCCACGTCGGTGAGGTAGCGGCCCATCTCCAGCTCGGGACTGATGCCGGCCTGCAGGCGCCGATAGCACTTCAGGAAGAGTTGATCGCCGAGCAGGCTGATCGAATTGCTGCTCGTCGTGAGGCGCTGCAGCGGCGTGGCGCCACCCAGCGCATGGCCGACGATCGCACCGAAGGCACCCGTCGGCACGAAGCGCAGCGTGCCACCTTCGGCCGCGATTTCTCGCCCCACGCCGATGGCCTCGGCGACGACGCGGCAGAACGGCTCGTCGCCCATCGCATCGGCGATCACGCCCATGGCCGCCTGCTGGCGCACCTTGGTCACGGCCGGACCCGCCAGCGTGCGCACCCGCTCCTCGTCGTGGTCCTCGAAGGCGAGCATCAGCGGCACGAAGTAGCGCGCCGGCTCGGCGGGACCTTGCGTGTCGACCAGCGCCAACATGCACTTCGCGCCGCCGGCCTCGAGCATCGCGTGAGCCGACAGCGTCACCCGTTCGAGGGCCTCGGTCTTCGCCGCATACCAGCGCTGCCGCATCAGGAATCGCGGCAGCAGCTCGCGCTCGAACTGCTGCCGTGTCTTCTCGGCCATGCCCATGCGCCACGGCACGACCTTGCTGCGGAAGAAGCTGTTCCAGTCGTCGAACAGTACCAGCACGGGTAGATCCTCGACCGCCAGGCGCTCGGCATGCCACTGCGGCGGCGCGGCATCGGTGGCCAGACGGAACCAGAAGAAGCCGTAGGCCTGCAGCGTGAGCAGGTAGGGCAGCTCGCCGATCGGCGGGAACGGGCTGCGCCCCATCATCTCGACCGGCACGCGACCCTTGTAGGCCTCGAGCCCGAGCTCGACCGGCTGGGCGACGCGACTGACGTTGAAGACGCACAGGATCACGTCGTCGCCATGTTCGCGCACGTAGGCGAGCACCTTGCGGTTGCCAGGGTGCAGCATCGTGAAGCGCCCGCGCCCGAAGGCCTGCGTGCCGCTGCGCACGCTGAGCAGCCGCTTGGTCCAGTTCATCAGGGACGAAGGCTCGCGCGCCTGGGCCTCGACGTTGAGCGCCTCGAAGCCGTAGATCGAGTCCTGGATCGGCGGCAGGTACAGGCGCTGCGGGTCGGCGCGCGAGAACCCGCCGTTGCGGTCGCTGGTCCACTGCATCGGCGTGCGCACGCCGTCACGGTCGCCGAGGAAGATGTTGTCGCCCATCCCGATCTCGTCGCCGTAGTACAGCACCGGCGTGCCCGGCATCGACAGCAGCAGGCCGTTCATCAGCTCGATGCGCGCGCGGTCGTTTTCGAGCAGAGGCGCGAGGCGTCGGCGGATGCCCAGGTTGATGCGCGCGCGCGCGTCGGAGGCATACATGCGGTACATGTAATCGCGCTCCTTGCTGGTCACCATCTCGAGCGTCAGCTCGTCGTGGTTGCGCAGGAAGACGGCCCACTGGCAGCTGGCCGGAATCTCGGGCGTCTGCGCGAGGATCTCGACGACAGGATGGCGGTCCTCCTGCGCGATCGCCATGTACATGCGCGGCATCAGCGGGAAGTGATAGGCCATGTGGCACTCATCGCCGTCGCCGAAGTACTCTCGCACGTCCTCCGGCCACATGTTGGCTTCGGCAAGCAGCAACCGGCCCGGATACTTCGCCTCGATGCGCGCGCGGATCGCCTTGATGACCTCGTGCGTCTCGCGCAGGTTCTCGTTGCTCGTGCCGTCGCGCTCTATCAGGTACGGGATCGCGTCGAGCCGGAAGCCGTCCACGCCCATCTCGAGCCAGAACTCCATGGCCCTGAGCACGGCGTCGAGCACGGCCGGATTGTCGAAGTTCAGGTCAGGCTGGTGGCTGAAGAAGCGGTGCCAGAAGTACTGTTGCGCCACTTCGTCCCAGGTCCAGTTGGACTTCTCGGTGTCGGTGAAGATGATGCGCGTGCCCGAGTACAGCGTGTTGTCGTCGCTCCAGACGTAGAAGTTGCGCTCCGGCGAACCCTTGGGCGCACGGCGAGCCGCCTGGAACCACGGGTGCTGGTCCGAAGTGTGGTTGACGACCAGTTCGGTGATCACGCGCAGGCCGCGGCGGTGCGCCTCGACGACAAAAGCGCGGAAGTCGTCGAGCGTGCCGTAGCTCGGATGCACATCCTCGTAGTCGGCGACGTCGTAGCCGTCGTCGCGTTGCGGCGACGGGTAGAAGGGCAGCAGCCAGATCGTGTTCACGCCGAGCGACTGCACGTGATCCAGCCGCTCGGTCAGGCCGCGGAAGTCGCCGATGCCGTCGCCGTTGGCGTCCGCGTAGGCCTTGATGTGCAGTTCGTAGATGACCGCGTCGCGATACCAGAGCGAGTCGGGGGCGATCGTGGTGGTGCTCGAGGGGTCGGGCGCGATGTCGACGTCGGCGAGTTTCGCTGCAGCGGTCAAGGGCGCTCCTCAGAGAAAGTAGTCGAAGTCGTGCTCGCGCTTCATCCTGCTGCGCAGCTCCATCACGTGGACCGGCGCGCGCTGGGGGTCGAGGCTGACATAGTTGCGCGCGTTGTGCCAGAGATAGTGCGCGCCGCTGATCAGGTCGTGCAGCTGGTAGGCCTGACCGGGCTGCATGCCGAAGGCGGCCAGGTCGATCTCGATCCAGCCGCTCTGCTTGTGGTGCGGGTCGAGGTTGACGACGCAGACAACGGTGTTGGCGCCGTCGGCGGAGGTCTTGGCATAGGCCAGCAGCTGCTCGTTGTCGATCGGCAGGAAGCGCAGTCCGGTGTCACTCTGCAAGGCTGGGTTGGCGCGGCGCGCGCGGTTCAGCACGGCGATGAAGTCGGCCAGCGAATCGTCGCGCGCGCGGTCCCAGACGCGCCGCTCGAATTTCTCCGATTCGAGGTACTCCTCACCGCCAGCGCGCAGCGCGCGGCTCTCGAGCAGCTCGTAGGCCGGGCCGTAGATGCCGTAGCTCGCGGCGAGCGTGGCCGCCATCGCGACGCGCGCCATGAACACCGGGCGACCGCCGTACTGCAGTGCAGCGGGAAGGATGTCGGGCGTGTTGGGCCAGGCGTTGGGCCGGAAGTAGTCGCGCCCCGGCCCCTGGCTCAGTTCGGTGAAGTACGCAGTCAGCTCCTGCTTGGTGTTGCGCCAGGTGAAGTAGGTGTACGACTGGCTGAAACCCACCTTCGCAAGGCGGTGCATCACGCGCGGCCGCGTAAAGGCCTCCGACAGGAACACCACCTCGGGCTGAAGGGCGCGCACGCGCGCGATCGCCCACTCCCAGAACGGGTAGGCCTTGGTGTGCGGGTTGTCGACGCGGAACACGCGCACGCCCTGCGCGACCCAGTGCTCGAACACGCCGGCCAGCGCCAGCCACAGCGCGCGCCAGTCCTCGCTCTCGAAATCAAAGGGGTAGATGTCCTGGTACTTCTTCGGCGGGTTCTCGGCGTACTGGATGCTGCCGTCGGCACGCTTGCGGAACCACTGCGGGTGTTCGGCCACCCAGGGGTGGTCGGGTGCGCACTGGAACGCGATGTCCAGCGCGATGTCGATCCCGAGTTCGGTGGCGCGCTGCACCAGGCGCCTGAACTCGGCGAGCGTGCCCAGCTCGCCCAGGATGGCGTCGTGCCCACCCTCGGCCGCACCCACGGCCCAGGGGCTGCCCAGGTCGCCCGGCTCGGCGTCGAGCGTGTTGTTGCGGCCCTTGCGGCGCGCGCGGCCGATGGGGTGGATGGGCGGGAAGTACAGCACGTCGAAGCCCATGCGTTGGACGTAGGGCAACCAGGCCTCGCAGTCGGCGAAGCTGCCATGGCGCGCGGCATCGTCCGACGCCGAGCGCGGAAAGAACTCGTACCACGCCGAGAAGCGTGCCCGCTCGCGTTCGACCGTGAGCGGGTAGGCCTGCGGGTGGGTGACGGCATGGCGCAGGTCGGGGTGGCGTTGCGCCAGCGCGGCACGCTGCGCGTCGCTGCCGATGCGCTTGAGATCGTCCATGCCCAGCGCCGCATCGGCGGCGGCCTGCGCGAGCTCGCGCGACCAGGCGCGTAGCGGCTTGGCATCGGCATGCCGCCCCGCGCGCTGCGCGGCCTGCTCGATCAGCGTGGCGCCGGTCGAGGCGGCCACGCGCACATCGTCGGCGTCGACGCGGCGCTCGAAGTCGTGCTGCCACGACAGGAACGGGTCGACCCAGGCGCAGACGGTGTATTCCCACGACCCGAGCGCATCGACGACGAAGCTCGCGCGCCAGCGGTCGTTGACCAGGGGCTGCATGGCCGCGCACTGCCAGGTGGCGGCGCCGGCGCGCCGCCATTGCAGGCGGCAGGCCACCACGTCATGGCCGTCGGCGAAGCAGTCCGCCTCGACGACGACTTCGTCCCCGACGATGCGCTTGACAGCGAAGCGGCCGCCGTCCACCGAGGGTTGGATGTTCTCGATCACCGCGCGGCAACGGCCATCGGCCAGCGCGATCGCCTGGACCTCGTGTGCACGGCTCACGCTGACACTCCTTCGTACTTCAGGACAAGGACGGCCAGCGGCGGCAGGGTCAGATTGAGCGACTGGAAGCGCCCGTGCGCGGCCACCGGCACGCTGTCGATCCCGCCCTGGTTGCCCATGCCGCTGCCCCCGTACAGCCTGGCGTCGCTGTTGAGCAACTCGCGCCAGTGGCCCGGCCGGGGCACACCCACCACGTAGTTCTGGCGCGGCACCGGCGTGAAGTTCGCCACCACGAGCAGCACCTCGCCGGGGCCGGACTTGCGCAGGTAGCTCAGTACGCAGCACTCGGAATCGGCGCCATCGACCCACTCGAAACCCGCCGCGTCGAAGTCGACCGCGTGCAGCGCCGGCTCGGCACGGTACACGCGGTTCAGGTCCTCGACCCAGCGCTGCAGGCCCCCATGCAACTCGTTGCTGGCGAGCAGCCACCAGTCGAGCTCGCCGTCGTGGTTCCACTCGCGGCGCTGGCCGAACTCGCCGCCCATGAACAGCAGCTTCTTGCCCGGGTGGGCCCACATGTGGCCGTAGAGCAGCCGAAGGTTGGCGAACTGGCGCCATTCGTCGCCGGACATCTTGTCCAGCAGCGAGCCCTTGCCATGCACGACCTCGTCGTGCGAGAGCGGCAGCATGAAGTTCTCGTTGAAGGCGTAGACGAGCGAGAAGGTCAGCTCGCCGTGGTGCCAGCGCCGGTGCACCGGGTCCTCGTGCATGTAGCGCAGCGTGTCGTGCATCCAGCCCATGTTCCACTTCATGCCGAAGCCCAGGCCGCCGAGGTAGGAGGGCCGCGAGACCATCGGCCAGGCGGTGGACTCCTCGGCGATCACCTGCACGCCGGGGTGGTCGCGATAGGCCGTCTCGTTGAGCAGGCGCAGGAACGAGATCGCCTCGAGGTTCTCGCGGCCGCCATGCACGTTCGGGATCCACTCGCCCTCCTTGCGCGAGTAGTCGAGGTACAGCATCGACGCCACGGCGTCGACGCGCAGCGCATCGATGTGGTATTCGTCGAGCCAGAACATCGCGCTCGACAGCAGGAAGGCGCGCACCTCGTTGCGCCCGTAGTTGAAGATCGACGAGTTCCATTCCGGGTGGAAGCCCTGCCGCGGATCGGCGTGTTCGTAGAGGTGGGTGCCGTCGAACTGGGCCAGGCCATGGGCGTCGGCCGGGAAGTGCGACGGCACCCAGTCGAGGATCACGCCGATGCCCGCCTGGTGCAGCGCGTCGACGAGGAACTTGAAGTCCTGCGGCGTGCCGTAGCGTGCGGTCGGTGCGAAGTAGCCGGTGGTCTGGTAGCCCCAGGAGCCGTAGAACGGGTGCTCCGTGATGGGCATCAGCTCGACGTGCGTGAAGCCCATCTGGGTGACATGCTGCGCGAGCAGGTGTGCCGCGCTGCGGTAGTCGAGCATTGCACCGTCGACACCGCGCCGCCACGAGCCGAGGTGCACCTCGTACACCGACATCGGCGCACTGAGCGCGTTGCTCGCGGCCCGGCGCGCCATCCAGGCGGCGTCGCGCCAGACATGGTCGTCGATCGGCCAGGCCACCGAGGCGGTGGCGGGCGGCGGCTCGGCGCGCACCGCGAAAGGGTCGGCCTTGTCGACCCGTGCGCCGGCCTGCGTGAACACCGCGAACTTGTAGCGCTGCCCGGCGCGGACGCCGCGCACGGCGAGCTCCCAGATGCCCGAGCCGTCGCCGCGCAGCCGGGCGCGGTCGGTGTCGGCGTTCCAGTCGTTGAAGTCGCCGATCACCGACACCGCGCGCGCGTTCGGCGCCCACAGCGCGAAGTGCGCACCGGTCTTGTCGAGATGGCAGCCGAACTTGCGGTACAGCTGCGCGTGCGTGCCTTCTCGGAAGAGGTGGAGATCCTGTTCACCGAGCGTGGCGTCCTGCGTCGAGACAGGGGCCGAGACGCGGGAGGCCGTGGCCTTGGCAAGTGGATTCATGTCACTGGATTCCGGGCTGCCGACGAGTCGCGTGCCAGTGCAGCTCGCCGAGGATCGAGACCATCGCACGCTCGTTGTCGGAGGCATTGCGCATGGGCCGGTCGAGGTTGCGCGTCAACGAGGCGAGCTCATGTTGGTCGGCGTACATGTAGAGCTGACCCATCCTCTGGGCGATCTCGCGATACATGGCCTCGATCTGGCCGACCCGGCGCACGAGTTCTGTCAGCACCTCGTCCGGGATGGCACCCGGATCGATCCCGAGGTGGCGCTTCGAGTCATCCTTCGACCTTCGCATCGAGAGCCTCCGCAGCAAGCCGCGACCCTAACTTGCGATCAGCGCGAAGTAAAACTCAAATTTGAAAGACGTAATATTCAGGAATGCAAAGAACGCAGGGTGTCGACGACGAGAGCGGGCCTCGCGCGGGCGACGTGCGGCTCGGCTGGTCCGACTTCCAGACCGTGCTTGCGGTCGCGCGCCACGGGAGCGTCGCCAAAGCGGTCGGGCCGCTGGGCATGACGCATTCGACACTGCTGCGCAAGCTCGACTTGATCGAGGCGCGCCTGAAGACCAGGCTGTTCACGCGCGGGCGGCCGCGCTACACGCTGACGGCCGCCGGACACGAGATCGAGCGCGCCGCGCGCGCGTTCGAGCCGTTGGCGCTCGGTGCCGAAAGCCGCGCCAGCGGCGCCGACCTGCGGCCCAGCGGCGAGGTCCGCGTGAGTGTCTCCTCGGTCATCATCGATCACCTGCTGCCCGGCGTGCTCGCGCAGTTCCGCTCGGCCTTTCCCGACGTCCAGATCGAACTGGTTGGCACCCGCGAGCATGTCAGCTTGCGCCGGCGCGAGGCCGACATCGCGATCCGGATCTCGGACTCCGTGCCGGACTGGCTCGTCGGTCGCAAGCTGGCCGATCTGCACTTCAAGGTCTACGGCCGGCGCACGCGCGGCAAGGCGCCGCTGCAGAACCTCAACGCGCTCCTGGCCGAGCGACGCTGGATAAGCTTCGAGCGCGACTCCTACGATCTGAAGTTCGACCGCTGGCTGGCCGAACGAGTGCCCGCCGAGAACGTTGTGCTGCGGGTCGACAACTTCAGCCACGCCGCGACGATGGCGCGTGCGGGCATCGGTGTCGCGGTGCTGCCGTCGTTCGTTGAGGCCAGCATCGCCGACCTGCAGCCTCTGACCGCATCGATTGACGACCTCGTGACGCCGCTGTGGCTGGTCACGCATCCCGCGCTCAAGGATGCGGTACGAATCCAGGTCCTGATGCGGGCGGTTGGGCCGGCACTCGCCAATGCGGTGCTGAAAATCGGGACATGACGCACTATGCGTCGCAGAAGTCGCCTTCGCACGGCAGGGGTCGCGTCTTCGAACCCTGCACCGCCCACCAGCATGCTTCAATGAAATCAAGGGCTTGCGAGTGTTTGCAGGACTTCTTGGGGCCGCGTTCGGTGCCGTTCCGGAAGGTTGTCCTACACGATCTGGCGGGATACGCCGACACGCATTGCGGAACGGGCGCGAGACGATGTTTGCGTGAACTCCTCACCCTTTCGATCATCGGTGCGCCTCCCCGCGCGCCTTGCACTTGGTGCCGATCCGGCACCGCGTCGTATCGGTTTGGGAGCCGTCTTGATTGTTGCAATGGTCGGCAGCTCTTTGACGTGGGCGCTTGCGCTGCGCTGGTTTCTCGGCGTCTAGCCGCGTGCCCAGGCTACGCCTGCATACCGAAAAGCCGCGAAGTACGGTGTCCTGCACCCGTACGGTGAAATGGGCCGACCATTGCACCGGGGGCCGTTGTGTGCCTGTTCGGCAGGGCGCGCCGTCGCCGGCCTCCGGCCCGACTCGGCGCCGCCCTCGGATGTGACAATGAAGGTAGCAACCACAGGCGGCAGCTTCCTTCATGCGTTTCACACTCTCCCGCGGGATCCGCCGGCTCATAGGGCTCAACGTAGCAGCCGTCGGCCTGGCACTTACCGGCTGCGCAGGGTCGCCGCTCGTACCGTTTTCCGCCGACACGCCGCCGCTGGTGCTGGTGCCGGTGGCGCAGGCCGGCGTGCAAGACAAACGCGGACGCTTTCGCGAGATCTATTGCGCAGTGCTTCAGGCGCGTGCCGGTCAACTCCCGGACCTGCGATCGTGCGACGACGCACTGACGCGGCTCGGTACCGAGCCGGCAGGCACCGGCCAGCCCGTGCCCCTCGGCACGTCGAGCCGGGGCCTGGTGGCGGCGGTGGTGCCGGGCATCGGCTACGACTGCTTCGCGCAGTGGCTGCAGCCGCCCGCGTCGACCGCGCAGCACGTGGCCAGGTTCGGTTACGCGCAGCAGCTCATGAAAGTCGACGCCCTGTCGAGTTCCACCCGCAACGCGCGCCAGATCCGCGACGCCGTCATGGCCACGGACCCCGGGCCAGGGGCACCGCGCCTGGTGCTGGTGGGCTACTCGAAGGGCACACCCGATGTGCTGGAGGCGATCGTCAACCATCCGGAGATCGTGCCCCGGGTCGCGGCGGTCGTGAGCATCGCCGGGGCGGTGGGCGGATCGGCACTAGCGGTCGACGCGGAGCAGTACCAGGCCGACCTGCTGCGCCACTTCCCCGGTGCGACCTGCGACTCCGGTGACGGTGGTGCGGTGGCGAGCCTGCGTCCCGACGTGCGCAAGGCGTGGCTGGCGAACAACCCGCTGCCCGGCAGCGTGCCGACCTATTCGGTCGTGACCTTGCCACAGCCGGAACGCATCTCGCGGGTCCTGCGCGGGAGCACCGGCAAGCTGGCGATGATCGACGGCCGCAACGACAGCCAGGTGCTCTTCTACGATCAGGTCGTCCCGGGGTCGACCCTGGTCGGCTACATCAATGCGGACCACTGGGCGGTCGCCGTCCCGATCGCGCGCAGCCACGGCACGGTCGCGTCGCTCCTCGTCACCGAGAATGCCTATCCGCGCGAAGCGCTGCTCGAGGCCGTGCTGCGCTTCGTCGAAGAGGACCTCGCCGCCCGCGGCAAGTAGCGGGCACGCCGGCCGATCGCTTCGGCCTCTGCGGGCCCGCCGCGTGCCACCCTGATCCAAACGCGTCTGCATAAGGGGGAAGGCCCACGATGTCATCGGTTCGATCCACGGCTCTCGCAAGAGCACTGTCGATATTCGGGGCCGTCGTCTGGACCGCGGGTGCGCACGCCTGGGTCTACCCGGAACATCGCGACATCACGCTGCTCGCGGTCGACGCGCTCGACCCGGAACGCAAGGCGCTTTTCGACGGCCTGTGGCGCGACGCGCGGGCCGGCGACGAGCGGCGCCTGTGCGAGCAGGGCGCGGATCGCCAGCAGGGCCTGGCGCCCGCCTGCATCGACTGGGCCGCCTTCGCAGCCATCGCGGGAGACCACTCGTGCTCGAGCCGGAACATGCTCGACAGCGTCCTCAAGGCCGACTGGATCCTGCAGGTCGCGGACGTCGCGGCGCAATTGAAGGTCGACCTCGCCGGCGTCGCGGTCATGGCGCGACCGGAGCTGAACCGGGGCAATGCCAACATCGTCGGCGACATCCGGCGCCTGGTGGAGGACGAGGCGCAGCGGGCGAAACGCCAGAACGCGCTGCGCATCGCGGACACCCGCCTGCAGCGCGCCGACGCCGAATACGCTACCCGCGCAGGCGCCAACGGCGCCCACTTCCTGATGCCGCGGCCGCGCACCGACACCAAGCCGAGGGATTATGTCGAACTCACGTTGACGCCTGGCGCCGACGTCAGCGCGGTCGGCGTCTACGCCTGGTTCCACCTCAGCGCCTTGCAGAAGGCCTCGCGCCTGGCGTCCGAGCAGCTCGCGCCGGCCGAACGGCGAGCGCTAGTCCGCTCGATGCTCGCCGACGAGGGGTTTGCGCTGCACTTCCTGCAGGACACCTACGCTGCCGGGCACGTTGCCGGCACCTGGGGCGACGTGTCGCAGCGCAAGGGCACACACGACTACTACAACGAGGCCGGGCTCGAGGTCTTCACCTGGAAGGGCAGCAGCGAGTCGATGGTGCTGATGGGCGACGCGTACATGCGGCCGCAGGACGCGGAGCGCGCAGCGACCGCGGTGCGCGCGAGCCTGGAACAGGTGATCGACCACGCGGCCGGGCGCGGCAACGCCGCGCGGGTGCCGCACACCCCCGACGCGCCGATCCTGCCCGACGCGTTCGACGTCTGCAGGACCAACATCCTGCCGCGGCGCGCGGAGGGGCTGCGCGCGCCGCCGGAGGCCTGGGCCCAGATCCCCGACGTGCTGGGGCCGACGCCGGTGCCCGGGCTTGGCCAGGGGCTGGGGGCGATGCCCCGTTTTCGCGCCGAGGTGGGGCCGTTCATCGGCTTCACCGGTTCGACCGACGCGCGCAGCGTGAGCGGCGGGTACACGCCGTCGGTCAGCGAAGAACGGGGCTGGATCGCCGGCGCCGAGCTTTCACTTCGCGCCGGCCTGGGTATCGACGGCGTGATCGGAGAGTCGGGCGACGGCCTCGTCTTCGGCTCGGTCGGCGTGCGCGGCGACACGAACTCGACCAACGACTACAGGGTGCCGTCGCCGGCGCTGGAGGCGGCCGGCGGCGTGTCGGCGATCCGGTCACGGTTCGGCATCGCCACGCGCCTGCGGATGCCGTTCTACCTGTTGCCGGGCGACCTGCTGTTGCTCGCGCCGGTGTACCTCTTTTCGCCCGCGACCTACACCAACATGGCGGTCACGGCCAGCAACGGCGGCTTGATTCCCTGGCAGACCGGGTGGGCGACGCCCTTCGGGCGCTTTCAGTTCGTGCTCGGGCGCGAACTCGGCGCAACGTTCTACGGTTATGGTTTCGAGAACACGACGCTGGCCGCGCCGGCCCTGCCTGGGGCGGAGGCGCGTGTCGTCGAATTCAAGTCGATCCACTTCGACCTGCCGATCGTCGAGTACCGGCCTTACCGTGCCTTCGACACCAAGCAGAGTTCGGCCGTGCTGTTCCAGCTCTATGCCGGTGCCGAAGTCCCACAGAGTTCGAAGGTCACCTACCCGCCAGGGTCACCCGGCGTGAACCTCGAGACCATCTACAGCCTCGGCGTGCGCCTGATCTTCGACTGGCGCCGCTACTTCTGAGGTCTTCGCCCTCCACATCCGGCCACAGGTCGCGCAGCAAACGCAAGACCTCGTCGGGGTCCGATCGTTCCGCGTCGTCGCCGATCAGCACCAACCATGGCCCGTTGGCTTCGGTGGTTGGATCATCCAGCGCCATGTCTGCAACGCGGTGGGCGCTTCGAAGGGCCTTGGTTGAGGTTGGCGTCGTCATGGCGAGATGGTGTCGAGCTACGTGTTACTTCGTCATCGGAGCCCGTCGGGTGGTGACGTAGGACGCCGTCCGTGCGGCTTGTCGGTATGCGCTGGCTGCGCGTCCGTGCGGGGGCCAACTAATATCAGGTGATGAAGAATCGTCGCTACCCGCTGAAGCAAATTGCAGGGCCCGCTGCTTGCGGTGAAGCGGGCACAGTGGTTTCGCGCGTGGTCGCGCGGTGAGATCACTCTCGCTGCGATGGCATGTATCGGTCGCCGCTGTCGTCGTGGCGCTGGCGGGCTGCAGCGCCATGCCGACCGCACCGGTTTTATCGACCTCGGCGGCACCGGGCACGGCACTCTCCGGCGCCGAGACGGCGGCGCGCGTCACGGTACACGGCCCCCAAGGGGTCGCGTCCTCGACTGCTGAAGCCGCGACCCTCGGGGCCGTCCGTTCCGAAGGCCGCGCCGCGCTGGTGACGCACCACCTGGGGGTTCTGGCGGCGCAGGGTGAAGTCGACCTCTACCGTGGCAACGCCGCGCGCTTGCTCGTCGATGGGCCGGCGACCTTCGGTGCGATGAAAGCAGCGATCGCCCGTGCGAAGGGGCGGGTGATGCTCGAGAGCTACATCGTCGAAGACGCCGGCGTGGCGGCCGAGTTTGCCGACCTGTTGCTGCGCAAGGCGTCGCAGGGGCTGTCGGTGGCGCTGCTGTATGACGCCGTGGGTTCGCTCGCGAGCGAGGCCGCCTTCTTCGATCGCCTGGCGGCGGGCGGTGTCGCCGTCTGCAAGTTCAACCCGATCAACCCGCTCGAGCGGCCCGGTGCCTGGGGCATCAACCACCGCGACCACCGCAAGCTGCTGGTGGTCGACGACGAGGTCGCTTTCACGGGCGGCATCAACATCAGCCAGGTCTACTCCTCGGGATCCTCCGGCCGGAACCGGGCGCGCAGCGTGGATGCGCTGAAGGAGGGGTGGCGCGACACCCAGATCGAATTGCGCGGCCCGGTGGTCGCGGCGCTGGCGCGCACCTTCACGGCGACCTGGGTCGAGCAAGGTTGTCCCGGCACCTTGGCCCCCGTCAGGGCGCTGCCTGCGAGCGCCGGGCAACGCGTGGTGCAGGTGCTGGCGAGCGACCCGCGGGACGCCAGCAACCGCATCTACACCACGATGCTGGCGGCGGTGCGGGCGTCGCGCGTGAGCGTGCACCTGACGATGGCGTACTTCGCCCCCGGTGATGACATGGTGCAGGCGCTGTGCGACGCCGCACTGCGCGGTGTCGATGTGCGGCTGGTGCTCCCTGGCACGAGCGATGCCGTGCTCGTGCTGCACGCGGGCCGTTCGTACTACCGAAAGATGCTCGACGCCGGGGTCAGGCTGTATGAGATGGAACACGCCAACCTGCACGCCAAGACAGCGGTGATCGACGGCGTCCTGGCCACCGTCGGTTCCAGCAACATGGACTGGCGCAGCTTCGTTGCCAACAGCGAGATCAACGTCGTCGTTCTCGGCGACGACTTCGGCCAGCAGGTCGAGACGCTCTTCGAACGTGACGCCGCGGCATCGAAGCCCATCGACGCCCAGACGTGGGAGCAGCGCCCGCTGCGCCAGCGTCTGCTCGAGCGGGTCGGCCGCGCCGTCGAGGGCTTGCTGTAGGCGTCGAAGTCCGTAGGAGCCGGCCTACCGCTGGACGCGGCGCCCTCCCGTGTCGTCGATGGACCGCCGCGCGAATACTTCGCCCTGCGGACGTCCCCAGGACGATCCCCGATCCATCCACTGCATTCGAGGACACCATGCACAAACTTCTCTCCATCCCCGCCGCACTGGCCACGGCCGGTTTTCTGATGGTCGCGAGCGCGCAAGCACAGAACATGAGCGCGGCCGATGTCAGCGCCACCAAGGATCGCATCAGCGCTGACTACAAGAGTGCCAAGGCGGCCTGCGACAAGCTGGCGGGCAACAGCAAGGACATCTGTGTCGCAGAAGCCAAAGGCAAGGAAGACGTGGCCAAGGCCGAACTCGAGTACAAGCGCAGCGGCAAGGCCGCGGACATGAACAAGGTCGCAATCGCCAAGGCCGACGCTGCCTACGAGGTGGCGAAAGAGCGCTGCGACGACAAGGCCGGTAACGACAAAGATGTCTGCGTCAAGGAAGCCAAGGCGGCCGAGACGCGTGCCAAGGCCGACGCAAAGGTCAGCAAGGAAGGCAACGCTGCGCGCGAGGACGCGACGGCAGAGAAGCGCGACGCCGACTACAAGGTCGCGGCCGAAAAGTGCGATGCGCTCGCCGGTGACGCGAAATCCGCTTGTGTCAACGCGGCGAAGTCCCGCTTCGGCAAGACCTAGTCGGGCGTTCTCGTCAACTTCAGCGCCCCTGCACCCGCCGAAACACCAGGTAGAGCCCATCGACGGCCTGCCGCTGGTCGGTCCAGACCGGGGCGCGTTCGGCCAGCAAGGGTTCAAAGCCGTGCGCTCGGGCAAGCGCGAGGAGGTGCGAGCGGGCGTGGGCGTAACGCAGGCTCGGTAGCAGCCGCCAGCCCGGGCCTGCGTCGGTCTCGGCCGCCGCTTCGGCGGTGAAGGCCGCCGACAGGTCAATGCCGGTGAGGTGCCGCGCCAGCGGTCGCAGCAGCGGGCCGCAGAGCCCAGTGCCGCAGCCGAGGTGCAGTTGGGTCGCCGCCAGGTTGACCAGGGTGGACGGTCGGCCCGGCAGCAGCCGCAGTGACCCCTGGTAGTGGCGCTCCGCCTGCACGAAATCAGGCGCCTGGTAACGGGCGAGGCCGGCGAGGAACTGGGCCTTGGCCTGCTCGAAGCGGGCTTCGGGTGCTTATGGATCGGTCACGTCACATTGTCGCGCCGGCGCAGGGAGTTCCCAGGTCCGCGACTGCGGCGACTACGCCGGCTCGCATGGCAGGTGCTGGCCGCCACCACCTACGCTTTCAAGCCCGACCGGACTTCATGCACGCCATCGTGTCGGCGGGTTTCCACGCCGGGGTGGGTTTTCGCTGGTTATGACGCCGGACGGCGCCGGCTTCGCCACAATGGGGGACGGCGGCTGACCGCAAGGACCCCCTGCGAATGACCCACATCCTCGCCCTCGACCAGGGCACCTCCAGTTCACGCAGCATCGTCTTCGACAGTGCCGGGCAGGTCGTCGCGATGGCGCAGCGCGAGTTTCGCCAGATCTACCCCGAGCCGGGACGCGTCGAGCACGACGCGAACGAGATCTGGGCGACCCAGCTCGCGACCGCGCAGGAAGCGCTCGCCAAAGCCGGCCTGAGTGGACGTGACGTCGCCGCGATCGGCATCACCAACCAGCGCGAGACGACGCTGATGTGGAACCGGCGCACCGGCGAGCCGATCCACCACGCCATCGTCTGGCAAGACCGGCGCGGTGAGCCGTTGTGCGCGCAACTGCGTGCCGCCGGCTTGGCCGAGCGTGTGCGCCACAGCACCGGGCTCGTCATCGACGCCTATTTCTCGGCGACGAAGATCCGCTGGCTGCTCGACCACGTGCCCGGCGCACACCTGCTGGCAGCGCATGGCGAACTCGCCTTCGGCACCGTCGACAGCTGGCTGCTCTGGAAGCTGACCCGCGGCCAGGTCCACGCCACCGACGTGACCAACGCTTCGCGCACGATGCTCTTCGACATCCGCCACAACGTCTGGGACACCGAGCTGCTGGCCGCGCTGCACGTGCCGGGCAGCGTCCTGCCCCAGGTCTGCCCCTCGAGCCACGCCTTCGGCGAGACCGACGCCGAGCTCTTCGGTGCGCCGATCCCCATCGCCGGGATCGCGGGCGACCAGCAGAGCGCGCTCTTCGGCCAGGCCTGCTTCAAGGCCGGGCTGGCGAAGAACACGTACGGAACGGGATGTTTCATGCTGATGCACACGGGGGATCGTTTCCAGGACTCGAAAAACGGCCTCATCACCACCGCGGCCGCACAGCCGGGCACGCTTGCGCAGCCCGCGTTTGCCCTCGAAGGCAGTGTCTTCATCGGCGGCGCGGTGGTGCAGTGGCTGCGCGACGGCCTGCGAGCGATCAAAGGCAGCGGCGAAGTCCAGCGCTTGGCCGAAAGCGTGCCCGACGCGGGCGGCGTCAGCTTCGTGCCGGCCTTCACGGGCCTGGGAGCGCCGTACTGGAACGCCGGTGCGCGCGGCGCCATCGTCGGCCTCACGCGCGGCAGCAGCGTCGCCCACATCGCCCGTGCTGCGCTCGAGAGCATCGCCTTCCAGAGCGCGGCACTGCTGCAGGCGATGAGCCGGGACGCCGTCGCCAACGGGGCCGCACCGGTGACCGAGTTGCGCGTCGACGGCGGCGCCTGCGTGAACGACCTGTTGATGCAGTTCCAGTCCGACCTGCTGGGCATCCCGGTCGTGCGGCCGACGGTCATCGAGACCACGGCGCTCGGCGCGGCCTACCTGGCCGGGCTGGGGGTCGGAACCTGGGGCGGGCTGGACGAACTGTCCGCGCAATGGAAGGCCGAGCGCACCTTCGTGCCGACGATGTCGCGCGACCAGGCCGCGCAGCGAATGAGCGACTGGGACCACGCGGTGCGCCAGGCGGTGGCGGCATGAGCCGCGTGGCCAGCTGGCGCGGTGTGCCGCTGCAGGCGGTGCTGTTCGACCTCGACGGCACGCTGCTCGACACCGCGGGCGACATCGCGCTCGCGCTGCGGCGCGCTTTTGGCGCACGCGGCCTCGCCGGGCCGGCCGAGGCCGACGTGCGCCTGATGATCGGGCGCGGGGCGCCGCTGCTCGTCGAGCGTGCGTGTGTGGCGCTCGGTCAAACGCTCGATGCAGAGGCCAAGGCCACGCTGGTCGAGGGCTTCTTCCACTACTACGGTCGTCTGCAGGACGACGACGAATGTGCTGCCGAGCCGTACGCCGGCGCGCGCGAGGCGCTGCAGGCGCTGCACGCGGCCGGGCTGCCGCTCGCGATCGTCACCAACAAGCAGCAGCGCTTTGCGCTGGGGCTGCTCAAGCGCCTCGGCCTGGCGCCTTACCTCAGCCTCGTCGTCGGGGGTGATACCTGCGAGCGGCGCAAGCCCGACCCGCAGCCGCTGCAGTGGGCTTGTGCGCAACTCGGTGCCGACACCGCCCGCACCTTGATGGTCGGCGACTCGGTCAACGACGTGCTCGCGGCGCGCGCCGCCGGTACCCCGGTGGTCTGCGTGCCCTACGGCTACAACGAGGGCCAGGACTCGCGCACGCTGCCGTGTGACGCCATGGTCGAGACGCTGGCCGACCTGCCCGCCATGCTGGGCCTCTAGGATGGAACTGCCCCAAGATCACCCCGTTCGCTGCCTCCGAGGGGCTTGTCAGTGTCTTCTGGCGGCCGTGCGCCACTGACATGGGGCCGCTGCACGGTCTTCAGGTCGTCGAGCTCGCGGGCATCGGCCCGGGGCCGATGTGCGGGATGCTGCTCGCCGACCTGGGCGCCGACGTGGTGCGCATCGACCGCCTCGAGCCGAGCGGACTCGGTGTGCCGATGGACCGGCGTTTCGACATCAACGCCCGCAGCCGGCGCTCGGTGGCGATCGACCTGAAGGCGGCGGCCGGGCGCGATGCGGTGCTGCGCATCGCGCAAGGCGCCGACGTACTGATCGAGGGGTTTCGCCCCGGCGTCGCCGAGCGCCTGGGCCTGGGCCCGGCCGCCTGCCACGCGCTCAATGCACGCCTGGTCTACGGCCGCGTCACCGGCTTCGGTCAGCAAGGCCCGCTCGCGCAGGCGGCGGGGCACGATCTGAACTACATCGCACTCACGGGCGCGCTGCACGCCATCGGCCCGGCGGGCGGCGCGCCGACTCCGCCGCTCAATCTGGTGGGCGACTACGGTGGCGGTGCGCTCTACCTGGCCTTCGGCATCATGGCTGCGCTGTTCGAGCGCCAGACTTCGGGACGCGGGCAGGTGGTCGACGCGGCGATGGTCGACGGTGCCGCCTCGCTGATGTCGTTCTTCTACGGCTTGCACGCGGGCGGCTTGTGGGGCGAACCGCGCGGCGCCAACCTGTTCGACGGCGGCGCACCGTTTTATGCCACCTACGAAACCGCCGACGGCCGCTATGTGTCGCTCGCACCGCTGGAGCCCAAGTTCTTCGCCGAGCTGGCGCGCCGGATCGGGCTGGACACGACGTTCGTTCCACGCCAGTACGACCGCAGCCTGTGGCCGGCGATGCGTGAGGCCATCGCGAACGCCATCCGCCTGAAGACCCGCGACGAGTGGTCGGCGGTGCTCGAAGGCAGTGACGCGTGTTTTGCGCCGGTGCTGGCGCTGGACGAGGCGGCGCTGCATCCGCACGCGCAGGCACGTGCCGCCTTCATCGACGTCGACGGCGTGAGCCAGCCCGCACCCGCGCCCCGCTTCGACCGCAGCGTTCCGGCAGCGCCGCGTGCCGCGCCCGAGATCGGAGCCGACACCGACGCAGTGCTGCAGCGTGCCGGCTACGGCGCCGACGAGATCGCGACCCTGCGTGCGAGCGGAGTCGTGCGTTGAGCGATCCGGGCTTCGACATCTTTGCGGGCACGCGCCGGGCGGCATCGGTGATCGTGTTGCGGGATCGCACCGATGCGGAAGGTTTCGAGGTGCTGATGCTGCGACGCGCCGAACGCGACGGTGACTTCCGCAGCGGCGCGGCGGTCTTTCCGGGGGGCGCGCTCGATGTGCGCGACCGCGAGGCGCATCGCCACGGCATCGGCTGGGACGACGCCGCTGCGAGCCGACGCTTGGCGGTCGACGAGGGAGGGCTCGATTACCTGATCGCCGCAGCACGCGAGTGCTTCGAGGAGGTCGGTCTGCTGTTCGCCGACGGCATCGATGCCGCCGGGCTGCACTCGGCGCACACACAATGGCGTGGCCCGCTCCAAAGCGGCGAACGGTCGATCGCGGCCTTGTGCGAAGCGCTCGGCATGTGCATCGATCTGCGCGGATGGCACTACCTGAGCCACTGGCTCACGCCGCCGGGTCTGCCCAAACGTTTTGACACCCGGTTCTTCGTCGCACGCGCGCCGGAAGGCCAGACCGCCACGCCCGACCTTGCCGAGGCGGTCGAGCTGATGTGGCTCACGCCCGCGCAAGCGCTCGAACCTCAGCGCCAGCTGACACTGCTGCCGGTGACACGCCGCACATTGCAGATGCTCGCCGCGTTTGCCGACGTGCAAGCGGTGCTCACGTTCGCCAGCGGCCAGGCCGCCGTTCCCATGACGATGCCGCGCCGCGCGGTATCGGCCAAAGGCATGCGCATCGTGCTGCCCGATGAACACGCCTACGCCGAGATCGGCCGCCTCGATCCCGAAGGCCGCGCCGATGCGCATGCCGACATCGTGGCCGGCCGTGTCGTGCAACTGTCGCCGCGTGTGATCCGCATCACCGCACCCAACCCCGGCCTGATGACCGGGCCGGGCACCAACAGTTACCTCATCGGCGACCCGGTACTCAACCGCTGGACCGTGGTCGACCCCGGGCCGGTGGACGAAGCGCACCTTCAGGCGCTGCTGGCGGCGGCACCGGGGCCGATCGAGCAGATCCTCGTCACGCACACACACGTGGACCACTCGCCGGGCGCGCTCGCGCTGGCGGCGGCCACCGGCGCGCCCGTGCTGGGCATGCGGCCGCGCCACGCGGTGGGGCAGGACACGACTTTCGCGCCGCTGCGTGAACCCGAACCGGGCGAAGTGCTCGTGCTGGGGTCCGGCACCACGCTGCGTGTGCTGCACACGCCCGGCCACGCGTCGAACCACCTGTGCTACCTGCTGCAGGAAGAGAAGACGCTCTTCACCGGCGACCACGTGATGCAGGGCAGCACGGTGGTCATCAACCCGCCCGACGGCGACATGGCGGCCTACCTGCGTGCGCTGAACGAATTGCTCGTGATCGACCTCGACTGGCTCGCACCCGGGCACGGCTTCCTGGTCGCGCGGCCGCACGACGTGCTGCGCGCGTTGATCGCGCACCGCCTGGCGCGCGAGGCCAGGGTGGTCGCGGCGCTGCGGTCGCGGCCGCGCGCCACGCTCGATGAACTGCTGCCGCGGGTCTACGCCGACGTGCCGAGTGCGGTCCACCCGGTTGCGCGGCGCTCGCTGCTGGCCCACCTGCTCAAGCTCGAGGCCGAAGGCTCTGCGCAATCCGATGCTGGAGCCTGGGCTTCGACCGCCTGAGACGGCGACTCAGTACTCCCTGAACGGACGCCGCGCGGCGACGACGATGGGTTCCATCAAGTGGTCGAAGGCGGTCCGCTCGCGCGTGCGCACGCAAACCTCGGCGCCCATGCCGGCTTGCAGCGACACCTCGCCGGCACGCTTCAGCGCGGCCGGGGCGAGTTCGACGTGGAGCAGGAAGTAGGGCACCTGGGTCTGCGCGTAGACCAGTGCGGTGCATAGGGGTCAAGTTAGGATTGCAAACTACTCCGCCCCTCGACGGCCCGCGGGGCGCCGCTTCAGTCGACCGGCGCCGGCGCTTCGCGCACCGCGTCCCGCGGTGATGACGCAAACTGCGCGAGTGCCACGCCGGCGAGCGTGAGTGCCGCGCCCACGAGCTTGATCGCGGTGTAGCGTTCGCCTGTCACGGCCCAGGCCACCAGCGCCGCCACGGGCGGCATCAGGTACATCAGGGGCGCGGTACGTGCCACGCCACGCACGGCATTCACCCAGCCCCAGACGAGCCAGCCCATGAAAGCCGAGATCAGTACCGCGTAGAGCAGGCCAATCCAGATCAGCGGCGGCACCGCGGCCCAGTTCACCGCCAACCCGGCGGGCAGGCTCACGGCCACCACCGGCGCGCTGCCCAGCAGCGTGGCGTAGCCCATCACGAGCACGCCGCCGCGGCGCTGAATCAGCGGCTTGGCAGCGACGGTGTAATACGAGAACACCGACGCCGCAACCAACAAGGTCAGGTCACCGCCGCCGGCGCGCCACTGCCCGCCGAGCAGCTTGTCGGACAGGAAGACCAACACGCCGGCCACCGCGACGACGACACCGGCGACCTGGCCCCGAGTGAGCTTCTCCAGCCCGTACCAGCGCAGGATCAGCAGCGTGAACACGGGGCCGCAGGCGAGGATCAGAGAGCTCGAGAACGCAGTCGACAAGTGGATGCCGTAGGTCACCAGGCCGACGTGAACGAGGTGGCCGGCGATGCCGAGCTTGAGCAGTGCGAGCACCTCGGCGCGCGGCAGGCGCGGCCAGCGCAGGCCGTAGCGCCAGCACAGCAGCAACGCAGCTGCCACCGGCATCATCAGGTAGCGCACAAAAAGGAACCCGCCCGGCGATAGCACCTCGAAGACCGCCTTCTGGACGCTGAAGTTGGCGCCCCAGACGAAGATCAGGGCCAGCGCGGCCCAGAGCGCCCGGCGTTCGCGCGCGGCTTGTACTTCGGCAGCGATCAGAGGCTCGCCGGGGCCGCGGTGCCGGGCGTGGACCAATGCCCGTCGATGAGCATCTGGTGCGGGCGGAACTGGGTCTTGTAGGCCATCTTCGGGCTGTGCGCGATCCAGTACCCCAGGTAGACGTGCGGCAGCTTGAGCAGCCGCGTCTGCTCGATCTGCCAGAGCACGCTGTAGGTGCCATAACTGGCCTTGGCGCCGGGCTCGTAGAAGGTGTAGACGGCCGAGATCCCATCGTTCAGCACGTCCAGGATCGACACCATCTTCAATACGCCGGGGCCGCCGTCGGCTGCCGGCTCACGGAACTCGACCAGGCGGGAGTTGACGCGGCTCTGGAGCAGGAACTGGGTGTACTGGTCGATGCTGTCGTGGTCCATGCCGCCGCCGCTGTGGCGCCCGGACTGGTAACGCAGGTAGAGCTGGTAGTGCTCGGGCAGGAAACCCAGCCGCAGCACACGCGAGCTCAGGTTCGCATGCGTCTTCCAGGCGCGGCGCTGGCTGCGTGTGGGCTCGAAGCCGGCGACCGGCACGCGCAAGGGAACACAGGCGCGGCAGCCGTCGCAGTAGGGTCGGTAGGTGAACATGCCGCTGCGCCGGAAGCCGTTGGCGACCAGGCCGGAGTAGATATCGGCGTTGATCAGGTGACTCGGCGTCGCGACCTGCGAGCGCGCCTGCCGCGAAGCCAGGTAGCTGCACGGGTAGGGCGCCGTGGCGTAGAACTGCAGCGATGAGAGCGGTAGCTCTTTCGGGTGCGTCACTCGTCAAACTTTCCCGGGCATATCGGCATCCCGGATCAGGTGTGCCCACAGGCGATCATGATAGGTCCAATCGCCGGGCTCGGGCCCTTGCAGGGCGTCCTGCAGATGCTGTTCGAACTGCCGGCGTGACATCTCGCGCGCACCCAGGCTGGCGAGGTGGCGCGTGTTCTGCTGGCAGTCGATGAGTGGCACCCCGTGTTCGCGGCACAGGCACACCAGCGCGGCGAGCGCGATCTTCGACGCGCCGCTTTGGTGCGCGAACATCGACTCGCCGAAGACCATGCGGCCGATCGACACCGCATAGAGCCCGCCGACGAGGCGGCCCGCGATCCAGGTCTCGATGCTGTGCACATGCCCGGACTGGTGCCAGTCGCTGTAGGCGTGCACCATCGCGGGCACGATCCAGGTGCCGTCCTGGCCATGGCGCGGTGTGGTGGCGCAGGCGTGGATGACGGCATCGAAAGCACTGTCGACGCGGATCTCGCAATCGGCGCTGACGACGAAGCGGCGCAAGGACTTGGCGAAGGAACGCGACAACTTGAACGCCGTCACCGGCAGCACCATGCGCGGATCGGGGCTCCACCACAACACCGGCTGCCCGGCGCTGAACCACGGGAACACGCCGTGGCGGTAGGCTTCTTCGAGGCGTGCCGTCGAGAGACCGCCGCCGGCGGCGAGCAGGCCGGGCGCGTCGGAATCGGGCCCCAGGGCCCGCGAGGTGGGCGGCAGCGGCGTGTTGTCGTCGATCCAGTGCAACAGCATGACGGCATGGTATCGGCGCGGCCGTGGCTCGCCGCCGCTTGTGTTGCGGTTACTCCCAGCCGAAGTGCTGTCGCACCGCGCGCGCGGTGAGGTTGATCGGCAAGGTCGAGGCGAGCGGAAACTGAAGCAAGTTCGGCGAGCGCAGCCCACCGCCGTTCTGCCCCAACACCGCGATCGAGCGGATGCGCCAGCCTGCGGCCTTGAACCGGGCGAGGTAGGTCTGCGCGTCGGGGAAGAGCTGGGGGTTGTTCGGGTCGGGCGACGGCAACAGGCAGCACAGTACAGCGGTACAGCGCGTGCGCTCGACCTCGGCCATGAACTCCTCGGCGCTCTTGCGTGTTTCCTGCAGCGAGCCGACACGTGCGTAGACCCGCAGCGGGGCTGCGCCACCCATAGGTTGGATGTCCCGCACGCTGCGATTGAAGCAGCCGCTCAGGCTGCGCACGACGGAAGACTTTCGGGTGTTCGCGTTGCCGACGACGATGAATGCATCCATGCCCTGCATTCTGAGGCGTCGGCCACCATGCTGGTCGACACCTCAGGGCGGCAGGGCCATCCGGTAGTGGATCACGCCGCCTTGGCGTGTCGTTGTCGACGCCAGCCCGCTGCGGTCGAAGACCGAGCGCATCGCCATGTTCTCGGCCAGCACCTCGGCCACGAAGCAGGTGATGCCGTGCTGCCGCGCCACATCGGTGAGCATCGCCAGCAGCTGCGAGGCCAGTCCCTGCCCGTGGTAATCCTCCTCGATCGTGAAGGCGACCTCGGCCGCACGCTCGCCGCCGGCAGCGGGCAGCACGGTGTAGCTGGCGCCGCCGATCAGGGTCTCGTCGCTGCCACTGCCCACACTCGCGGCGAGCGCCACGTAGCTGACGAAGTCGGATGCGCTGATGTGCGTCAATTCGGCGTCGCTCAGCGATTTCTTCATTGCAAAGAAGCGGGTGTAGATCGATTCCGGCTCGAGCTTGGCGAAGGCGGCGGCGATGCGGTCACGGTCGTCAGGGCGCAGGACACGGACCACGCCCGTGGTGCCATTGCGCAGCACGAAAGGCCGGCTGAAGGCATGGGAATTGATGCTGTCGGAACTGTCTGCCATGCGCCGGATTGTGCGTCGCCCCGAGCCGGTCGGGTCAGGGGTGCTTGAGGCACACTCCGAGTCCCTGCCCAACCCGCCGAAGATCCGCCATGCCACGACTCCCGCACCACCGCACGCTGCCTCGCGGCGCCACGGCCAAACGCAGGCGCGCGCGCGCAGTAGCGGGCGTTGGCGCGTGAGCGGCGCGCGGGGGCGAACGATCGCCACGCTCGGACTGCTGCTGCTCGGCCTTTGCCTCCTCGTCACGGCGGGTTGGGGAGTGCTGTCGCTCGCAATCTCGGGGCCCGAAAGTGTGGTCTTGCGCTTTGGTCTCGCCGCGGCCTACGCCGTTGCCGCACTGGCAGCGCTGGTGGCACTGTTCGGTCCTCGCTGGCGCTGGCGCGCCGTCATGGCCTACGCGGTGCTCTTCAGCGCGGCGTTGGCCTGGTACTTCAGTTTGGAGCCGTCGAACGACCGCGACTGGGTCACCGAAAACGCCCGGCTTGCGAGCGCGACGGTCGAGGGCGACACGGTCACGGTGCGCAACATCCGAAACTTCGACTACCGCAGTGAAACCGACTTCACGCCGGCGTATTACGACAAGGCCTACGACCTGCGCCGACTCGATGGGGTCGACCTGGTGGCGACCTACTGGATGGGCCCGACCGTGGCCCACATCTTCCTCAGCTTCTCTTTCGGCGGCGACCGACTGGCCGTCTCGATCGAAGCCCGCAAGGAGAAGAGCGAGGGTTATTCCACCGTCAACGGGTTCTTCCGCCAGTACGAGCTTTACTACGTGGTCGCCGACGAACGCGACCTGATTCGTCTGCGAACCAATTACCGCAAGGATCCGCCCGAGCAGGTTCACGTGTACCGCCTCAAAGGGGGGGTCGACGAGGCGCGCCGCGTGTTCCTCGATTACGTCGCTTCGATCAACGCGCTGACGAAGCAGCCGGTCTTCTACAACTCGCTCACGACCAACTGCACCACCACGATCTGGACCCACGGCCTGGCCAACCCCGGACATGTGCCGTTCAACTGGAAGATCCTCGCCAGCGGCTACCTGCCGCAGTACTTGCACGAACAGGGCCGGCTGGTCGACGGCGGCCTGCCTTTTGCCGAATTGCAGCGGCGGTCCGAGGTGAATGTGCGTGCGAACAGGGCCGATACGGCGGCCGACTTCTCGGCCCGCATCCGCGAGCCCGCGCCATGATGCGCTGGCCGCTGGCCGCTGGCACGCCACGACAATTTCACGACCAGAGCGTTCATGGACGGGGGCGTACAGACATGAGGAACCGTGTGGGGGCGAGGGGCGGGCCCTGGATCCAAGCGGTGCTTGTGCTGGCCACCGCGGCGTCGATCTTGCCCGCCTCCGCCCAGACCGTACAGACCACCGCGGCCGACCCGTCGGCCGGTCCTGCATCGACTGCGACGCGGCCGAAGATCTGCCTCGTGCTGTCGGGTGGCGGCGCCCGCGGTGCCGCCCACGTCGGCGTCATCAAGGTGCTCGAGGAGTACCGGGTTCCGATCCATTGCATCGCCGGCACCAGCATGGGCTCCCTGGTGGGCGGTGCCTACGCCACCGGCATGAGCGTGCCCGAGATGGAGAAGGTCGTTGCCGGCATCACGGTCGAGCTGCTCTACAAGGAGAAGCCGCCGCGGCAGGAACTCTCGATGCGGCGCAAGGCGGACGACTCACGCAACTACATCGGCCCCGAGATCGGCACGGCTTCGGGCACGTCGTTCCTCGGCAAGGGCGTGGTGACCGGGGTGCAGCTCGAGACCGTGCTGCGCGAGCTGTCGCGGGTGCAGGGGTACCACCACTTCGACGACCTGCCGATCCCGTTCCGCGCCGTCGCGACCGACCTCGTGACCGGAAAGGCGGTGGTCTTCGACGAAGGCGAACTCGCCAACGTGATGCGCGCGAGCATGTCGGTCCCGGGTGCGGTGGCGCCGGCCGAGTACCGCGGCATGATCCTCGTCGACGGCATGTTGACGAGCAACCTGCCGGTTGCCGCGGCGCGTGCCATGGGCGCCGACATCGTCATTGCCGTCAACGTCGGCACGCCGCTGCTCAAGCGCGAAGACCTGACCTCGGTCGTCGGCATCGCAGGCCAGATGCTGAGCATCCTGACCGAACAGAACGTGCAGGCCTCGCTGGCCTCGCTCAAGCCCACCGACATCCTCATCTCACCCGAGTTGGGAGACTTCTCGACCGGCGACTTCGACAACCTCGCCAAGATCACGCCGCTGGGCGAAAACGCGGCACGCCTGGTGGCCGATCGTCTGGCCCAGTTGTCGCTGCCCGCGGAAGAGTACGCCGCGATGCGTAAGAGCCAGCAGGTCGCGGTGACACCGGAC
>DATDER010000060.1:0-3433 GCA_036523095.1 Rubrivivax sp.
AATCGGTGGTCGGGCATGGGGCAAGCCTACCCCGGGCCGGACTCCCGGACCCGCAGCGCTTTGCACTTCTTTGCGCCGCCGAGACAAAGCAAGGGTCGCAAGCGCCGCGCTCGGGCCCGTTGTCCGGGAGCGAGCCGCCGTAGCCGCATCGACCAGCAGGAGTTCCGCATGCACACATTCCACAAGTCCGTTCTCGCCGCGGCAGCTGCCATCGCCGCATTCGCTGCCTCGGCACAACCATGCTTCGGCCGCATCGGTACGCCGGACATCGACGCCCGCCAAGCGCGCCAGGAAGCGCGCATCGAACACGGGCTGTCCCGGGGCGACCTGACGCGTCGCGAAGCCCGCACGCTGCAGCGGGGCCAGCGCGAGATCGCGCGCATCGAAGCGCGCGCCAAGGCGGACGGTTTCGTCAGCCGCGAAGAGATTCACCACCTGATCGCCATGCTGGACCGAGCCGACGCGCAGATCCGCCAGTTCCGGCAGCAACGGAACGGCCATCGGCCGGGGTAAGTGACATCGCAGTTGCCTGCTCGCGCGAGGGGTCGCGGGGCCAGGCAGCACGGTGAAATGGGCCTGCCCGCGTCGGGGCGAGCGCAACCCCTCGCTTGGGCGTGCGCCGCCGGGTCCACCGCTATCGACAGGTGCCGCGGGCCCCACCACCCTGGTCAATCCCCCATTCGGAGCCGATACATGAGGACAACCCGCCCCACGTGCCTGAACCTGATCGCGGCCGCCTTCGCCACCCTGGCGCTGGCGCTGGCCCTGGCATCGGCCCACGGCGCGCCACGCAGCGGCGGCAAAAACACGCGAGTCACACAGGACAGGGACTAGGCGATCGTCCAACTGAGCGGCGAGCCGCTCGCCACCTATGTCAAGACCAAGCCGCCGGCCGGCAAGTAGATCGACTTCAACCAGAGCACGGTCAAGTCCTACCGGGCTCAACTCTCGGCGCTGCGCAACGACTACAAGGCCTGGCTGCGCGCCAACGTGCCGCAGGCCAGCGTCAGCGGCGAGTTCGATGTCTCGCTGAATGCGGTATCGGTCAAGCTCGCTGGCGCCTCGCTGGCGCAGGTGTCGGCGCACCCATCAGTGCTGACGGCGCAGTACCAGGGGCTGTACTACCCGAACGTCGTGCCGGGCACGCCCGACCCCGACCTGGCGCTGATCTACGCCCCGCAGGCCTGGGCAAACAACAGCGGCAGCGCGGCCACGGCCGGCGCCGGCGTGAAGGTGGCAGTGGTCGACACCGGCATCGACACCGCGCACCCGTGCTTCTCCGACGCCGGGTATGCGTCGCAACGGCAGTTGGGCAACAAGAAGTACACCAACAACAAGGTCATCGCCGCGAAGGTGTTCAACAACAAGCTGAACCAGAACGGCTTCGACGCCGCCGCGGTGCAGGACCACGGCACACACGTCGCCGGTACCGTCGGCTGCAACCACCTGACACCGGCCAGCGTCGACGGCGTGACGATCCCGTACGCCATCTCCGGCGTGGCGCCACGCGCGCTGCTCGGCAACTACAACGTATTTCCCGGCGACGTCGAGAGTGCACGTTCCGAGGACATCCTGAACGCGCTGGAAGCGGCCTACGCCGACGGCTTCGACATCGCCAACATGAGCCTGGGCGGCGGTAGCCACGGCATCCAAGACCTGCTGACCGTCGCGGTAGACAACCTCGACCAGGCCGGCATGGTGGTCGCGGTGTCGGCCGGCAACGAAGGCCCGGGTTACCGTACTGTCGGCTCGCCGGGCATGGCCGCGCGCGCGCTGACTGCCGGCGCGAGCAGCGTGCCGCACTTCGTCGGCGCGCCGGTCAGCGCCGCGGGCGGCACCTATGGCGCGGCCAGCGGCGACTTTGCCGTCGTCGCGGCCAACCTGACGGCGCCGCTGGGCATCGTCGCAGGCGCGATCAACGGGCTTGGCAGCGCTTGCGCGCCGCTGGCGGCAGGCTCGCTCACCGGCAAGGTCGCGCTGCTGTCGCGTGCCACCTGCGACTTCACGGTCAAGATCAACAACGCGCAGGCCGCCGGTGCCGTAGCCGCGCTGGTGCAGAACAACGTCGCCGGCGACCCGACGGCGATGGCCAGCAACGGCACGCCGAACCAGCCGACGACTCCGGCATACATGCTGTCGATCGGCGACGGCCCGTCGCTGCAGGCCGCCGACAACGGCGTGGCGACGACGATCGGCGCCAAGCTGTCGTACTTCCTGACCACCAACGCCAACATCATGGCCGGCTTCAGCAGCCAGGGGCCAACCGATGCGACTGGCGCGTCAAGCCCGATATCGTCGCGCCAGGCGTGAACGTGCTGTCGTCGAGTCCGGCCACGCTGTGCGGGGCGCCGCATTGTTTTGCGTTCTTCAGCGGCACCTCGATGGCCGCCCCGCACCTGGCCGGATCGGCGGCGGTGGTACGCGGCCAGAAGCCGCAGTGGTCAGCGGCCGAAGTGCGCTCGGCGATCGTCAACACCGCGCAGCGCGGTGTGCTGAAGAGCTCTGCCAAGGCCGAGCCGGTGGATGACGTGAGCATCGTCGGCACCGGGCTGGAAAACCTGCTGGCAGCGGTCAATGCCACGGTGGCGCTGGACCCGGTGAGTATCAGCTTCGGCGGTGTGCCGTGGGGCAGCGGGCAGACGCGCACGCAGACGATGACGCTGAGCAACCTGTCCGGATCGGCCAAGACCTTCAGCCTGGCCGTCGGTGCGCAACCGGCGGGCGTGAGCTACAGCGTCAGCCCCTCGACGCTGGCGCTGGCCGCCGGCGAGTCGAAGAGCGTGACCGTGACAATGAGCGCCGCCGTCGGCGCCAACGGCCACCAGCAGGCCAGCCTCTTCGTCAGCGAAGGCGGCGCGCCTTCGGCGCACGCCGTGCTGTTCACGCTGATCAAGTAGCGCCGTCTACGTCGAATCCCGGGGGCGCCCGTTTTCAGCCCCCGGGCAGCGCGAATACACGCTGCGCATCGCAGGCAAGAAACGCCTGCTGAGTCGCGGTGTTCAGGCCGGGCGACTCCAGCCCTTCCAGCGCACTGGCAGGCCGTCACCCGATCGCCGGGTGCAATTGCACGCCGCTTCATCGGCAAGACCACCGATGACCGCCGCTTCCGGAGCGCGGCCACGCTCGCCGGGATGTCGTCCGCCCGAATGCGCGGGAGTGCATTGCCGTCGCCTCGGCAAACAGAAGCCCCTAACCCGGACCTCGCAGGCATGCCGCCGCCGGCGTAGAGTGGCCGGCCCTTCCACCCGCCCCGGGGAGTCGACATGCACCTCGAGTCCTATCTGTTCTTCAACGGCCGCTGCGAAGAAGCGATCGAGTTCTACCGGGGCGCGCTCGGCGCCGAGGTCGTGATGATGATGCGCAACAGGGAGAGCCCGGAAAAGCCGCCGCCGGGCACGCTGCCGCCAGGTTCGGACGACAAGATCCTGCACGC
>DATDER010000061.1:0-13005 GCA_036523095.1 Rubrivivax sp.
CTGCACCACACGCTGGGGAGCCGCGGCCAGTTGCGGCCACGCCGCGTCGCGCGCCAACTGCTCGATCCTCTGTGCGCGTGCACTGAAGTCGCCCGGCGCGCCCGGGAGTTCGAACACCATGTACCGCAGCCGGTGCCAGGCGTCATCATCAGGCACCTCCCGCCGCACGGTGCCCGACAAGGTGTCGAAACGACCGCGCCCGAGCCACAACTCTCCGTCGAGCGGCTCCGCAGGCAGGCGACCGAGGAACCACGAAGGCGCCGCCAGCGGCAAGCCGCTGCGGAAGCGCAGTGACTGCCCGTCCCAGACGGCCCGGACGCCGTCGTACTTCTCGCTCACGAGGTAACCCACGGGATCGATGCCGGGTGGGGCATCGCGCGCCAGCGCGATGTGGACCGGAGGGCGGGCGGCCGCCCGCACCGGCACCATGCCGAGCAGGCCGAGCCATGCAGCGCAGGTGCGCCGGTTGATCGGATGACGGTGCATGGGCGGCTCCGTGGAGTGGCTTCGCACAGTCTTCACGAGGTTGCGCCGCCGGACCATCCCTCCCCCGGCGGTGTCGAACACCCCCACAGGGGTGAGGCTCACTTCACGCCGACGAGATCCTTGATCTGCTGCAACGCCGTGGGATCCTCGATCGTCGTCAGGTCACCCGGGTCGCGCGCTTCGCAGACGGCCTGGATCGCGCGCCGCAGCAGCTTGCCCGAGCGTGTCTTCGGCAGCGCCGATACGAAGCGCACCCGCGCCGGCCGCGCCACCGCGCCGAGCTGTTCATCGACGAGCTTCATCATCGCGCCCTCCAGCTTGAGCGCATCGGCGTCGGTCGCTGCCAGCGAGGGATCCTTCAGGATCACGAAGGCCATCGCGACCTGGCCCTTGAGCTGGTCGGCCACGCCGATGACCGCGACCTCGGCCACGTTCGGGTGGCTCGACAGGCTCTCTTCGATCTCGCGGGTGCCGAGTCGGTGGCCGGCGACGTTGATGACGTCGTCGGTGCGTCCGAGGATGAAGAAGTAACCGTCCTCGTCGCGGATGCCCCAGTCGAAGGTGCTGTAGACGAGCTTGCCGGGGATGCTCTTCCAGTAGGTGTTGACGAATCGTTCGTCGTCGCGCCAGACGGTCTGCATGCAGCCGGGCGGCAACGCCCCCTCAATCACGACCACGCCCTTCTGGTTCGCGCCCTTCAGCTCTTCGCCCGTGCCTTCGTCGATCAGCTTGACGTCGTAGCCGTAGACGGCGCGGCCGGGCGAGCCGAACTTGCTCTGTGCCGGCTCGACGCCGTTGCACAGGCTCAGGATGGGCCAGCCGGTCTCGGTCTGCCAGTAGTTGTCGATGATCGGCCGGCCCAATGCGCCTGCGATCCAGGTCGCCGTCGGTTCGTCGAGCGGCTCGCCGGCCAGGAACAGCGCGCGCAGCGAACTGAGGTCGTGTCGGGTCAGCGCCGCCGGGTCGTGTTTCTTCAGCACACGCACCGCCGTCGGTGCGCTGAACATGGCCGTGACGCGGTACTTCTCGACCAGGCTCCACCACACCGCGGCGTCGGGCCGCACCGGCAGCCCTTCGTAGAGGATCGTCGCCATGCCGGCGATGAGCGGCCCGTAGACGATGTAGCTGTGGCCGACGACCCAGCCGATGTCGCTGGTGGAGAAGTAGCTCTCGCCCGGCTGGCCCATGAAGATGTGTTTCATGCTCGCGGCCAGCGCCACGGCGTAGCCGCCGGTGTCGCGTTGCACGCCCTTGGGCTTGCCGGTGGTGCCGCTGGTGTAGAGCGTGTAGCTCGGGTGGGACGAGTCGACCCAGGTGCACGGCACACGGGCATCGAGGTGCTGCGCCCGCAACGTCGCGTAATCGTGGTCACGGCCTGCGGTGAGCGCCATCGAACTCAATCCGCGGTCCACCATCAGCACCTGTCCCGGCTTGTGCGTGGCGAGGCGGATCGCCTCGTCGAGCAAGACCTTGTAGGGCATGACCTTGCCGCTGCGGCTGCCGGCGTCGGCGCTCACGATGACCTTGGGTTGTGCATCGTCGATACGGCTCGCGAGGCTGCCGCTGGCAAAGCCGCCGAACACCACCGAATGCAGGGCCCCGACGCGGGCGCAGGCCAGCATCGCAAACACGGCCTCGGGAATCATCGGCATGTACACCAGCACGAGGTCTCCGCGCCCCACCCCGAGCGACAGCAGGATCGCCGCCATGCGTTCGACCTCGCGCTGCAGTTCGGCGAAGCTGTAGACCTGCTCCTTGTCGACCTCGGTCGAGACCCAGACCAGCGCGTTGCGGTCGGGATGCGTGGCCGCGTGCCGATCGACCGCGTTGTGGCACAGGTTGGTCGTGCCACCGACGAACCAATTGGCGAAAGGCGGACGGGTGTAGTCGCACACCTGTTCGAAGGGTCGCTGCCAGTCGATCAGGGTCGACTGCTCGGCCCAGAAGGCGTCGCGGTCTTCGATCGAGCGGCGGTAGAAGTCGGCGTAGTGCGTCATGTGGGGGTCTTCCTTCAGTCGATGCGCACGACGATGCGCCCGCGCACCTGGCCGGCCATGAGCCTGTCTGCAGCGCCGAGGGTGTCTTCGAGGGCGACCTCGGTCACCATGGTGTCGAGCAGTGCCGGGTCGAGATCGATTGCGAGGCGGGACCAGGCTTCGCGGCGCCGCGCGATCGGCGCCATCACGCTGTCGACGCCGAGCAAGGCCACGCCGCGCAGGATGAAGGGCATCACGGTCAGCGGAAGATCGAAGCCCTGCGCCAGCCCGCACGCGGCGACGGCGCCGCCATAACGAGTCTGCGCGCACGCGTTCGCCAGCGTGTGGCTGCCCACCGCATCGATCACCGCGGCCCAACGCTCTTTTTGCAGCGGTTTGCCCGGTGCGGACAACTCCGCGCGGTCGATCACGCTCGCTGCGCCGAGCCGCAGCAGATAGTCGGCCTCGGACTGCTTGCCCGTGGCGGCAACCACGCGGTGGCCGAGCCGGGCGAGCAAGGCCACCGCGACCGAGCCGACACCGCCCGTGGCACCGGTCACCAGCACTTCGCCCTCCCCGGGCTTCAGACCGTGGCGTTCGAGCGCCATCACGCACAGCATCGCCGTGTAGCCCGCGGTGCCGATGGCCATCGCCTGGCGCGGCGAGAAGGCGGCCGGCAGCGGCACCAGCCCGTCGCCGTTGAGGTGGGCACGCTGTGCCAGGCAACCCCAGTGCGTTTCGCCGACGCCCCAGCCGTTGTGCACGAAGAGGTCACCCGCCTTCCACGCCGGGTGCGTGCTCGAGAGCACCTCCCCCGCGCCGTCGATGCCCGGCACCATCGGCCATTGACGCACCACCGGCGACTTGTTCGTCAGCGCCAGGCCGTCCTTGTAGTTGAGTGTGGAGTAGCGCGGACGCACCATCACGCCGCCAGCCGGCAGCGTGGGGAGACGGCTGTCATCGAGTTCGGTGACACGCGCGTGGAAGCCGCTTTCAAGCTTTTCCAGCAGGATGGCCTTGAACATGGCGTGTACCCCTTGATTGACACCCTGGCTGGGTGACCCCTATTCTGCCGCCCGTCATGCAGCGACCCCGTGTTCATCCCCGCGCCCTGGCGCACTGCTTGTGTGCCGCTGTGCTGTGCGCGGCATCCACCGGCGCCCGCGCCGAGCCCGAAGGCGGCAGCAGCAGTGTCGCAGGCGATGCGGTTCTGCAGTTGATGCAGGACAAGGGGCTGGTTCCCAGGGAAGCGCCGCCCGGCGGACCGAGCCTGGTGCAACAGGTTCGCGACAGGACCTCGGACCTCGTGCTGTCGGCGATGAGCTTCATCGGCGTGCAGTACCGCCTCGGCGGCACGGGCGGCGTCGACGGCATGACGGGTTTCGACTGCAGCGGCTTCACCCGCTATGTCTTCGAGCTCAGCCTCGGCCTCGTGCTGCCGCGCCAGGTCGACGAGCAGGCGAGCGCGGCCGGACTGAGCCCGGTCGCGCGTGACGCGCTGATGCCGGGTGACCTCGTCTTCTTCAACACACTGCGGCGCACCTTCTCACACGTCGGCATCTACGTCGGCGAGGGCAAGTTCATCCACGCGCCGCGCAGCGGCAGCCAGGTCCGCATCGAGGACATGCGCAAGGGCTACTGGGAGAGCCGGTTCACCGGCGCGCGCCGCGTCGAGGCGGGCGCGACCGCGCGCTGACCCTCCTGCCGGCCGGCACGGCCGCGACAGCGCAGAATCCAGCCATGGGCGAAAACACGATCCCGATTGCCGACCTGCGGTACGCCGCCGCGCTGCCGCACGTGCCGCGCGTCATCGGCGCCTCGGCGGGGCTGCTCACCGATACGCTCGGCCGGCCCCTGCGCGACCTTCGCATCTCGGTCACCGATCGTTGCAACTTCCGCTGCAGCTATTGCATGCCCAAGGACGTCTTCGACAGCAGCTACAAGTTCCTGCCCCAGAGTTCGCTGCTCAGCTTCGAGGAGATCATGCGCCTGGCGCGGATCTTCGTCGTGCACGGCGTGCAGAAGCTGCGGCTGACGGGTGGCGAGCCCTTGCTGCGCAAGCACCTGGAGGTGCTGGTCTCGATGCTCGCGGCGTTGCGCACCCCGGCCGGCGACGCGCTCGACCTGACGCTGACGACCAACGGCTCGCTGCTCGAGCGCAAGGCCGAAGCCTTGGCCGCGGCCGGGCTGCAACGTGTCACGGTGAGCCTGGACGCGCTCGACGACGCCATCTTCAGGCGCATGAACGACGTCGATTTCCCGGTCGCCGACGTGTTGCGCGGCATCGACGCCGCACGCCGCGCGGGGCTGGCGCCGATCAAGGTGAACATGGTCGTCAAGCGCGGCACCAACGACCACGAGATCGTGCCGCTGGCGCGCCACTTCCGCGAGCACCACGGCGACGGCGTGATCCTGCGCTTCATCGAGTACATGGACGTTGGCGCGACCAACGGCTGGCGCATGGACGAGGTCTTGCCGTCGGCCGACGTGGTCGCGCGCCTGAACGCGGTCTTCGCACTCGAACCCGTCGGCGCCAACACGCCCGGCGAAACCGCCCAGCGCTGGCGCTACCGTGACGGGCGGGGCGAGGTCGGTGTCATCTCCAGCGTCACACGCGCCTTCTGCCGCGACTGCAATAGGGCTCGCCTGTCGACCGAAGGCAAGCTGTTCCTCTGCCTCTTTGCGTCGCGCGGGCACGACCTGCGTGCGTTGCTGCGCGGGCAATCCACCAGCGGCGAGCCCTGGAGCGACGCCCAGATCGGCGCAGCGCTCGGTCATGTCTGGGGCGAACGCAGCGACCGCTACTCCGAGTTGCGCGCGGCGATGTCGGATGAACCCGGCGGCGGTGAACGCCGCGTCGAGATGCACTACATCGGCGGCTGAGCGCAGCGGTCGGTCGCGGTCCGGCAATACGGGTAAACCGCGCCCCCCGACTTTGTTGGAAGTTGACTCTGGTCAAGCGTTTTTGGAGCCTCGCGATCGACCATCGCTCAAGGTCGAAAGCCGTCCAAGGCGCCTACCGAAGCGGACCTTCTTACACACTGAAACACTGGAGACACGATGCTCAAACTCGGAAGTCAACCTGCCGGCAAGTCAGTCTTGCGGACGGCCCTGTCATCGCTTGCCCTTGCAGCGCTCACCATCGCCAGCCCCGCCATCGCGGCGTGGGAGCCGTCCAAGCCGGTCGAATTTGTCATCCCCGCGGGCACCGGCGGCGGCGCAGACCAGATGGCGCGCCTGATCCAGGGCATCATCAGCAAGAACAACCTGATGAAGGGCAACATGGTCGTCGTCAACAAGTCCGGCGGCGCAGGGGCCGAGGGCTTCCTGGCGGTGAAGGAAGCCCAGGGCGACCCGCACAAGATCATCATCACCCTGTCCAACCTGTTCACGACTCCGATGGCCACCGGCGTGCCGTTCAACTGGAAGGACATGACCCCGGTGCAGATGATGGCCCTCGACCAGTTCGTGCTGTGGGTCAACGCCGACATGCCGTACAAGAACGCCGGCGAGTACATCACCGCGGTCAAGGCGGCGGGCCCGCTCAAGATGAAGATGGGTGGCACCGGCTCGAAGCAGGAAGACCAGATCATCACCGTCGGGCTCGAAAAGGCCACGGGCACCAAGTTCATCTACGTGCCGTACAAGGGCGGCGGTGAGGTGGCGGTCCAGCTCGTCGGCGGCCACGTCAACTCGACCGTGAACAACCCGGCCGAGGCCGTGGCGCAGTGGCGCGCGGGGAAGGTTCGGCCGCTATGTGTGTTCGATGACACGCGCATGCCCTACAAGGACAAGGTCACCGACACGATGTCGTGGAACGACATCCCGACCTGCAAGGAGTCGGGCATCCCCACCGACTACGTAATGCTGCGCGGCATCTTCATGGCCCCGGGTGTGACGCCGGACCAAGTCAAGTACTACGACGACCTGCTGACCAAGGTGCGCGCCACCCCCGAGTGGAAGGAATACATGGAACGTGGTGCGTTCAACACCACCGCCATGTCCGGTGCCGACTACCGCAAGTGGCTCGAAGGCGCCGAGGCCAACCACCGCACGCTGATGACCGAAGCGGGCTTCATGGCGAAGTAGGCGCTTGGTGGGGCGGGCGCCGGGTACGGCGCGGCCCCACCCCTTCCCCCAAAGCCGGCCGAAGCGCCGGCGGCACCGACACAACCCAGGGCTGGGACCTGGGTCAGACCGGAGGCTTGCCTTCGCCATCCGGTCTCTACCCGAGCGAGAACGACATGTCAGACGAACAAGACAGCGACCACGACAACACTCCTGCCATCGCCAAGAACGCGACGGTCGATGCGGTCGTCGCCGGGCTGCTGCTGGCGCTCGGAAGCCTGGTGATCTACGAGTCGCGCCGACTGGGTTCAGGCTGGACCACCGATGGCCCCGGATCGGGCTACTTCCCGTTCTACATCGGGCTCATTATCTGTATCTCCAGCCTGGGCATCCTGTACCAGGCACTGGTGTCCAAGTCGCGCGACACGGGGACTTTCGCCACCGTGCAGCAGACCAAGCAGGTCGCCTCGGTGCTGATCCCTGCTGCCGTCTACGTGCTGCTGGTCACCTTCCTCGGCCTGTACCTGGCCTCGGCCATCTACATCGCCCTGTTCATGGTCATCATGGGCAAGTACTCCTGGGTCAAGAGCGTGCTGGTGGGCGTGGGCGTGAGCGTCTATTTCTTCCTCATGTTCGAGGTCTGGTTCAAGGTGCCGCTGTACAAGGGCACGCTCAATCCGACCGGTTTCCTCGGCTACTGAGCCGCACGCCCCACCGGAGTCCAATCAAATGGAAGAACTGAATTCACTGTTCCAGGGCTTCGCCGTCGTCATGACGCCGATGAACCTGGGCCTCATGGTGCTGGGCATCGTGCTCGGTGTGCTGATCGGTGTGCTGCCGGGCCTCGGCGGCGCCAACGGCGTCGCGATCCTGCTTCCGTTGACCTTCTCGATGTCGCCGACTTCGGCCATCGTGATGCTGTCGTGCATCTACTGGGGCGCGCTGTTCGGCGGCGCGATCACCTCCATCCTCTTCAACATACCCGGTGAGCCCTGGTCGGTCGCCACCACCTTCGACGGCTATCCGATGGCCCAGAAGGGCAAGGCGGCGCGCGCCCTGACGGCAGCCTTCACCTCGTCATTCGTCGGTGCCTTTGTCGCCGTCGTGATGATCACCTTCCTGGCGCCCCTGGTGGCCAAGTTCGCGTTGAAGTTCGGCGCGCCGGAATTCTTCGCGGTCTACCTGCTGACCTTCTGCAGTTTTGTCGGCATGGGCAAGGGTTCTCCCTTCAAGACGCTGGCCGCGATGGCGCTGGGCTTTTCGCTCGCCGCCGTCGGCATGGACACCATCACCGGCCAGTTGCGGATGACCTTCGGGATCAGTGAGCTGATGCGGGGATTCGACTTCCTGATCGCGGTCATCGGCCTGTTCGGCATCGGCGAGATCCTGTTGTCGATGGAAGAGGGACTGAAGTTCTCCGGCAAGACGGCCAAGATCAACATGAAGGTCGTCTGGGAGACCTGGAAGGAACTGCCGCGTTACTGGGCGACCTCGCTGCGCAGCGCCTTCGTCGGCATCTGGATGGGCATCACCCCGGGCGGCGCCACGCCGGCCTCGTTCATGAGCTACGGCCTGGCCAAGAAAATGTCGAAGAACGGCTCCAAGTTCGGCACCGGTGAGATCGAGGGCATCGTCGCGCCCGAGACCGCGGCCCACGCCGCCGGCACGGCCGCGATGCTGCCGATGCTCGCGCTGGGCATCCCGGGCTCGCCGACGGCCGCGGTGCTCCTTGGCGGCCTGCTGATCTGGGGCCTGCAGCCCGGGCCGCTGCTCTTCGTCGAGCAGAAGGACTTCGTCTGGGGCCTGATTGCCAGCATGTACCTGGGCAACCTGGTCGGCCTGCTCGTCGTGCTCACCACGGTGCCGCTGTTCGCCTCGATCCTGCGCATCCCGTTCTCGATCATCGCGCCGGTCATCATCGTGGTCTGCGCCATCGGCGCCTACACGGTCAACAACGCGATGCTCGACATCTGGCTGATGCTCGTCTTCGGCGTCATGGGCTACGTCTTCAAAAAGCTCGACTACCCGATCGCACCGCTCGTGCTGGCCCTCGTGCTGGGCAGCAAGGCCGAGGACTCGTTCCGCCAGGCCATGCTGGTCTCGCAAGGTGAGATGAGCATCATGTTCTCCAACCCGCTCGTGGGCTCGATCACCACCCTGGCCCTCGTCATGCTGTTCTGGCCTGCGATCTCGTGGGTGCTGGCAAAGGTGCGGCCACCCAAGGTCGACGAACTCGCAGCCCAACGTCCGATCGATTGAAGGAGACACATATGCCTGTCATCGCATTGACCCAGGGCATGGGATCGCTGGCCCAGGACGTCGCCGAACAGCTCGCCCAGGACTTGGGCCTGTCGACGCTGCAGCACGAGGTGGCCGAGCGGGTCGCCGACAAGATGCACGTGTCCAAGAGCCTCGTCAATCGCCTGCGTGGTGGCAAGGCCGGCCTGATCGAGGGCCTGCGTGCCGACCGCCACGCGATCGCGGTCTACACAGCCGCCGAGGTGCTCGACGCGGCGGCACGCGGCAACGTGGTGATCCGCGGCTGGGGCGCCACGCTGCTGCTGCGCACCGTGCCGCACATCCCCTGCGTGCGCATCATGCGTCCCTTCGACAAGCGCGTGGATTGGCTTCTCAAGGCCCTCGACACCGACGACAGGGATCTCGCCGAGGCCGAGGTCAAGCGCAGCGACCATGCCAACGCGACGCGCATGCACGACCAGTTCGGCGTGAACTGGGGCGACCCGGTGCTTTTCGACATGGTGCTGAACACCGACCGCCTGTCGGTCCCGACCTGCGTCGAGCAGATCAAGGAACTGCTGAAGCGCCCGGAGTTCGCCGAGACCGAAAGTTCGCGGGCTCAGCTCCAGGGCCTGGCGCTGAGTGCCCACGTGCGCGCCGCCCTCAGCGCGCATGAGGAGACACGTGCGGTGGACGTCGTGATCGGCGCCGTCGACGGAACGGTCACTCTGCGCGGCATCGTCGCCGACGACGCCGAAAAGGCGGCGGCGCAAAGCGTGGCGCAAGGTGTCGCCGGCGTGAAGGCGGTCGACAACCTGCTGAACGCGATCACGGACGCGAGACACTTTCCGACCCACCGCCGCTGACCCGGCGGCCCGTGCGCCCGACGACAGGCTCAGATCTTGCCGCGTTGTTTCAGCCGGCTCAGCGTTTCGGCCGAGAGGTTGAGGTAGGTCGCGAGTTCCTTCTTCGGGATGCGCTCGGCCAGATCGGGATGTTTGCGCTCGAAGCGGTGCACCCGCCCCGGCCCGTCGAGCAGGTGCAGCGTGATCGTGTGCGCCATGATCTCGCTCATCAGGCGCATCACCTGGTACTCGAAGGCCGACTTGAACTCGGGCCGCGCGTCGAGGAAGGTCACCCACGCCGGCATCGAGAGCTTGGCCACACGCGCCTTCGTCAGGCACACGATGCTGTAGGGCGTGGGCGTGTTGAGTCGCCACGCGGCATAACTCGTCTCCATGTCGCCTTCGTCGGCGAAACGCAGGATCATCTCCTTGGCGTCGGCGTTGGTGACGACACGCTTGAGGATGCCGTCGAGCACGAAGTACTGCTCCATCTCGTGCACACCCTGGTGCAGCAGCGCATCGCCCTTGTTGCAGTCGACGATGACCAGATGCGGCTCGAGCGCGCTGCGGTCCAGGTCGCTCATTTCCTTGAGCACGATGTTCTGCCGCAACTCCAGGCGGATGACGTTTCTTTCGGGGTGTTTGTCTATCGAAGTCGTGATCATCGGTACAGCAGGATTCGAATCGCGAAGGATACGAGAGGCGTTCAAAGTTCGAAACTTGACCGCGGTCAACGGGGAACGATCGCCTCGCTTCCTATGATAAGTCTCGTTCAACGAAGGTCGCGGCGCAGGTGACCGAGGCGCCGAGATGCAACCGCCCCCAGGTGCCTCGCGGCTCCCGCAGCAAGCCCAACGGAGACAGCTTCCAACATGACAACCACCACCCCCACGGCCGCGATGACCGACGGTTTCCACCTCGTCATCGACGCGCTGAAGCTCAATGACATCGACACCATCTTCGGCCTGCCCGGCATCCCCATCACCGACCTGACGCGCATGGCGCAGGCCGAGGGCATGCGTGTCATCTCCTTCCGTCACGAACAGCACGCCGGCAACGCCGCTGCAGCAGCCGGTTTCCTGACGCAAAAACCCGGCATCTGCCTGACGGTGTCGGCGCCCGGCTTCCTGAATGGCCTGACGGCGCTGTCGAACGCCACCGTCAACTGCTTCCCGATGATCCTGATCTCGGGTTCGTCCGAGCGCGAGATCGTCGACCTGCAGCAAGGCGACTACGAAGAGATGGACCAACTGGCGATCGCCAAGCCCCTGTGCAAGGCCGCGTTCCGCGTCCTGCACGCCGAGGACATCGGCGTCGGCATCGCACGCGCGATCCGCTCGGCACTGTCGGGGCGCCCGGGCGGCGTCTACCTCGACCCGCCGGCCAAGCTCTTCTCCCAGACGATGGACGCCGAGGCCGGCAAGAAGTCGCTGATCAAGGTTGTCGACCCGGCGCCGCGCCAGATCCCGGCACCCGACGCGGTCAAACGCGCGCTCGACCTGCTCAAGGGCGCGAAGAAGCCGCTGATCCTGCTCGGCAAGGGCGCTGCCTACGCGCAGGCCGACGCCGACATCCGCGCGCTGGTCGAGAAGACCGGCATCCCCTACCTGCCGATGTCGATGGCCAAGGGCCTGCTGCCCGACACCCACGACCAGTCGGCATCGGCCGCGCGGTCCTATGTGCTGCAGGAAGCCGATGTCGTGATGCTGATCGGCGCACGACTGAACTGGCTGCTGGCGCACGGCAAGGGCAAGACCTGGGGCGCTGAAAAAGGGGCCAAGCAGTTCATCCAGATCGACATCTCGCCGACCGAGATCGACAGCAACGTCGCCATCGCGGCGCCGCTGATCGGCGACATCGGATCGTGCGTCGCGGCGCTGAACGCCGGCATCGGCAGCAACTGGGTCAAGGCACCGTCCGACTGGACCTCGGGCATCGCCGAGCGCAAGGACAAGAACCTGACCAAGATGGCCGAGACTTTGGCCAAGCGTCCTTCGCCGATGAGCTTCCAGAGCGCGTTGTCGGTGATCCGCGACCAGGTCAAGGCACGGCCGGACGCCATCGTCGTCAACGAGGGCGCAAACACGCTCGACTTCGCGCGTTCGATCGTCGACATGTACGAGCCGCGCAAGCGACTCGACGTGGGCACCTGGGGCATCATGGGCATCGGCATGGGCTTCGCGGTCGCCGCCGCCGTCGTCACCGGCAAGCCGGTGATCGCGATCGAAGGCGACAGCGCCTTCGGCTTCAGCGGCATGGAAGTCGAAACCATCTGCCGCTACAACCTGCCGGTGTGTGTGATCGTCTTCAACAACAACGGCGTCTACCGCGGCACCGACAAGAACTTGAGCGGCACCCCGGACGTCGCACCGACGGTGTTCGTCAAGAACGCGCGTTACGACAAGCTGATGGAAGCCTTCGGCGGCGTCGGCGTCAATGCGACGACGGCCGACGAACTGGAAAAGGCCCTGAAGGAGGCGGTCGCCTCGGGCAAGCCGACACTGATCAATGCCGTCATCGACGAAACCGCCGGCACCGAGAGCGGTCGCATCACGATGCTGAATCCGCAGACCGCGGCAGCAAAGAAATAAACTAGGCCACAGAAAAGGAGAATTGCCATGTCCGACCTTCCCCTCAAGGGCATCAAGATCATCGACTTCACCCACGTGCAGGCCGGCCCGGCGTGCACGCAGATGCTGGCCTGGTTCGGCGCCGACGTGATCAAGCTCGAGCGTCCTGGCGCTGGCGACGTGACACGATCGCAGCTGCGCGACATCCCGAACGCCGACGCGCTGTACTTCACGATGCTGAACAGCAACAAGCGCTCGCTGACGCTGAACACCAAGGCAGCCGAAGGCAAGGAAGTGCTGGAGAAGCTGATCCGCGAATCCGACGTCATGGTCGAGAACTTCGGCCCCGGCGCGCTCGACCGCATGGGCTTCACCTGGGAGCGGATCCAGGAACTCAACCCCGGCATGATCCTGGCGTCGGTCAAGGGCTTTTCCGACGGCCACCACTACGAAGACCTGAAGGTCTACGAAAACGTCGCGCAATGCGCCGGCGGCTCGGCGTCGACCACCGGCTGGTGGAAGGGCGAGAACTCGCAGCCGACGATCTCGGCCGCGGCACTCGGCGACAGCAACACCGGCATGCACCTGGCCATCGGCATCCTGACGGCCATCATCGGCCGCCAGCAGACCGGCAAGGGCCAGAAGGTCGCCGTCTCCATGCAGGACAGCGTGCTGAACCTGTGCCGCGTCAAGCTGCGCGACCAGCAACGCCTGGACCGCCTGGGCTACCTGGAAGAGTATCCGCAGTATCCGCACGGCGAGTTCAGCGACGTCGTGCCGCGCGGCGGCAATGCCGGCGGCGGCGGCCAGCCGGGCTGGATC
>DATDER010000062.1:0-18677 GCA_036523095.1 Rubrivivax sp.
CCCGAGGCCTTGAACCTGCGCGGGCTCATCTACGCGGCGCTCGGTGAATCCCGCTTCGCCGAAGACAGCTTCAAGCGCGCGCAGCAACTCGCGCCCGGCAACGGCGACGTGATGCACAACTACGGCTGGTTCCTGTGCCAGGAGCGTCGTTTCGACGAGGCTGAAGCGCAATTCCGTCAAGCGCTGGCGCAGCCGACGTACCTCGACACCGTGCGGACCCAGCTCGGCATGGGCGTGTGCCAGGCGCGGGCCGGCAAGCTCGCGGAGGCGGAAGCGACGCTGACGCGTGCCTACGAAATCGACCCCGCCAACCCGCTGAGCGCCTTCAGCCTCGGCGATGTGTTGTACCGGCGCGGCGAGTACGAGCGGGTGCGCTTCTACATGCGGCGTGTGAACGCGATCCCGAGCCAGGCCAATGCCCAGTCGCTCTGGCTCGCGGCGCGGGCGGAGCAGCGCCTGGGCAACTTCGCAGGCGCACAGCAACTCGGCAACCAGCTTCGTGACCGCTTTCCGCAGTCGCCCGAGGCGGTGCAGTTCGACAGAGGTCGATTCGATGACTGATTCAGACGGCGGCCCGGTGGCGCCAGGGGCTGCGGGCGCACTGACGGCGGGTGCGATGCTGCGCGCCGAGCGCGAGCGCCAGGGCATGCACATCGCGGTGCTGGCGGCGTCGATCAAGGTGTCGCCGCGCAAGCTCGACGCGCTCGAACACGACCGATACGCCGAGCTGCCCGACATGACTTTCGTGCGTGCGCTGGCGCAGACGGTTTGTCGCGCCTTGAAGGTCGACGCCCAGCCGATCCTGGCCCGCTTGCCCCAGATGGCCGGCGCAGGTCTCGGGCCGGTGGGCGGCGGGCTCAACGCCCCGTTCCGCGAGCGCCCCGGCCGCAGCGACCCCGGCACGCCGCTGCCGCAACGTCCGCTCGTCTGGGCCGGCGTGGCCCTGCTGGCAGCGGCGGCGGCGATCCTCCTCGTGCCGTCGAATACGTGGGACTGGCTGGTGAACGGTTCTGCAGCCGACACGCCGGCGACGACGGTGGTGACCACGGCGTCGTCTCAGCTGCCTGCGTCGGGCGCGGCGCCGATAGGGGAGCCTGGCACCACGGCGCCCGACCTGGCCGGATCCGCCGCCGCCAGCGCGAGCGCGCCCGCAGACGCCGGCGTGGTCGAGACGGTCCACTCCGTGCCCGCCGATGCGCCCGGTGCCGAAGCGGCGCTGAAGGCGGTCTCGATCACGACGAGCGACTCGTCCTGGATCGAGGTCGCCGACGGCGCGGGGCAGGTGCTGCTGTCGCGTGTGGTGCTGCCGGGCGAGACGGTCGGCCTCGATGGGCGCTTGCCGCTGCGCCTGAAGATCGGCAATGCCCAGGCGACGCAGCTTGTGTTTCGCGGCCAGCCGGTCGACCTGGCCGCATCGACGCGCGAAAATGTAGCGCGCCTCGAATTGAAGTGAAGGGCCCGGCGGCCACCATGTCTCTCCCGGACGAAAACGAGCTCATTGATGTGGCGCAGCCGCCGCAGCGGCGCACGCGCCAGGCGCGTGTGGTGTGGGGCAGCCGCGTCGTCACCGTCGGCGGTGATGCGCCTGTTCGGGTGCAGTCGATGACCAACACCGACACGGTGCAGGTCATCGAGACCGCGATCCAGGTCAAGGAACTCGCGCTCGCCGGCTCGGAGATGGTGCGCATCACCGTCAACACGCCCGAGGCCGCGAAGGCGGTGCCGCACATCCGCGAGCAGCTCGACCGCATGGGCATCGACGTGCCCCTGATCGGCGACTTCCACTACAACGGGCACACGTTGCTGACCGAGTACCCCGACTGCGCCGCGGCCCTGAGCAAGTACCGCATCAACCCCGGCAACGTCGGCAAGGGCCGCAAGCGCGATGCGCAGTTTGCCCAGATGATCGAAGCCGCGGTGCGGCACGACAAGGTGGTGCGTATCGGCGTCAACTGGGGCAGTCTCGATCAGGAACTGCTGGCGTCGATGATGGACGAGAACGCGCTGCGCGCGCAGCCCTGGGACGCGAAGCAGGTCATGTACCAGGCGCTGATCCAGTCGGCGCTGCAATCGGCCGCCGAGGCACGCGAACTCGGCATGAATCCGGACCAGATCATCATCAGTTGCAAGGTCAGCGGCGTGCAGGACCTGATCTCGGTCTACCGTGCGCTGGCACGGCGCTGCGACTACGCGCTGCACCTGGGCCTGACCGAGGCCGGCATGTCGACCAAGGGCACGGTCGCGTCGAGCACCGCGCTCGGCGTGCTGCTGCAGGAAGGCATTGGCGACACGATCCGCGTCAGCCTGACGCCGCAGCCGGGTGAGGCGCGCACGCAAGAGGTGGTGGTGGCGCTCGAGATCCTGCAGTCGCTCGGGCTGCGCAACTTCAACCCCAGTGTCACGGCCTGCCCGGGCTGCGGACGCACCACGAGCCAGACCTTCCAGGAGCTGGCCAAGCAGATCGACGACCACCTGCGCGCGATGATGCCGGTCTGGAAGGCGCGTTATCCCGGGGTCGAAGACCTGAAGGTCGCGGTCATGGGCTGCATCGTCAACGGCCCGGGCGAAAGCAAACACGCCGACATCGGCATCAGCCTGCCCGGCACCGGCGAAGCGCCGGCGGCACCGGTCTTCATCGACGGCGAGAAGGCGATGACGCTGCGCGGCGAAGGCATCGCACAGGAATTTCACAGAATAGTCGAGGGCTACATCGAGCGCAGGTTCGGTGTAGCGACGACCCCCCCGTAGCGCCTGCGGCGCTCCCCCCAAGGGGGCGCCGCCATTGGCTCAGCAAAGCCGGTTCCACGGCGGTCGCTTGGTTTGTCCAGGTTCACCTCAACCCATGGCTGAAAAACTGCTTGCCGTCAAAGGCATGAACGACATCCTGCCGCCGGATTCGGCGCGCTGGGAATGGTTCGAAGGCACCGTGCGTGCGCTCATGCGCCGCTACGGCTACCACAATGTGCGCACGCCGATCGTCGAGCCGACGCCGCTGTTCGTGCGCGGCCTGGGTGAAGTGACAGACATCGTCGAGAAGGAGATGTACTCCTTCATCGACAGCATGAACGGCGACGCGCTGACGCTGCGCCCCGAGAACACCGCGGGGGTCGTGCGCGCCGCGATCGAGCACAACCTGCTCTACGACGGTGGCAAGCGCCTCTTCTACATCGGCCCGATGTTCCGCCACGAGCGCCCGCAGCGCGGTCGCTACCGACAGTTCCATCAGGTCGGGGTCGAGGCGATCGGCTTTGCCGGCCCCGGCGTGGACGCCGAGGTGATCCTGATGGCACGCGCGCTCTGGCGCGACCTCGGGCTCACGGATGTGCGGCTGGAGCTCAACAGCCTGGGCCAACTCGAAGAACGCAAGGCGCACCGTGTCGCGCTCATCGCCCACTTCGAAGCCCACCGCGAACTGCTCGACGCCGATGCGCTGCGGCGCCTGCACAGCAACCCCTTGCGCATCCTCGACACCAAGAACCCGTCGATGCAGTCGGTGGTGCAGGCGGCCCCGCAGCTGATGGACTATTTGGGCGAGGCGTCGTTGCAGCACTTCGAAGGCGTGCGTGCCTCGCTCGATGCCGCAGGGCAGCCGTACACGATCAACCCGCGCCTCGTGCGCGGCATGGACTACTACAACCTCACCGTCTTCGAGTGGGTCACCGACCGGCTCGGTGCGCAGGGCACGCTCTGCGGCGGCGGGCGTTACGACCCGCTCATCGAGATGCTGGGCGGCAAACCGGCACCCGGCATCGGCTGGGGCATGGGCATCGAAAGGGTGCTCGACCTGATGCACGAACTGGGGGTGGAACCGCCCGCTGACCCGCCCGACGCCTACTGCGTGATCCCCGACGCGGCAGCGGTGCCGGCCGCCACGGCGCTCGCCGAGACCCTGCGCGCGGCCGGCCTGGCGGTGCTGCTGCACGCCGGCGGCAAGGACGGCCTGGGTGGCATGAAGAGCCAGTTCAGGCGCGCCGATGCCAGTGGTGCACGTTATGCACTCGTCTTCGGTGCCGACGAACTCGCCGCCGGCCAGGTGGCGCTGAAGCCGTTGCGCGACGCGAGCGCCGAGCAGACGCTGCGCCCGCTCGCGAACCCGGCCGCCTGGGCGCACGAATTGCGCAACGCATAATCCCGGACTCCTTTTCATAGCAGATTCATGGCGACACAACTCAATCTCGAAGAGCAGGAACAGCTCGACGCCGTCAAGGGTTTCTGGAAGCAGTACGGCAACCTGGTGACCTGGGTCCTGATCCTGATCCTGTCTGCATTTGCGGCCTGGAACGGCTGGAACTGGTACCAGCGTGACCAGGCCACCAAGGCGAGTGCGATGTACGACGAGCTCGAGCGCGCCGCGCAGGTGAGCGACGCCGAGAAGGTCGGGCGTGTCTTTGCCGACCTGCGCAGTCGTTACCCGCGAACCGCCTTCACCCAGCAAGCGGGCCTGCTCGCGGCCAAGGTGCAGGCCGATGCCGGCCGCAACGACGACGCCATCGCCTCGCTCGCATGGGTGGCCGACAACGCGATCGAAGACGAGGTCAAGACGGTCGCGCGGCTGCGCCTGGCCGGTCTGCATCTGGATGCGAAGCGCTTCGACGCCGCGCTCAAGGAACTGGATGCTGCCAAGGCGGCGGGATTCGAGGCGCTGGTGGCCGACAGGCGCGGTGACGTGCTGCTGGCGCAGGGCAAGAAGAGCGACGCCGCCGCGGCCTACAAGACCGCGCGTGCCGGCATGGCCGACACGGTGGATTACCGGCGTGTTGTGGACGCCAAGCTGACGTCGCTCGGTGCGGCGCCGGAACCTGCCGCTTCCGCCGCCTCCGGGGCGGCGAAGTGAAGGTCGCCCTCCGCCGCAGCACGCCGGGTGCACTGGCGGCGGCCCTCGCTGCCGCCGTGTTGCTGGCCGCCTGCGGCTCCGACAAACCGAAGCCGACGCCGCTCGAGCCCGTGACCGCCAAGTTTGCTGGCCGGCAGGTCTGGCAGGCGCGGGTCGAGGGGATCAAGTTCGTGCTCGCGGTGGCGGCGCGCGGAGGCAATTTCTTTGCCGCCGGCGACGACGGAACGGTACTCGCGCTCGACGCCACCACCGGCCGCGAGCTCTGGCGCGCCCAGTCGGGCGCGCGCTTGAGCGCCGGCGTGGGCAGCGACGGGCGCTTTGCTGCCGTCGTTACTGTCGACAACGAAGTCGTGGTATTCGACGCCGGCCGGCAGCTCTGGAAGTCACGTCTGGGTTCGCGTGTCGTGACCGCACCGCTGGTGGCCGGCGAGCGCGTTTTCGTCATGGGTGTCGACCGGGTGGTGACGGCCTTCGATGCACTCGATGGTCGCCGCCTGTGGGCGCTGCAGCGCCCGGGCGAGGCGCTCACGCTGGCCCAGGGTGGTGTGCTGACGACCTACAAGGACACGCTGGTCGCCGGCCAGGGGCCGCGCCTGACAGGCGTCGACCCGATGCGGGGCACCGTGCGCTGGGAGGCCTCGATCGGCTCGCCGCGCGGTACGAACGAGGTCGAGCGTTTGTCCGACCTGGTCGGTCCCGCACTGCGGCTGGGCGACACCTTCTGTGTGCGCTCGTTCCAGTCGGCGGTGGGTTGTGTCGATGCCGACAAGGGCACCCTGCGCTGGTCGCGCAACGTCGGCGGCCTGCAGGCGGTGGGCGGCGACGACAGCGTGATCGTCGGCGCCGACGCCTCCGACCGCATCACGGCCTGGCGCCAGTCGAGCGGCGAAGTCATGTGGTCGAACGAGAAGCTCGCCTTCCGTGGCCTGTCCGGCGCCCTCGGGGCCGGCAAGGCGGTCGTGTTCGGCGATGCTGAGGGGCAGTTGCACTTCCTCGACCGCGACACGGGTGAGTTCGTGCTGCGCCTGGCGACCGACGGCTCGCAGATCGTCGGCACGCCGGTGTTGTCGGGCACCACGATGCTGGTGGCGACACGCGCCGGCGGGCTGTTCGCGTTCCGGCCTGAATAGGCCCGCGCGTGAAACCCGTCATCGCCATCGTCGGCCGTCCCAACGTCGGCAAGTCGACGCTCTTCAACCGCCTGACGAAGAGCCGCGACGCGATCGTGGCCGACTTCGCGGGCCTGACGCGCGACCGCCACTACGGCGACGCGCGCCTGGGAGCACGCGAGTTCATCGTCATCGACACCGGTGGCTTCGAGCCCGACAGCACGACCGGCATCGTCAAGGAGATGGCCAAGCAGACACGCCAGGCCGTGGCCGAGGCCGACGCGGTGATCTTCGTCGTTGACGTGCGTGGGGGACTGTCGGCGCAGGATCACGACATCGCGAAGTACCTGCGCACCGAACGCAAGCGAGTGCTACTGGCGGCGAACAAGGCCGAAGGCATGGTCGATTCGCCGCTGCTGGGCGAATTTCATGAGCTGGGCATCGGCGAGCCGATTCCGATCTCTTCAGCGCACGGGCAGGGCATCCGCAGCCTGGTCGAGGCGGCGCTGGAGCAGTTCGACTTTGGTGACGAGGACGAAGGAGACGCGGAAGACACCGACCGGCCGATCCGCCTGGCGGTGGCAGGGCGGCCCAATGTCGGCAAGTCGACCCTCATCAACACCTGGCTGGGCGAGGAACGCCTGGTGGCCTTCGACCAGCCGGGCACCACACGTGACGCGATCCACGTGCCCTTCGAACGCGACGGCCAGCGCTTCGACCTCATCGACACCGCAGGGTTGCGGCGCAGGGGCAAGGTCTTCGAGGCGATCGAGAAATTTTCGGTCGTGAAGACGCTGCAGGCGATCGCCGATGCCAACGTCGTGCTGCTGTTGCTCGACGCGACGCAGGGCGTGACCGAGCAGGACGCGCACATCGCGGGTTACATCCTCGAGTCCGGGCGCGCGGTCGTGATCGCTCTCAACAAGTGGGACGCGACCGACGCCTACCAGCGCCAGATGCTCGAGCGCTCGATCGAGCAGCGGCTCGCGTTCCTGAAGTTTGCCCAGGTGCTGCACATCTCGGCGCTGAAGCGCCAGGGCCTGGGGCCGGTCTGGAAGGCGATTGCCGCCGCGCACGGCTCGGCGACGAGGAAGCTGTCGACTCCGGTGCTGACTCGGCTGCTGCAGGACGCGGTGGAGCACCAGCAGCCGCCGCGCGCCGGGCGCTTCCGCCCGAAGCTGCGCTACGCCCACCAGGGTGGCATGAACCCGCCGGTGGTGGTGATCCACGGCAACTCGCTCGAGCATGTGGGCGACTCGTACAAGCGCTATCTGGAAGGGCGCTTCCGCGAACACTTCAAGCTCGTGGGCACGCCGATGCGGATCGAGATGAAGTCGTCGGACAACCCCTTCGACAAAGCGGGCTGAGCGCAGCCCGGCGCGGCAAGGGCGGGAATGCCCCCTTGCACACAGAGCCGGCGACCCCATGTGATAACGTGCATCATCTTCCATCACGGAGCATATCGTGAGCAATAAAGGCCAGCTTCTTCAAGATCCGTTCCTCAATCTTTTGCGCAAGGAACACGTCCCGGTTTCGATCTACCTCGTCAACGGCATCAAGCTGCAGGGGCACATCGAATCCTTCGATCAGTACGTCGTGCTGTTGCGCAATACCGTGACGCAGATGGTCTACAAACACGCCATTTCCACCGTCGTGCCGGGTCGCGCGGTCAACTTCCACGCTGCCGAGCCCGACGAGCAAGCCTGATGGTCCACGTCACGCAGCGTCCCGGCTCGATGCCGACTGACCGATCTTGAGTTCGAGCGCAAGGCCGCCCCGCGGCTCCGAGACGGCTGCCACACGTGCAGTGCTGGTGGGCGTCGACTTCGGGTCTGGTTCCTCCTTCGATGCCTCGCTCGACGAGCTCGCGCTGCTCGCGGCGTCGGCCGGTGACGACACCGTCGCCCGTGTCACGACGCGCCGCCGCGCACCGGACCCCGCGCTCTTCATCGGCTCCGGCAAGGCGGACGAGATCAAGGCCCTGGTGGCCGGAACAGCGGCTGACGGGGTCATCTTCGACCAGGCGCTGAGCCCGGCGCAGCAGCGCAACCTCGAGCGTCACCTGGGCGTGGCGGTGGCCGACCGCACTGCGGTGATCCTGGATATCTTTGCCGCCCGCGCGCAAAGCCATGAGGGCAAGCTGCAGGTCGAGCTGGCGCAGCTGCAATACCTGTCGACGCGGCTTGTGCGGCGCTGGTCGCACCTCGAGCGCCAGCAAGGTGGCATCGGCACCCGCGGCGGCCCGGGCGAGGCCCAGATCGAGCTCGATCGCCGCATGATCGGCGAGCGCATCAAGTCGGTGAAGATGCGGCTCGAGAAGGTCAAGCGCCAGCGCAGCACGCAGCGGCGTGCGCGCGAGCGGCGCGGCACCTTCCGAGTCTCGCTCGTGGGTTACACCAACGCCGGCAAGTCGACGCTCTTCAATGCCCTGGTCAAGGCGCGTGCCTACGCCGCCGACCAGCTGTTCGCCACCCTCGACACGACCACGCGCGCACTCTGGCTGCAGCAGGCGCAGACTTCCGTCTCGTTGTCCGATACCGTGGGATTCATCCGCGACCTGCCACACAAGCTGGTCGAGGCCTTCCAGGCCACGCTGTCCGAAGCCGCTGACGCCGACCTGCTGCTGCATGTGATCGACGCATCGAGCCCTGCCCAGCTCGAACAGCACGCCGAGGTCGAGCGGGTCCTGAGCGAGATCGGGGCCGACGAGGTGCCGCAAATACTGGTATTCAACAAGCTCGACCGGCTCGAGGAATCGCAGCGGCCGCGCCAGCTGGTGGACCGCATCGAAGTCGCACCGGGCCGGCACTTTCCGCGTGCCTTCGCCAGCGCGGTCGACGGCACCGGGCTCGACGGACTGCGTGAGCTCATTGCCGACGCCGCGATGGCGCGATTGAATTCGTACCCCGCCGCCTCATCTGAGGCGCTGCATCCCGAGCCGATTCCCCAACCTGTCACCATCGCATGATCATGTTCGAATCTCCTGACACGGTCGGGTCGCGCCTGCGGGCGCTTGTCCAGGTTGCGGGCCAGCTCCTCGCGGCCCTGGGGCGTCTTGCGCTGCGGGGACCGCGTGGCGGCACGCTGGTGCTGAACAACGGCCGCAAGGATGGGCCACCCGACCTGGACGAACTCTGGCGCGACTTCAATCGCAAGCTGAACGGCCTCTTCGGCGGCAAGGGCGGCGGCGGCAACCGCGGGGGTTCGGAGCGCCCGCCGGGCGAGCCGCAGTTCCAGCCGAACATGAAGAGCGCGGGCATCGGCGCGGCGCTGATCGCCGGCGTCGCGGCGCTGGTCTGGTTGGGCAGCGGATTCTTCATCGTCCAGGAGGGCCAACAAGCGGTGGTCACGTCCTTCGGCAAGTACAGCCACACCGCCGACGCCGGTTTCCAGTGGCGCTTCCCGTACCCGTTCCAGGCCCATGAAACGGTGTCGGTGACGCAGCTGCGTTCGGTCGATGTCGGCCGCAACACCGTGGTGCAGGCGACCGGCCTGCGCGACTCGTCGATGTTGACGCAGGACGAGAACATCATCGACATCCGCTTCACCGTGCAGTACCGGCTCAAGGACGCACGCGCCTACCTGTTCGAGAACCGCAACCCCGACGAAGCGGTGTTGCAGGCGAGCGAATCCGCGGTGCGTGAGATCGTCGGCCGCAGCCGCGTCGACCAGGTCCTGTACGAGCAGCGCGACGCGATCGCGACCGACCTGATGAAGTCGCTCCAGGCGCAGCTCGACCGCCTCAAGGCCGGTATCGTGATCGCCAACGTCAACGTGCAGAACGTCTCGGTGCCCGAGCAGGTGCAATCGGCGTTCAACGACGCAGTCAAGGCCGGCGCCGACCGCGACCGCTTCAAGAACGAAGGCCAGGCCTATGCAAGCGACGTGATCCCGAAGGCCCGGGGCACGGCGTCACGGCTGGCCGAGGAGGCCGAGGGATACCGCTCGCGGGTCGTCGCGCAGGCCGATGGTGATGCGCAGCGTTTCCGCTCGGTGCTCGGCGAGTACCAGAAGGCGCCGGCCGTGACACGCGACCGGCTCTACATCGAAACCATGCAGCAGGTGTACTCGAACGTGAGCAAGGTCATGGTCGACAGCCGCAGCGGCTCGAACCTGCTCTACCTGCCGCTCGACAAGCTGATGCAGCAGGCTGGCGCCGCCGTGGTGGCCACGCCGCCGACCAACGTGCCGACCGAGTCCACCGCCACCACCCCACCGTCCGCCGCAGACTCGCGTTCACGCGACGGCGCGCGCACGCGCGAGCGCGAAGTGCGCTGACGCCAAGGCAGAACAACAATGAACCGCATCGGACTCATCGCAGCCAGCGCCCTCATCGCGCTCATGATCGCCGCCTCGACCCTATTCGTCGTCGACCAGCGCCAGGTCGCCGTAGTCTTCGCCCTCGGCGAGATCAAGGAAGTCATCACCGAACCGGGGCTGAAGTTCAAGCTCCCGCCCCCGTTCCAGAACGTCGTCTTCCTCGACAAACGCATCCAGACGCTCGACAGCCCCGAGACACGGCCGATCTTCACGGCAGAGAAGAAGACACTCGTCGTCGACTGGCTCGTCAAGTGGCGCATCAACGAGCCGCGCCAATTCATCCGCAACAACGGCGTCGACATCCGCAACCTAGAAAGCAGGCTCAGTCCGGTCGTGCAGGCCGCTTTCAACGAGGAAATCACCAAGCGCGACGTGCGCGGGGTGCTCGCCACGGCGCGCGAGAAGGTCATGACCGACGTTCAGGCGCGGCTGGCTGACGAAGCGAAGGCCTTCGGCATCGAGATCGTCGACGTGCGCATCAAGCGGGTCGACTTCGTCGCCGACATCACGGACGCGGTCTTCCGACGCATGGAATCAGAGCGCAAGCAGGTCGCGAACGAACTGCGTTCGCAGGGCGCGGCCGAGGCCGAGAAGATCCGCGCCGACGCCGACCGCCAGCGTGAAGTCATCGTCGCCGAGGCCTATCGCGACGCGCAGAAGATCAAGGGCGACGGCGACGCCAAGGCCTCGGCGCTGTACAACGACGCGTTCGGCCGCGACCCGCAGTTTGCCCAGTTCTACCGCAGCCTCGAGGCCTACCGTGCGAGCTTTCGCACCAAGTCCGACGTGATGGTGGTCGACCCCAGCAGCGACTTCTTCCGCGCGATGCGTGGCTCGCCGACCGCTGCGCCAGCGTCGGCGCGCAATTAGTCAGCGCTCCCAGGCCCCGCGATGGCGGACGTGTTGCTCGCCGCGGTGGCGTTGATGCTCGTTTTCGAGGGCCTCCTGCCGTTCCTGAGCCCGAAAACGTGGCGCGAGATGTTCGAGCGCGCGACCCGCCTCAGCGACGGCCAGCTCCGCTTCATCGGCCTGACGAGCATCCTCGTGGGGGTCGGGTTGCTGCTGTTCTTCGGGGCGTAGTCCGGGCGCGCATCGCTACAATCGGCGCTTTAACGACGGCCGTTTCCATGTCACGAGCCTGGCTGCTGCCGGAGCACATTGCAGATGTCCTGCCGGCGCAGTCGCGGCGCATCGAGGCCCTCCGGCGGCGCCTGCTCGACCAGGCCGAACGCAGCGGTTTCGAGTTGGTCATGCCGCCGTTGCTGGAGCATCTGGAGTCGCTGCTCTCGGGCACCGGTCGCGAGCTCGACCTGAAGACCTTCAAGCTCGTCGACCAGCTCAGCGGCCGCACGATCGGGCTGCGCGCCGACACCACGGCGCAGGCGGCCCGCATCGACGCCCACCTGCTGAACCGGGACGGCGTCACGCGCCTGTGTTACTGCGGTCCCGTGTTGCACACGCGGCCGTCGGGGCTGCACGCCTCACGCGAACCGTTGCAGTTCGGCGCCGAGATCTTCGGCCACGCGGGGCTCGAAGCCGATCTCGAGGTGCAGGAACTCGCGATCGACGTCGTCGCGCAGGCGGTGCCGGGTGAACTCACGATCGACCTCGCCGACGCCCGGGTGCTGCGCGGCGTGCTCGCCGGCGTGCCGCTGGACGGCGCTGCGTTGCAGGACGTCGTCGCTGCGCTGTCGAACAAGGATGCGCCGGCGGTGGACCTGCTTTCGCAAGGATTTCCTGACGAAGTCAGGCAGGGCCTGCGTGTCTTGTTGCGTCTTTACGGTGGCGCGGACGTGCTGGCGGCGGCACGCCACGAGTTGCCGGCGCGCCCGCTGGTGGCGCGGGCACTCGACGAATTGCAGTGGCTGGCGAGCCACCTGGCGGCGGCCTACCCGAAACTGCGCGTGGGCTTCGACCTGGGCGACATGAGCGGCTACGCCTACTACAGCGGGCCGCGATTTGCGCTTTATGCCGCCGAAACGAGCGACGCGGTCGCACGCGGCGGGCGTTACGACGAAGTCGGCGCGGTCTTCGGACGCAACCGGCCCGCGGTGGGATTCAGTCTCGACCTCAAGGCCTTGTCCGAGCAGGCCCAGGCCGGCGCGCTCGGCGCCGCGGTGCTCGCGCCCTGGAGCGAAGAGCCCGGTCTGCGCGACGCGGTGCGGCGTTTGCGCGACGGCGGCGAGACGGTGGTCTACGCGCTGCCGGGCCACGACGCTCCGGCCGTGTCACACGAGTTCGACCGTGAACTCGCCCATGTGGGCGGGCTCTGGCTGCTGCGCCCGCTTTGAAACCCCGAACGCTGAAAGACATTGCAGGACATGAACGCATCAGGTGCAACGCCAGCCGGACGCAACGTCGTTGTCGTCGGCACCCAATGGGGCGACGAGGGCAAGGGCAAGGTCGTCGACTGGCTGACCGACCACGCCCAAGGCGTGGTGCGCTTCCAGGGGGGGCACAACGCGGGCCACACGCTGGTCATCAAAGGACGCAAGACCGCGCTGCAGCTGATTCCTTCGGGGATCATGCGCGAGGGTGTGGCGTGTTACATCGGCAACGGCGTCGTGGTCGACCCCGCGCACCTGCTGCTCGAGATCGAGCGCCTGGAGGCGATCGGCGTCGACGTGCGCTCGCGCCTGTACCTGAGCGAATCGTGCCCGCTGATCCTGCCCTTCCACGTCGAAGTCGACCGCGCGCGCGAGGCGCTGCGCGAATCGAGTGGCGTGGGCAAGATCGGCACCACCGGCAAGGGCATCGGCCCGGCGTATGAAGACAAGGTGGCACGCCGTGCGCTGCGTGTGCAGGACCTGAAGCACCCGATGCGCTTCGCGACCAAATTGCACGAACTGGTCGATCTGCACAACGTCGCCCTCGGTGGCTACCTGAAGTCCAAGCCGCTTGCGTTCCAGCCGATCTTCGATCATGCGATGACGGTGGCCGAGCAGCTGCTGCCCTTGCTCGCCGACGTGGGATACCGGCTCCACACCAGCCATGCACAGGGCGCGAACCTGCTTTTCGAAGGCGCGCAGGGCACCTTGCTCGATATCGACCACGGCACCTACCCGTTCGTCACCTCGAGCAATTGCGTCGCCGGCAACGCCGCCGCCGGTGCAGGTGTCGGGCCGCAGATGCTGCACTACGTCCTGGGCATCACGAAGGCCTACACCACGCGTGTCGGCGGCGGCCCGTTCCCGACCGAGCTGCCGATCGACGAGCCCGGCACGGTCGGGCATCACCTGTCGTCGGTGGGGCAGGAGCGCGGCACCGTGACCGGACGGGCACGCCGCTGCGGCTGGCTCGACGCCGCGGCGCTGAAGCGCTCGATGATCATCAACGGCATCTCCGGCCTGTGCATCACCAAGCTCGACGTGCTCGATGGACTCAAGGAACTGTTGATCTGTGTGGGTTACGAACTGGCAGGTCGCAGCATCGACATCCTGCCGCTCGATGCCGACGACATCGCCGCCTGCCGCCCGGTCTGGGAGCGCTTCGAGGGCTGGAGCGAAAGCACGGTGGGCATCACCGTCTGGGACCGCCTTCCGGCCAACGCGCGACAGTACCTCGAGCGCATCCAGGCGTTGGTCGGCGTGCCGATCGACATGGTGTCGACCGGACCCGACCGCGAGCAGACCATGGTCCTGCGCCACCCCTTCAAGCCCTGAGGAATGCACATGCTCACCGATGACGGCAAACACCTGTATGTGTCCTGGGATGAGTACCACATGCTGACCGAGCGGCTGGCACTCAAGGTGCACAACTCGGGCTGGGCCTTCGAGCAGATCCTGTGTCTGGCGCGCGGTGGCATGCGCCCTGGCGATGTGCTGTCGCGGGTCTTCGACAAGCCGCTCGCAATCATGTCGACCAGTTCGTACCGCGCCGAGGCGGGCACGATCCAGGGCCGGCTCGATCTGGCCAAGTACATCACGATGCCCAAGGGCGATCTGGCCGGGCGCGTGCTGCTGGTCGACGACCTGGCCGACTCGGGCGTAACCCTTCGCGCGGTGGTCGACCGACTGCGCGGCATGCCCTCGATCAGCGAGTTGCGTTCGGCCGTGATCTGGGTCAAGGGCGAGTCGACCTACACCCCGGACTATTTCGTCGAGAAGCTACCCACGAGCCCCTGGATTCACCAGCCGTTCGAGGAATACGACAGCCTGCGCCCCGACGCGCTGGCAAAAAAGTTTGTCGTATAACGGAGCAAGGCCGGCAAAGCCGGCCTTGTTTCCTACTCGTTCTTGGTGCCCAGGAAGGGACTCGAACCCCCACGGAGTTACCCGCTAGTACCTGAAACTAGTGCGTCTACCAATTCCGCCACCTGGGCTTTCAGGAGCCATGGATCTTACTATCAAAAACATCAAGACCTCAGCGCCGGACGTCCCGGCTTCGACCCCCGCTCTGTTGAGCGAAGTACAAGGCCGCATCGAAGGCCACCGCGATGGACACGGCTTCGTCGTGCGCGACGATGGCGAGCCGTCGATCTACCTGGCGCAGCAGGAAATGCGCGCCGTGTTGCATGGTGACGAGGTGCGTGTGCGCATTCTCAACTACGACCGCAAGGGCCGCCCCGAAGGCCGTGTGCTCGACATCGTCGAGCGCCGCAAGTCGCCCCTCATCGGGCGATTGCTGCACGAAGGCGGGGCCTGGATCGTGGCGCCCGAGGACAAGCGCTACGGGCAGGACATCCTGATCCCGAAGAACGGCACCGGCAATGCCGAGGCAGGGCAGGTGGTGGCGGTCGAGTTGACCGAAGCGCCTTCGATGTTCTCGCAGCCGGTCGGCCGCGTGACCGAGGTGCTCGGCGCGATCGACGACCCCGGCATGGAGATCGAGATCGCGGTGCGCAAATACGACGTGCCGCACCGCTTCTCGCCTGCGACGCTGGAGCAGGCGGCGGCCTTGCCGAGCCAGGTGCGCCCTGCGGACAAACGCGGCCGAGTCGATCTGAGTGACGTGCCGCTGGTCACGATCGACGGCGAAGACGCGCGCGACTTCGACGACGCGGTCTACTGCGAGCCTTTCACACGCGGGCGCGGCAAGACCGTGTTCACGGGCTGGCGCCTGATCGTCGCGATCGCTGACGTGAGCCACTACGTCAAGCCCGGTACGGCGCTCGACGCCGACGCCTACGAACGCGCGACCTCGGTCTACTTTCCGCGGCGTGTGATCCCGATGTTGCCGGAGAAGTTGTCGAACGGGCTGTGTTCGCTCAATCCCGACCAGGAGCGCCTGGCGATGGTGTGCGACATGATCGTCGCGCAAGACGGTTCTGTCGACGCCTTCCAGTTCTTCCCCGCCGTGATCCTGTCGCACGCGCGCCTGACCTACACCGAGGTCGCCGCGGTTCTGGCCAATACACGCGGCCCCGAAGCGCAGCGCCGCAGCGAGATCGTGCCCCACCTGCTGCACCTGCACGAGGTCTACCGCGCATTGCTCAAGCAGCGCGCCAAGCGCGGTGCGGTCGACTTCGAGACCACCGAGACCCAGATCGTCTGCGACGACGCCGGGCGGATCGAGAAGATCGTGCCGCGCACGCGCACCGAGGCGCATCGGTTGATCGAAGAAGCGATGCTTGCTGCCAACGTCTGTGCCGCGGCCTTCATCGAAGGCGGCAAACACGCGTCGCTGTTCCGCGTCCACGAGGGCCCGACACCCGAGAAACGCCTGGCGCTGCAGAACTACCTGCGTGCACTCGGCCTCGGACTCCACGTCGGAGACGAGCCGACGCCGGGCGAGATGCAGGCCATCGCCCAGGCGACCAAAGACCGGCCGGATGCCACCCAGATCCACCAGATGCTGCTGCGCTCGATGCAGCAGGCGATCTACACGCCCGTCAACAGCGGGCACTTCGGTCTCGCCTACGAGGCCTACGCCCACTTCACGAGCCCGATCCGGCGCTACCCGGACCTGCTGGTGCACCGCGTGATCAAGGCGCTCCTCGCGGGCAAGACCTACGCCTTCGAACCTTCGGCCGAAACCGCCGAACCGCCGCAACGGCGCGGCTCGCGGCCGACGCAGAAGACGGCGCGCCCCCAGCCGCGGGTGGGCAGCAAGGAACTTGCGGCCTGGGAAGTGGCTGGTGCGCACACCAGCGCACGCGAGCGCCGCGCCGACGAGGCTTCGCGCGACGTCGAGGCCTGGTTGAAGTGCAAGTACATGCGCGAGCACCTGGGCGAGGAGTTTTCTGGCACAGTGAGTTCGGTCGCGGCCTTCGGGCTCTTCGTCACGCTCGACGGCATGTACGTCGAAGGCCTGGTGCACATCACCGAGCTCGGCGGCGAGTACTTCCGCTTCGACGAGTTGCGTCAGGATCTGCGTGGCGAACGCAGCGGCATGCGTTACGCGGTCGGCACACGCGTGCGGGTGCAGGTGAGCCGGGTCGACCTCGACGGGCGCCGGATCGACTTCCGCCTCGTGCGCGAAGGCGAAGGCGACCGGCCGCTCGCGCGCACCAAACCCGACCGGGCCAAGCCCGAGACGGCCGTGGACGAACTCGCCGCCCTCAAGTCGACCGACCGCGCGGTCAAGGCGGGGGCCAGGCGCGAACGCAAGACGGTCAGCCGCGGTGCGCCGGCCGGCGCACGCCGCCGCAATCCCGGTGCCGAGCGCCACGCCGCGGTAAAGAAGTCTTCGCGCCGATAGCGCCTACACGATCGCGGCGGCGGCGCGCATCGCGTCGACGAGATCGCGTGCACGCACCGGCGCGCTGCCCGGTGGGCCCGCCGCCTGTCCGTGCAACCAGGCCGACGCGGCCGCGACATTGAAGGCGCTCTCGGCCTCGTTCGTGCGCGCGCGCCCGTCTGCCTGGGCCCACAGGCCGCCGATCCAGCCGGCCAGGACATCGCCGGTGCCTCCAGAGGCCAGCCCGGCGTGGCCGGTGCTGTTGATGGCAGGGACGACGGCAGGTGCCGCGATCACGGTCCCCGAGCCCTTCAGCAAGACCGTGGCACCAAAGCGGTCGGCGAGGAACTGTGCCGCTTCGATCCGGCCGGCCTGCACATCGGCCGTGCTGCGTGCCAGCAGCCGCGCCGCCTCCAGCGGGTGCGGCGTCATGATGGTGGGCAGACCGCGCCGGGCTCGCGCCTGCAGCAGTTGCTGCAGCGTGCTGTCCGCTGCGATGGCGTTCAGTGCATCGGCATCCAGCACGAGGCGCGCACTGCGCGCCAGCAGGGCTGGCAAGGCAGCAGCCACCTGCGTGCCCCCGCCGCAGCCGCTGACGACGGTCGTGCGCTCCAGCTCGGCCACGCCGGGCAGCCACGCACCACGCTGCCACAGCCATTCGGGACGGCCGCCGTCGCCGCCCTTGGCGTCGATGTCGAGCAGGCTGACGATCGTGCGGCCCGCACCGGCACCGAGAGCGCCGTGGGCGGCCAGGTGCGCGGCACCGTGCATGCCCGGTGCGCCGCCGACGACGATCACATCGCCGAAGCTGCCTTTGTGCTGGGCGTGGCGGCGCGGCCGCATGGCCGCGCGTGGATCGGCGGGGCTGGTCAGGCGCGCGGTAGGTGCTGCCCCGGTACCCGGCGGGGCGCCGAGGGTGTCGACCCACACCTGCCCCGAGTGGTCGCGGCCAGCCGCCGTGAAGAGGCCGGGTTTCAGCGTCAGCAGTGACAAGGTCGCCGAAGCGCACACCACGGCGTCACCGAAGGGCGTGCCGGTGTCGGCATTCAGGCCCGAGGGCAGGTCCACGCTCAGGCAGGGTGCGCCGGTGCCGTTCAGGGCCTCGATGATCGACGCCATCGCGCCCTCCGGGGCGCGCTGCGCGCCGATGCCCAGCAGGGCATCGATGACGAGGTCGAACGGCCCTTCGGGGCGCTGCCTCAGGATGGTCACGCCGGCTTGCTCGGCGCGGCGCAGGCCTGCCTGCGTGTCGGCGTTCAGCAGGTCGCGCTGTGCAAGCAGCGTCACGACGACATCGCGTCCGCAATGGCGCAAGTCGGCCGCAGCATGAAGCCCGTCGCCCCCATTGCCGCCAGGGCCGGCCGCGATCCAGATCCGGCGCGCATGGGGCGCCAGTGCCAGCGCGAGCCGCGCCACGGAAGCCCCGGCATGGCGCATGAGTTGGCCGCCCGGGCGCGCCGCGAGTTCCTGCGCTTCGATCACGCGCGATGCCGCCACGCTGAAGAGCGGCCACGCAAGTTGTGCCGGCAGTACACGCTGCGGCGGGGTGGTGTCTGACGGTTTCATGGCGCGACGCCGCGATTGTGCGCCGCTGGCCCAGGGCTCAGCGCAGCCGCTCGATGCCGAGCCCGGCCACCTCGATCGGCGGTGCCCGGCCGCCGACAAGATCGGCCAGCACCCGCGCCGAGCCGCAGGACAGGGCCCAGCCGCTCGAGCCGTGCCCCAGGTTGAGCCAGACCCCCGGTGCGCCGCTCGGGCCGATCACGGGTGGCCCGTCGGGCAACATCGGCCGCGCG
>DATDER010000063.1:0-18729 GCA_036523095.1 Rubrivivax sp.
AAGGCGCTGGGCATCACGCCCGTGATGCTGACGGGCGACAACCAGGCCACCGCCAGCGCCATCGCCCACGAGGCCGGCATCACCGAAGCCCGCGGCAACCTGCTGCCGCAGGACAAGCTCGAAGCCATCAAGTCGCTGCAGGCGCAGCACGGCATGACCGCGATGACGGGTGACGGCATCAACGACGCGCCGGCACTGGCGCAAGCCGACATCGGCGTCGCGATGGGCGCCGCCGGCACCGACACGGCGATGGAGGCCGCCGACGTGGTGGTGATGAACGACGACCTGCGCCGCATCGCAGAAACCGTGCGCCTGTCGAAAGCCACCCACGCGGTGCTGTGGCAGAACATCACGCTCGCGCTCGGCATCAAGGCCGTGTTCCTGGTGCTCGCGGTGTTCGGCACCGCGTCGATGTGGATGGCAGTGTTCGCCGACATGGGGGCCAGCCTGCTCGTCGTGGCCAACGGGCTGCGGCTGCTCAAGGCCGGCGTGCGGACCCGATGAAACCTTGGTCAGCCTGCGAAGCTGCCCTGGCTGAAGCCGGCCGGCTGGTGACGGCGGGCGACCTGGCCGCCGCCTTCTCGCAACTGCAGCGTGCCCATGTGCTGGCGCAGCGCGACTTCGGCCCGCACCTGCGTGTGCACCTGCGCATGCTGTCTGTCGCCTGGGCACGGCGCGACGGCACAGAAGTGCGCGGCCAGCTGCTGCGCATCGTGCTCACGCCGCTGGGTCACCTGACCGGCCGACTGCCTCGGGGCAACACCGGCGCATCGAGCGTGAGTGCCTTCGCACCGATGGCGGTGTCCGCCGAACTGGCACAACTGTTGAACGACGAACACGAAGGCGCGAGGCCACGGTCTTGATGAACACCGATCAATCGAAGCCTTCAGACCCCCCTGGCAATCCGCTCTGGGCTGGGCTGTTCGGGGCCTGGGTGGTGGCATTGATCGCCACCGCCGGCGCGCTTTTTCTGGGTGAGGTCATGGGCAAGGCGCCCTGTGTCCTGTGCTGGTACCAGCGCATCGCCATGTTTCCGCTGGTGCTGATCCTGGGCCTGGGCCTGCTCGAGGCCGATGGCCGCAGCCGCCGTTATGCCCTGCCGCTGGCATGGGCCGGATGGGGTCTCGCGCTCTACCACTGCCTCGTCTTCTGGGGCGTGGTGTCCGAAGCGCTGGCCCCTTGCGGCAAGGGCTCATCCTGCGCGGACGCCGACGTCCAGGTCGCGGGCGTCGTGCCCATCCCCCTGCTGTCCCTGATCGCCTTCACGGCGATCCTGTTCCTGTTGGGGCGCTTGAAACGAAAGGCGGAAACGTGAACAAGCAAGGTCTGGTCATCGCGACCGCGGTCGCCGTGGTGGTGGCTTTCGGTGCCGGCATCGTGGTCTACAAGGGTCGCACCACACAGGAGGCCGCGCAGGCCGCGCAGACCAACAGCGACGCGCTGGTGCGGGCGCACTCGCCGGTCTACGGCAACCCCGATGCCAAGGTCACGATCGTGGAGTTCTTCGACCCGTCGTGCGAGACCTGCCGCGCCTTCTATCCGCTCGTCAAGACGCTGGTCAACTCGAGCTTCGGCCAGGTCAGGCTGGTGCTTCGTTATGCACCGCTGCACAAGGGCTCGGACACGGCGGTCAAGATCCTGGAAGCGGCGCGGCTTCAAGGCCAGTACTGGGAGGCGCTTGAAAGGACGATCGCCGAGCAGCCGCGCTGGGCGATGCACGACAACCCCAAACCCGAACTGATCTGGGAGCTGATCGCACGCACCGGGATCGATATGGCGAAAGCGCGTGCCGACGCCGACAGCCCGGCGATCGCTCGCTTGCTGCAACAGGACGTTGCCGACATGAAGGCACTTCAGGTCAGGGGCACGCCGGGTTTCTTCGTCAACGGCACGCCGCTGCGCGACTTTGGCGCCGCGCAACTCAAGTCGCTGGTCGACGACGAGGTCAGGAAAGCGACGAAGCCCTGATCAGCGACGGCGGCGCGCGGCGAATCCGACTGCCGCGAGTCCGGCGAGCATCAGCGCGTAGGTCCCGGGTTCGGGAATCGCGGCGACGCCGTCGGACACGTCGAACTCTGCGCGGACGAAGTTCTCGCCCTGGAACAGCAGCCCAGGCTCGGCGAAGGAGTGGCCGCCGCCGACCGATACACCCCCCGCCAGGAAGTCGAAGCTGGCGAAGGCGTTGTCACTCGCCACGTCGGGCCGCGTGATGTTGAGCGAAATCCGGTCAGCGCCCGCCGGAGGCGCGAAGAGAAAACTTCCCAGCACCGTGATCGTGCCGACATCGAAATCCTGAAGGAGGTAACGCACTTGGGGTAGACCGTCACGGCGCTCAACTGAACCTGGAGTTGAAGCAACTGATGCGGACCCGTGCCGGCAGCAGCATCGATGAGCCTGATCGAGTATTGCGGGTTGAGCACGCCCGATGGCGCTGTCAAACTGAAGACGCCGGTGAGCGAGATCGTGTCATCACTCTTGAGACCGGCTGCCAGGTTGCTGGGATCGACGTTCGTCAGCAGCCTGACACCCTACCTGACGCGGCTCAGCCCCAGGGCAGAGGTTGCGAGTCCGAGCGCAGAGTGCTACTGCTGCGTCAACAGCTTGGACGCCGCCTGCTCTTTCTGCTCGGCGTTCTGCAGCATCTTCATCTGGTGCTCGAACTGGCGCGCGGCGGAGATCATCGCGACCATGGTTTCGATCGCGCTCACGTTCGAGCCTTCGAGCGCGCCGCTCTGCAGGCGTGCCGCCGGATCGGCGGCAAGGCTCCCTTCCGCAGCGCGGAAGAGACCGTCGGTGCCGCGTTCGAGCGGTGCTTCGGGCGTCACGAGCTTGAGCCGACCCACCGGCTGCGGCTTGCCGTTGTCCAGCTTGGCGCTCACGGTGCCATCGCCGGCGATGTCGATCGCCGCGTTCGGTGGCACGTTGATCGGGCCGCCATCGCCCAGCACCGGCAGCCCGGCCGTGTTGACGAGCACGCCTTCGGCGTTGATCTCGATCGCCCCGGCGCGGGTGTAGGCCTCGGTGCCGTCGAGTGCCTGCACCGCAAGCCAGCCATTGCCGGCCATCGCGACGTCGAGGTTGCGCCCGGTGGCCTGCACCGGCCCCGGCTGCGGGTTGTAGCCGACGGTCGATTCGAGCGTGTAGACCCGCGTGCTGGCGCCGTCGCCGCGCACCGGCACGGCGCGGAAGGCGGCGAGTTCGGCACGGAATCCCGCCGTCGAGACGTTGGCGAGGTTGTGCGCCAGCACCTCCTGGCGCTGCATCGTCGCCTTCGCGGCCGACATCGACAGGTAGATCAGGCGGTCCATGGCTCAAACCCAGCCACCGCGGAGCCGCCTCAAGGCGGCTGGGCGCCCCCATGGGGGGCAGGGAAGCGGCGCAGCCGCAAGCTTGGGGGTCGTCATTTCTAGCGCAGGTTCACCAGCGTCTGCAACACCTGGTCCATCGTCTTGATCGTCTGCGCGTTGGCCTGGTAGGTGCGCTGCGCGGTGATCATGTTCACGAGTTCGCCCGTGAGGTCGATGTTCGACTCTTCGAGCGAGCCCGACTGCAGCACGCCCAGGGTGCCGTCGCCCGCGACGCCGAGCACCGGGTCGCCGGCGGCGAAGGTCAGGCCCCATCCGTTGCCCCCCAGGGGCTGCAGGCCCTGCGGATTGCGGAAGGTGGCGAGCTCGATCTGGCCTGCGGGCTTGGACTCGCCGTTCGAGTAACGCGCGGTCACGACGCCGTTGTTCTCGATCGCGATCGAGGTCAGCACGCCGGCGGCAAAACCGTCCTGCGTCATGTCGGTGACGCCGAAGGGCGAGCCGAACTGCGTCGAGTTGCCGACGTTGAGCTGCGCACCCACGATCGGCAGCGTCAGCGCGCCCACACTGTTGGTGGTGGCCGGGATGTCGAAGCTGACCAGTCCCGCGGGTGCCGTCGGTGCACTGCCATCGGTCGCATAGGTGATCGACGTGATCGGCAGCGGCGCCGCGTCGGTGCCGTTGACCGATGTGCCGTTTGCGGTCGCATAGACGTTCCACTGGTCGGTCGCCGCCTTCTGGAAGTAGTAGGTCAACGCTACGTCCTGGCCCTTGGCGTCGAACACCGTGAGCGAGGTCGCGTTGTTGAAGGTGAACGGGTCCCGGAAGTCGACCTGCGGCGCCATGGCGGGCAGCGTGATCGCCAGGCGCGCGTCGAGGTTCATCTCGATGTCGATGCGCGCGGTCGCTGCGGGTGCGATGCCAGCGGTGGGCAACTGCAGCGGCACGGCCTGGCCGGGCAGGATGACACCGTTGGCGTCGGCCATGTAGCCGACCAGCTTGTCCTGCGCGTTGTTGACGATGAAACCTTCGCTGTTGACCTTGAACTGGCCGTTGCGGGTGTAGGTGATCGGGTTGCGGCCGTCGGTGACCTGGAAGAAACCGGCACCGTTGATCGCCAGGTCCATCGGGTTCTCGGTCGTCGAGATGCTGCCCTGCGTGAACTGCTGCGAGACCGCGGCCAGGTTGACACCGATGCCGATCGCGCTCGCGCCGGCACCGTTCAATGCCGCGGCATAGACGTCGGCGAACTCGGCCCGCGCCACCTTCGTGCCGTAGGTGTTGGCGTTGGCAATGTTGTTGCCGATGATTTCGAGGTTCTTGCTCGTCGCGTTCAGACCCGAAAGGCCTTGCTGGAAACTCATGGGGGCTCCTTGGATGCGGTGCTCGGCACCGCGGTTCGCTCAGTGATCGGATCAGTGCACGGTCTTGACTGCGCTGTAGGGAACCGCCCCCGCGCGCATCAGCTCGAGCGTGAGGGTGTCGCCGCCGGCGCTCACGGCCAGCACCTCGTCGCGTGTCAGCAGGGTGCTCTGCACCGCGGCAGCGCCGCTCGTGGCAGTGACACGGAAACGCAGGTTCTCGGCATCGGTGCGTTTGCCGGCCGGCCACTCGAAGTCGTGGCGCCCGCTGCTGCGCGCGCCCAGGTTCACGGTGTCGATCGGCTGCCCGGCGGGGCCGAGGATCTCGATCTTGACGTTGTCGGCCGCGCCGGCGAGCTCGAAGGCGCCTTCGCCGACCGCATCGTTGATCGCCAGCCGGTCGCCCGCGACGGTGACCTCGCGCCCGACCAGCGCGGCACCTTGCAGCGCCTGCATCTGGACGAACTGCGCGTTCAGGCCTTGCACCGTCTTGTTCAGCTTGTCGATGCCGTTGACGGTGTTGATCTGCGCCATCTGGCTCGTGACCTGCGCGTTGTCCATCGGATTCAGCGGGTCCTGGTTCTGCATCTGCGCGACCAGCAGTTTCAGGAAGCGGTCGGCGCTGTCGGCGTCGTTCTGGGTCACCGCGCCGCTGCCGCTGCTGTTCAGCGCGGCGTAGGGGTTCACACCCGAGGTGGTGGTCATGGTGTGTTCACGAACCCATCTGCAAGGTCTTGAGCAACAGCGACTTCGCGGTGTTCATGACCTCGACGTTGTTCTGGTACGAACGCGAGGCCGAGATCATGTTCACCATCTCCTCCACCGCGTTGACGTTGCTGTAGGTGACGTAGCCATCGCCGTCCGCCCCCGGATGCTTGGGGTCGTGCACCCGCCGCCCCGGCGTCGTGTCTTCGGTCACGGTGCTCACGCGCACGCCGGCCGACGCGTCGGCGCCGAGCGTGCCGCCCGCGCCCATCAGCTCGGTGCGGAAGACGACTTGGCGCGCCTTGTAGGCTTGGCCGTCCGTGCCGGCCACGGTGTCGGCGTTGGCCAGGTTGCTGGCGACCACGTTGAGGCGCTGGCTCTGCGCGCTCACCGCGCTGCCCGACACGTCGAAGATTCGGAACATGCTCATGTCAGCCCCCGGCTCCGGTGTACCGGAGCCACCCCCCGAGGGGGTCTCGCCCGGCTTGTGAACGGCCCGGCGCCGGGCTCGTCTCGCTAGCGGTCATGGTGGTCATCCCTGGTTGTGGCTCTTCATCGCGTCGAGCATCGTGCGCACGCCGCCGTTGATGAAACGCAGCGTGGCTTCGAACTTGACCGAGTTGTCAGCGAAGGCGGCACGTTCGCGGTCCATGTCGACGGTGTTGTTGTCGAGGTTGGTCTGTGACGGCGTGGCGTAGCGCAGTGTGGTGTGGGCGCGCATCGCCGCGCTGCCGGCACTCTGCAGCCCGGGCGCGGTCTGCGCCCCGGTGGCGTCGCGCAGCGCGCGGGCGAAGTCGAAGTCGCGCGCCACGTAGCCCGGGGTGTCGCCGTTGGCGATGTTGCTGGCGATCAGGCGCTGGCGCTCCGAGCGCAGCACGAGCGCCTGGGCCTGGAAGTCCAGCGAATCGGAGAGGCGGTTGATCATCGGGTGGCCCCTTGCGGCCTGGATGCAGACCGGTGGTGCGGCCCATTGTCGGCAGCGCCCACCCGCGCAGCGCCGCGAATAGCGACCCAAAGCGGCGCCATTTCAGGCCCCGCGCGGGCCGACCGGGGCCTAGAGTCGGCGGCGTGAAGAACCGCTTTGCCATGTTGCTGTGGGTCTGGGGCGCGCTCGCCGCCATGGGTGCCTGGGCGGAGCCTGTCCCGGGACCCCCCGGCGATGCGGCGTGGTCAGCTTCGGCCGAACGCTTCGCGGCCGAGGCTGCGCAGGCCGCGTTGGGCGACCGACCCGACATGCGGCTCGAGATCGTCGTCGGCCGGCTCGACCCGCGCCTGAAGCTCGCACCCTGCCAGCGCATTGACACCTACCTGCCGCCGGGGCAACGGGCCTGGGGGCGCACGCGTGTCGGCTTGCGCTGCGTCGACGGGCCGGTGGCGTGGAACGTCTACCTGCCGATCACGGTCAAGGTGTTCGCCCCCGCGCTCGTGGCGACGCAGCCGCTGGCCGCGGGCACGGTGCTGCAGAGTGCGCACTTCCGCCTTGCCGAAGCCGATTGGGCCGAATCGGCCTCGCCCACGCTCGCCGTGGCGGGTCTGGCGCTCGGGCGCACGCTGGCGCGCCCGCTGCCTGCGGGCAGCCCATTGCGCAGCACCGATCTGAAAAAGCGGCAGTGGTTTGCCGTGGGCGACGCGGTGCGGGTGGTCGCGGGTGGGCCGGGTTACGCTGTCAGCGGCGAAGGGCTCGCGCTCACGCCCGGGATCGAGGGCGAACCGGCGCGCGTGCGCACCGCGGCCGGCCGTACGCTCACCGGCACCGCCACCGGTGAACGGCGTGTGGAGGTGGCGCTGTGAAAATGCTCCACCCCCTGTTCAAGGGGGGTGACGCGGTGGAAATTGCAACCGGGCTAAAGTTTCAGATTGCGCCGCCCGATACAGCGACTCAAGGGGTGCCGCATCCGTCTGCAGCCCGCTGGAGCAACCCATGAAGATCGGCCCTCACGACCTCAAGACCGCCGCGGTTCCGATCGCAGGCGAGCGCAACAAGACGCTGCCCGGCGCGAGCACTCCGCCGGGTGCAACCGAAGCGAGCGCCACCGTCGACCTGTCGGCAAGTGCCTCGCTGCGCACCCAGGGGCGCGGCGAAGTCGCTTTCGACCAGGCCAAGGTCGACCGCATGACGGTCGCCATCCGCGAAGGCACCTACAAGGTGAACGCGGGCGCGATCGCCGACAAGCTGATCGCCAACGCCGAAGAACTGCTGGTCCGCACCCAACGCTGAGCAGCCACTTCCGCATGCACAACCCTGTACCCGGCGCAGGTGCCGAACTCGAGCTGCCCCTGACCCGCGTCGAAGGGCAGCTCACGCAACTCTGCACAGCGCTTCGCCTGAACGATCCGCAGGCACTCGAGGCCGCGGCGAGCGAGCTGCACCGTGCTCTGGCCGCTGCGATCGACCACTTTCGCCACGCTGCACGCAGCGGCGGCGTCCCGGCGCCGCTGCGCCAACGCCTGGCCAGCGCGACAGCGCAGGTGGCGGCGCAACGCGAATCCCTGGCCCGCGCCACCGCGGCGCTGGACCGCGCGATCGACGTGCTGATCCCCGGCGCACCGCCGACCTACAGCGCGGCCGGCGCTGCCGCGCGCGCCCAAAGCAGCGGTTCGCTGCGAGCCTGACCACCCGGAGCGGCTCACTGCCCGCCTGAGGGTAAGGGCGCCCCTCGTGCGCCTCGTTTCCGACGACAATTGCGGCACAAGAATGTGCGTGCGGGCGCCCGCCGGCCCCGTTCGCGCGATGGGCGGTCATGGCCGGCCAGGGGTCGGCGATCACCGAAAAGGGCCAGTCGTTGGGATCGCAAAGAACGTCCGCACACACGTCGCGTGCTCGGGGTGCCCGGGTGCGTGGCTCCGCTGCGTCCCGACACGCGAGCGGCGTCTGGGTTGCAGTGCTGGGCGCCGCGCTGATGGTCATGGCGGCGGTGTTTGCGGCGCTCTTCCAGTTGCCAGGGGCTTCGGCGGTCGAACGCGCCGCAGCGGTCGGCAACGCCCTCGCCGCAGCCGCGCTGGCAGCACCCGGCGCCGACGACACGCGGCGCGCCGCGAGCGCGGCCGTCGTCGACCAGAAGCTGTCTGAACTGCGCCAATCCCTGGCCTCCGACGGGCATGCGCCGCGCGGCCTGGCCGCGCTCGAAAGCGGCTGGCAACAGGCGCGCAACGACTCAAGCGGTGCCGGCGCCCGCGCCCTGCTGCCCACCGCCGAAGCGCTGACCCATGAGTTGCGTCTGGCCACCGACGAGCAGCACCTGCTGCTCGAAGTCGGGATCGAGTCGCTCGTCGCGGCCCTGCTGCTGCTGTTGATCGTGCCGGTGCACGGCCTGTGGCGCCAGCGCCGGCGCGTGAAATCGTCGCTGAACCAGTTCTCCGACAACCTGGGGCAGCAGGACTGGCAGGACGCGGTGCAGGCCTTGCGCGACGATCGCCAGGGCCCGCCTTCGGCCTTCGACGCCCTGGCCACCGGCGTCGCCGGCGTGCTGGGCGAATCCGACCGGCGCTGGCAGGCGCTGGCCGACCTGTCGGCCGACTGGTACTGGGAGACCGACGCCCAGCACCGCCTGGTGCGCCTGTTCGGATCGGTGTCGCTGCTGCACGAGCTGGGCTGGCGCCCTGACGACGTGGTCGGCTGGCGCCACGACCAGATTGCCTTCTTCCGCGCCCCGCAGCCCGGGGGCTGGGACGCCTTCCACGCCGTGCTCGGCAGCGCCAAGCCCTTTCGCGACCTCGAGTTCGAGATCATCAGCCGCGACCGCCGCTCGTTGCGCCACGTCGCCGTGAGCGGGCGCGCGCGCACCGACGTGCGGGGCGAGTTCGCCGGCTACGAAGGTGTCGGCCGCGACATCACCGAGCGTCAGCGCACTGTCGTGCGCCTTCAGGCGAGCGAGCAGCGCTGGGCCACGATGGTGGGGCTCGCGTCCGATTGGTACTGGGAGACCGACGCGCAGCACCGCGTGCTCCCCTTGCCACCCGAACTGCACCGGCGTTTCGGGCCGCTCGCCGAGCAGCTCGAGGGCCGCACCCACTGGGAGGCCCACCCGGGCGCGATGAGCGCCGCGCAGTGGGCCGAGCACCGCGCCGACCTCGAGGCGCGGCGGCCGTTCCGCTCATTGCAGCTCGTGATCGACCAGCCGGAGCGGGATGCGCCGATGTGGCTCTCGCTCAGCGGCGTGCCGCGCATCGACGCGGCGGGGCGCTTCCGCGGCTATCACGGCGTCGGGCGCGACATCAGCGCGCGCAAGCAGGCCGAACATGTGCTGATGCGCCACAACGAGTCGCTGCAGGGGGCGGTGGCCGAGCACACACGCGAGCTGCAGCTGGTCAACCGGGACCTCGACGCCTTCGCGCGCCAGCTGGCGCACGAGTTGCGCACGCCGATCGGCCACGTCCAGGGCCTGGCACACCTGCTGCAGACCCGCGCCGGCAATCGCCTCGAGGCCGAGGATCGCAACCTGCTCGACCTGCAGGTGCAGGCCGCGCACCACATGCGCGAGACGGTGGACGCGCTGCTGCAGCTGGCGCGCTCGACGATGCAGCCGATGCCCACCGAGCCGGTCGACCTGAGCGGCCTGGTGCACGAAGTTATCGACGCACTGCCTGCGCTGGACCGGCTGGCTCCGCTGCAGTCGCAGGTGCAGCCCGGCATGCAGGTGGTGGCGGCACCGGGGCCGCTGCGCATCGTGATCGCCAACCTGCTCGCCAACGCTGCCAAGTTCACGCGCCGCAGCGCGCACCCGCTGGTGCGTGTGAGCGGCACGCCCGATGCCGACGGCCGCCTGCGCATCGCGGTCGACGACAACGGCATCGGCTTCGATCCCCAGTTCGCGAGCCGCCTGTTCACGCCCTTCGGCCGTCTCCACACCGGCGACGACTACCACGGCACCGGCATCGGCCTCACGATCGTGCAGCGCATCATCGAGCGCCACGGCGGCACCGTGCTCGCGCTGGGCGATCGGGACCAGGGCGCGCGTTTCGAGTTCACGCTCGCACAACCGGCCACCAAGGCACGCGACCCCAACACGGCCGCCATCGCCGCGGCCGAAGCCCTGGTGCGCTGAGCCACGGGGAAGAGTCAGCTCGCTTCCTTCACGTTCTACGGAGACCACTTGAAGCTTCCATTCGGACCGGGCACTCTGGCGCGTTGCAGCGCCGTGCTGTTGCTGGTGGCGTGCTCGGCGCACACGCCGCAGGGCGCAACGGTGGCGCCCGCCGCGGCCACGCTCAGCATCAGCGGGCGGGTTTCGTTCAGTGCCGACGACACGCTTCCGCCGGACGCCGTGCTCACGGTCAAGGTCGAAGATGTTTCGCGCGCCGACGCCCCGGCCACCACCTTGGTGCAAAGCGTCGAACCGCTCGGGACACGTCGGGCGCCGGTCGCATTCCGCCTCGAGGTCCCCGTCGCCGCGATCGACCCGCGCCTGCAGTACGCGGTGCGCGCGACGATCACGGTCGCCGGCGCCCTGAGGTTCACGACGACCCGCCACCACCCGGTGCTGACGCGGGGCGCGCCGAACGAGGTCGAGCTGGCACTGGACGCGGTCGGCCACCGGCGCTTGCCGGCAGCGGCCGCGAGCGGCACTGCGCCGCCGCGGGCCGCGCTGCGCAACACTTACTGGAAGCTGGTGGAACTGGGCGGCACGGCGCACGCGATGCTGCCGGGCCAGCAGCGCGAAGTGCGGATCACCCTGTCCTCCAGCGGCCTGCGCCTGTTCGGATTCAGTGGTTGCAACGCCCTCGATGGGCGCTATGAAGTCGATGCCGATGCCTTGTTCTTCGTGCTCCCGAGACCAGCGCCGACGCGCTGCACGTCGGCCCTCGATCAACTGGAGGCACGCGTGCTCGGTGCGCTGCGCGACACCCAGCGCTACCGAATCGAGGGCGAGGGTTTGACGCTGCTCGGCGGCGACCAGATACTGGCGCGCTTCCATTCGGTGTACCTGCGCTGAGACATGCTGCGCGGCCTGCCACCACAACCAGGAGTTGACACCCCGCATGCCCTCCCGATCGATCCCGTCCTGCCTCTCGCCGGCCGCGACTTCGCAGCACCTGAAGACTGCGACGCAGCGCGAACTCGAAGCGCGTGGCATGCGCCTCGGCCACCGCAACGGCATGTACTCGGCCTGGCCACCCTACCCCAACCAGACCATCGTCACACCGTACAAGGGAGGCACGCTCAACGTCGACGTCGTCGACTCGGCGCTCAAGCAGCTCGTATGGGAAGGAGTGGTCACCGGCACGGTGACACAGAACTCGCTCGACAACGTGCAACCCGCGCTCGATGCCGCGGTGAGTGCTGCATTCGCCAAGTACCCCGTCAAGCCGAGTGGTGCGAAATAGCCCCGCCCGCATCCCGTCGGCCGGACTGTGCGGCCTGCTTGCGGCGCTGGCCGTGTTAGCCGGTTGCGCGAGCTTGCCCGCCACCCCTGACAAGGTGGCGTCGCAGGCCCTGGTCGACACCTCGGGCACGCAGCTGGCCAAAGCGATCGAGCCGATCACACGCGGCCACAGCGGCGAGGCGGGCGTGGTGGCGCTGGCCGACGGCCGCGACGCCTTCGCCTCCCGCGTGCTGCTGGCACGCGCGGCCGAGCGTTCGATCGACCTCCAGACTTACATCTTCCACGCCGACGCCACCGGCACGCTGATGTTCGACGAGCTTCGCCGCGCCGCCGACCGCGGCGCGCGCGTGCGCCTGCTGCTCGATGACAACAATACCGGCGGGATGGACCCGCTGCTGGCGCTCGTCGACGCCCACCCGAACATCGAGCTGCGCCTGTTCAACCCCTTTGCGAACCGCGGCTCCAGGCTCGTGGGTTACGCCACCGACTTTTCGCGCCTGAACCGCCGCATGCACAACAAGTCCTTCACGGTCGACAACCAGGCCACTGTGGTCGGCGGGCGCAACATCGGCGACGAGTACTTCGAAGCTGGCCAGGGGACGAGCTTCGCCGACCTCGACGTGGTCGCCGTCGGCGACGTGGTGCGCGAGGTGTCGACGCTGTTCGACCGCTACTGGAACAGCCCTTCAGCCTACCCGGCTGCGACGCTGCTCGTCGGTGTCGAGCCGATGGCCGATGCGACCTTCCGCGCCCAGGTGCAGAAGGTGCGCGACTCGGCCGAAGCGGCTGCATACCTGCGGGCACTGGAGCGTTCGCCGCAGGTGCAGGACCTGCTGGCCGGCCGGCCGCAGATCGAGTGGGCGGCGGCCCGGCTCGTGTTCGACGAGCCCGAAAAAGTGCTGAACCCACCCGAGCGTGTCGACCTGCAACTGTTGCCGAAACTGCAAGAATCTTTCGGGCTGGCTCGAGACGGTGTCGATCTGGTGTCGCCCTACTTCGTGCCGGGCGACGCCGGCACCGAAGCGCTGGCGACGCTGGCCCGGCGCGGGGTGCGGGTGCGGGTGCTGACCAACTCGCTCGCCGCCACCGACGTCGCCGCGGTGCACGCGGGCTACGCCAAGCGGCGCAAGGATCTGCTGCGCGCCGGTGTCCAGCTGTTCGAGTTGAAGCCGTCGGCCGAGACGGCTGCGGCGCAGCGCAGCAAGGGCGGTGGCAGCGGCGGGTTGGGCGGCAGCAGCGGCGGCGGCAACTCCAAGGCGAGCCTGCATGCGAAGACCTTTTCCGTCGACCGAAGCCGGCTCTTCGTCGGCTCCTTCAACCTCGACCCGCGCTCGGCCCGCCTCAACACGGAAATGGGCATGGTCATCGACAGCCCGCGGCTCGCGGCCCAGCTGTCCGGCGCGCTCGACCGGATCGCCCCCGACGCCGCCTACGAAGTCAAGCTCTCACCCGACGGACAGTTGCAGTGGCTCGACAGCGGCGGCGTGGTCCATACGACCGAGCCGCAGAGCGGCCTCGTCCGGCGCAGCCTGGTCGAGGTGTTCTCGTGGCTGCCGATCGAGTGGCTGCTCTAGGAACTCACCACTCGCGCAAGCGGGTGCGCAGGCGCGCGATCGACTGGCTGTGCAGCTGGCACACCCGCGACTCGGTGACACCGAGCACGGCCGCGATTTCCTTCAGGTTCATGTCCTGCTCGTAGTACATGCTCATCACGTACTGCTCGCGTTCGGGCAGGTTCTCGATCGCCGCAACGAGCGCCTCGCGCATCTTCTGATCTGACAAGCGGCCGAGCGGGTTCGCCGCCTCGTCGACGACGTGGCGGTCGAGGTAGTCGTCGTCGCCGTCGTCGCCGCTCATGTCTTCCAGGTAGACCAGCTGCGTGCCGCGCACCTTGCCCAGCAACTCCTGATAGACCGTGAGTTCGAGGCCCATCTCGGCCGCGATCTCGCTTTCGTTCGGCGCGCGGCCGAGCTTCTGCTCGAGCTTGTGCACCGCGGATTCGATCGAGCGCTGGTGGCGCCGGTCGCCGCGGCTCATCCAGTCGGTGCCCCGCAGCTCATCGAGCATCGCGCCGCGGATGCGCTGGGTCGCGAAGGTCTCGAACTGCACGCCCTGCGCCACGTCGAAGCGCGACAGCGCGTCGTTGAGGCCAATCATGCCGACCTGGATCAGGTCGTCGATCTCGACGTTCGCTGGCAGTTTGGCGATCATCTGGTGTGCGAGCCGGCGCACCAGCGGGCTGTATTGCTTGAGCATCGAGCTGGCATCCAGCTGGCCCTTTTGGGTGTACATGGGGAACTCCGGCAGGGTGATCAGTGGTGCGGCGTTGAGGGGGCGACGTTCGCGACGTTCGTGCGCGCGGGCCACGCCGGTGCGGACGTGCGCTCGTCGTCGAGGCCGAGCTGCGCCTCTATCAGGCGGCGCAGCGCATCGCACGGCGCCTCGCTCGCTGCACCCGCGGGGTCGACCGCCGACCAGGCGGTCAAGGCCGCGCCGATGAAGGTGTCGGCGCAGCTCGCGAGCGTGCTGGCGATCTGCGGCAGGCGCGGCGAATGCGGTGGCGCCACGAGCAGCAGGTCGGCGCTGAGCCAGCCGCAGCGCTGGGCCAGCAGCTTCATCGACGCGTAGGCGTGTTTGACGCTTTCGGGGTGGTCGCTCGCCAGCAGCAGCGGGCGTGCGGTGCGCTGCGTGAACAGGCGCGCCAGGTCGGCCGCACTGGCATGCACCAGTACCACGCCGCACTGCGGCGCGGCGGCGGCGAGTTCGTCGAGCAGGCGTGCCGAGGAGCCGCGTGTGTTGACAAAACGCAGCGGCAGCCCGCGCGCCGCCAGGTAGGCGATGGTGGGTGACAGCTGTTCGATGCAGGGCGCGATCTCGAGCGCCGCCGCTTCGCTCGCTGCGGGCGAACCGTCGGCGGCGTCGACGACGAGCACCTTGCGCCCGAGCAGCGCCAGCGTGGCCGTCAGGCGCTCGAGCGCGATGCCGCTGAATGGTGCGTGCGGGTTGCTCGCCAAGGCCAGGAAACGCCGCGGCGAACCCGCAAAGATGCGGCGCAGGCCGTCGGCCTGGTCGAGCGGCGCGGGCCGCGAGTGGGCGTAGAAATCGTTCATCGTCAGCTGCGCCCGGCTCAGTCGACGCTCGCTGGCACTTGTGCGGGCAGCACGGGCTGCGGCAGCCCGGCAAAAACCAGGTTCACATCGCCGGCGTCGAGCTTCCACGCCGCGGTACCGCCGCTGCGCAGCGCGCGCTGCACCAGCGTCTGTGCCGACAGGCGGTGCCAGTCCTCGGGCACACGCTGGCCGTTCGCCACCGCCAGCACCTTGAGCTTGTGGCGGATCATCGCGTCGAGCGCCGGGCCCACCTTCACCGCTTCGTCGAGCTTGGACAGCACGACACCGCGGCAGCTTGCGGCGCGGTAGGCGACGAGCACGTCCTCGATCGTCTCGCCCTGCGCCGCCGCGTTGACGACGAGCAGTTTCTGGATCGCGCGGTGGCTCAGCATGTCGAGCAGCTCGCGCGTGCGGCTGTCACGCTGCGCCATGCCGGCGGTGTCGATCAGCACCATGCGTTTGCCCGCCAGCAGGTCGAGCAGGTCTTCGAGCGAGGCGCGGTCGTGTGCGGTGTGCACCGGCACGCCGAGGATGCGGCCGTAGGTGCGCAGCTGCTCGTGGGCGGCGACACGGTAGGCATCGAGCGTGACCAGGCCGAGCTGAGCCGCGCCGTGTTTGGTCGCGAAAGCCGCCGCCAGCTTGGCAGTGCTCGTCGTCTTGCCGACACCGGTGGAGCCGATGAGTGCGAAGACACCGCCCGTATCCTCGAGTGCCGGTTCGCCCTCGGCGGTGGCGAGGTTGCGTTCGAGCACGCTCGCGGCCCAGGCCATCTCCTCGATGTCGTTCGGCAGGCTGTCCACCATCTTGCGGATCAGCGCGGGCGAAAAGCCGCAATCGAGCAGCTTCTGCGACAGCAGCGCCTGGCGCGGCTGGCGTTGCAGCTTCTCCATGAACGCCAGGGCGCCGAAACGTTCTTCGATCAGGCCCTTCATCGAACGCAGCTCGCTCATGACGGCAAGCTGTTCGCGCTGCGACGCGGGGGCCTCGACCGCAGGCGCTGCCTGAGCCACCGGTGCGGGCACCACGGCCGGCACGGACAACTCGGGGTCGTGCAGGACCGGGTCTGCCACACGCGGGGTGAGGGCCTTCGCTGCAGGAGGCGCCGCGACGACGGCGGGCGCTGCCACCTTGGCGGGTATCACCGGGCCGATCTCGGCCCGTCGGCGGCGCAGCATGCGATCGCGCACGTAGTCCTGGAACGACAAGGTGCTCATCGCCAGGCGCTCGGCGTCCTGCGTCACCGTCGTGGCCGGCACCGCGGCGGGCGGCGCGACGGGCGCAGCCGCGACGGGCAGCGCGGCCGGCGTGGCGATGCGCTCGAACTGCTGCACCTGGTCGGGTGCCATCGCGAGCACTTCAACGCCGTCCAGGCAGGGCCGGGTCGAGAGCACGATGGCGTCGGCACCGAAGGCCTCGCGCACCAGAGTGAGCGCGTCGCGCGAGGTCTTGGCTGTGAAGCGCTTTACGTTCATGCGGGAGCTCCGATGACTGAACCGATGCGGATCGAGTGGGTTTCAGGAATTTCGCTGTGCGCCAGCACCTTCAGGCGCGGCGCGGCACGTTTGAGCAGGCGCGCGAGCGGCGCACGCAGCGGGTCGGGCACGAGCAGGCAGGCCGGCACGCCGAGGTCTTCCTGCCGGCGTGCACTGTCGGCGGCGCTGCGCGTCAGCGTGTCGGCCACACCGGGGTCGAGCGCGGCGCCGTGTGGCGAGTTCAGCGCCTGGGCGACGAGGCGTTCGAGGTCGGGTTCGAGCGCGATCACATCGAGCTCCTTCACCGCGCCGTAGATCTGCTGCACGATCGCCGGCGCCAGATGGACGCGGATGCGGCGTGCGAGTTCGCCCGGGTCGGTCGCGGTGGCGGCGTGTTCGGCCAGGCACTCGACGATCGAGCGCATGTCGCGGATGTGCACGCCCTCTTCGAGCAGCAGCTGCAGCACCTTCTGCAGCGTCGCAATGCCGACCATCTTGGGAACCACGTCTTCGATCAGTTTGGGAGCCAGCTTCGTCACGTGATCCACCAGGGCCTGGGTTTCCACACGGCCCAGGAGGCGGGCCGCATTCACCTGCATCAAGTGTGAAAGGTGGGTCGCCACGACGGTCGCGCAATCAACAACCGTAAATCCGGCCATCTGGGCCATCTCGCGGTGGCGTTCTTCGATCCACACCGCGGGCAGCCCGAAAGCGGGGTCGGTGGTCTTGGCGCCGGGCAAGGCCTGCGTCGCACCGCCGGGGTTGATGGCGAGGAACATGCCGGGGAAGGCCTCGCCCTCACCCACCACCGCGCCGCGCAGAGTGACGCGGTACATGCCGGGCTTGAGGTCGACCAGGTTGTCGCGGATGTGCACCGGCGGCGGCAGGAAACCGACGTCCTGCGCGAACTTCTTGCGCACACCCTTGATGCGCCCGAACAGCTCGCCATTGCGCGCCTTGTCGACGAGCGCGATCAGCCGGTAGCCGACTTCGAGGCCGAGCGTGTCGACCGGCGTCAGGTCGTCCCAGCTTGCTTCTGCATTGAGCGCGGGCGCTTCGGTGCCGCCCGCCGCACGTTCGGGTGCGGCCGGCTTCATCTGGCGCCGGCGCACGCTGTAGGCGAGCGCGGCGAGCGCGCCGCCGATGAGCAGGAAGACCAGGTTCGGCATGCCCGGCACGAGGCCGAGCGCGCCGACGATGCCGGCGGTGACACCGATCGCACGCGGCGAGTCGAAGACCTGCTGCCTGATCTGGGTGCCGACGTCCTGCTCCTTGCCCACGCGCGAAACCACCATCGCGGCTGAGACAGAGATCAGCAGCGCCGGGATCTGCGCCACCAGCGCGTCGCCGACCGCGAGCAGGATGTAGCTGTCGGCGGCCTGGCGTGCCGACAGGTCGTGTTGCAGCATGCCGATCGCGAAGCCGCCGATGACGCTGATGAACAGGATCAGCAACCCGGCCACGGCGTCGCCGCGCACGTACTTGCTGGCACCGTCCATCGAGCCGAAGAAGTCGGCCTCTTCGCCGACGTCGGCACGGCGCTGCTTCGCCTCTTTCTCGTCGATCAGGCCGGCGTTCAGATCGGCGTCGATCGCCATCTGCTTGCCCGGCATCGCGTCGAGCGTGAAACGCGCGCCGACCTCGGCGATGCGCTCTGCACCCTTGGTCACGACGATGAAATTGATGACGACCAGGATCGCGAACACCATCAGGCCGACGGCGAAGTTGCCGGCGATCAGGAAGTGGCCGAAGGACTCGATGACCTGGCCGGCGGCGCCAGGTCCGGTGTGGCCGTCCATCAGCACGACTCGTGTCGACGCGACGTTGAGCGAGAGCCGAAGCAACGTCGTGACGAGCAGCACCGAAGGCAGCGCGGCGAAGTCGAGTGGCTTGGTCATCGTCGCCGCGACCATCATCACCATCAGCGAGAGCGCGATGTTGAAGGTGAAGAGCAGGTCGAGCGCAAAGGGCGGCAGCGGCAGCACCATCATCGCCAGCACCATGACGATGAAGATCGGCGCCGTGAGCGCCCTCAGGAAGCCGGCCTTGGGGCCGAGCCAGGCCTGCAGCGTCTGCATCAACGCGTTCATGCCTCAGCCTCCGGTTCGGCATCGACCTTGGCATTCGCGGGGTCGAGCTCGGGCGGCACCGCCAGCTCGGGCAGGTCACCGGGCGGCAGCCCCCGCCCGGCCGTCGCCGCACGCAGCTGGTAGACCCAGGCCAGCACTTGCGCCACGGCCGAGAAGAGTGCGGCCGGGATCTCGCGGTCGACCTCGGCGTGGGCGAAGAGCGCTCGTGCCAGCGGCGGCGCCTCGAGCACCGGCACCTGCGCCGCCTTGGCGGCGTCGCGGATCCGGAAGGCCATCAGGTCGGCACCCTTGGCGAGCACCCGCGGCGCGCCCATCGTGTGCTCGTCGTACTTCAGCGCGACCGCGAAGTGGCTCGGGTTCATG
>DATDER010000064.1:0-7672 GCA_036523095.1 Rubrivivax sp.
CCATGCTGATTCTTCTCGCGCCGATGGAAGGCCTGCTCGACCACATGCTGCGCGACGTGCTCACGCGCGTCGGCGGCGTCGACCGCTGCGTGTCGGAGTTCATCCGCGTCACCGACCAGCTGCTGCCCGACCGTGTGTTCAGGCGCATCGTGCCCGAGTTGATGAACGGCGGGCGCACCCCCGCCGGCACGCCGGTGCGTGCGCAGTTGCTCGGCTCCGACCCGGCCTGCCTGGCCGACAACGCGGCAGCGCGGCGAGCACGAACGGGTGCCGCACGTCGTGCACGCCGGCCCATACGGCCTGGATCGCGCCGGCAGCGTCGGGCAGCAGTACATGGGTGTCGGCCGCACCGCTGAAGCCGGTGCTGGCGAACCAGCGCCGCGACGCTGCGGGCAGGCGCCCGCTGATCTCCGCGAACGAGGCGCGGTCGACCAGGTGGACGGGGATGTGGGTCGCAGCGGGCTTCTTCAAATGGACGGTCATCACGGGTCTCGGCGGTGGTTTTGAGCAGCCGCATTGTGCGGTGCCGGCTTGCCTACACTGCGCGCCATGCTGATTCTTCTCGCGCCGATGGAAGGCCTGCTCGACCACATGCTGCGCGACGTCATCACGCGTGTCGGCGGTATCGACCGCTGTGTCTCGGAGTTCATCCGCGTCACCGATCAGCTGCTGCCCGACCGCGTCTTCACGCGCGTGATCCCCGAACTGCACCACGGCGGCCGCACGCCCGCCGGCACGCCGGTGCGCGCGCAGCTGCTCGGCTCCGACCCGGCCTGCCTGGCCGACAACGCGGGCGCGCTGGCCGCGCTCGGTCCCGCCGGGATCGACCTCAACTTCGGCTGCCCGGCGAAGACGGTCAACCGCCACCGCGGCGGGGCGGTGCTGCTCGACGAACCCGAGCTCGTGCACCGCATCGTCGCCGCGGTGCGGCGCGCGGTGCCGGCGGCGATGCCGGTGTCGGCCAAGATGCGCCTGGGCAACGCCGACCACGCGCGCATGCTCGACTGCGCGCAGGCGATCGCCAGCGCCGGCGCGTCGGAGCTGGTGGTGCACGCACGCACCAAGGCCCACGGCTACCGGCCGCCGGCCTACTGGGAGCACATCGCACGGATTCGCGAGGCGGTGGCGTTGCCTGTGGTGGCCAACGGCGAGATCTGGACCGCCGAAGACGCCCGCCGCTGCGTCGAGGTGTCGGGCTGCAACGCATTGATGCTCGGGCGCGGCATCGTCGCCGACCCCGCGCTGGCGCTGGCGATCCGTTCACCGGGTGCGCCGTTGCCACGCTGGGGTGCGCTGCAGCCGCTGCTGCTCCACTACTGGCAGCTGGTGGGTCGTGGTGTCGCGGCCAAACACCGCGCCGGCCGCCTGAAGCAGTGGTTGAATCTGCTGCGCCGGCGCCACCCGCAGGCGCAACTCGCTTACGACGCGGTGCGCACGGTCAACGACCCGGCCGCGGTCGAGGCCTGCCTGTTCGCCGCCACGCCGGCTTGAATCGCGGCCGCTGGCCGCGTGCCGCGCGGCGACGGTGTCGCGCAAGACCGGCTGGGGTCTGGATCAGCCGGTCACGGTCGGCCGCGTCCGTCAGCTCGGCAGCACGGGGGTCACAGACTCCCGGAGGCGTCATCAGCCTCGAACAGCACGTCCACTGCACCTTCCCACAGCACGCGCCGGCCCAGTGCGCGCAGCCTGTCGCGGCTGGCGAGAAGCGTCATGAAATGGTTGCCTGCCAGCGGCCCCATTCGGCTGGCAAAGCTGCAGGCGCCGTAGGCAATGAGCAACTCGGTCTCGCTGTAACCGCCCGGGTAAAAGAGTACGTCGCCTGGGGCCGGGTGGCTGGTGTGGTTCTCGAAGCCGACACCGAGCTGGAACTCGCCCAGCGGTATCCAGCAGGCTTCGCCGCTCCAGCGCACATGGATCATCTTCTGCCGATAAGGCAGCAGCTTGACAAACGCCGCCACGGTGAGCGGGGCCTCGGGGTTCAATGCTGCGGAGAAGACTTCCCCGGCGATCACGACGCGCAGCGTTCTCGGCTGAGGCGTGGCACTCATCGCACGCTGGGCCGCGTCAGGCACGGCGGCATGTCCTGGCGCAAGCGCGGGCCGAGCAGTCGCACCCCGGACAGCTCGCGCGCAGGATGCGATCGGGCACCGGGCTCGGGCCGGGGATCTGCAGGAAGTGACGGCCGCTGCCGTGGTGGTCCAGGGATCATCGCGGGGTAATCCTCGTGGTTGGGGAGTCGGGACGCTCAGAGCTGCACGGCAGCCTGTCCGATGCCCGGGAACTCGGCGACGACCCGGTCGCCGGCCGACGCCATGGGCAGGCCGCACCAGGTGCCGGTCGTGACGACCGTGCCGGTGGGCAGCACGCTGCCGTCGCGCGTGGCGTGGCGCAGCCAGGCCGGCAGCACGAAGGCGGGGTCCCCCATCGAATGCGTGCCGCGAAAGGTCTGCGGCGCGGCATCGCCGATCGACAACACGCAGGTCTGCGCGCCCCAGTCGCGGGCCGCGAACGGAACCCATTCGCCGAGCACCAGCGCGCCGTGCAACTGCAGGTCAGCCAGCTTGGCCAGCGGCGGCGCGCTGCGGCCCTCGACCCAGCGCGAGTCGACGAGTTCGATCGACACACACATCGCGTCGACCAGCGCCGTGGCTGCCGCGACCTCGAGCGTCGCGGCAAGTGCCGCGTCGACGTCGCGCCCCAGGCGCAATGCGACCTCGGCCTCGATGCCGCGGAAGTGGAAGGGCCACGACCGCGCGCGTGCGTCGGCCGGGCTGGCCCACACACCCATGGGCGGCAGTGGCGCGTGCGTGAGCACCGCGTCGCGCGAGGGTCCGCCGGATTTCCAGTGGCGAGGGGCGGCGTCGCCGAACCAGCCGAGGGCCTGCGCCACGCCAGCCTGCACCGCATAGGCGGCGGCGGCATCGGGCAGTGGCACATCGGCCGCGGCCGTCGTCTCGCGGGTGCGCCGGGCTTGCAGCAGAGCTTGCACGGCGGCGTCGATGGCGTTCATGGCGGGGGGTGCCTCAAAGTGCGGGCCAGCGATCGGCCCAGGGGTCGAGTGCCTCGTAGGCGGCACCCAGGTCGAGCAGGAGCTCGTCGTGGCCATAGGGGCCAATCAGCTGGATGCCGATCGGCAGGCCCTCGCGAGAGGGTCGCGCCGGCAAGGCCAGCCCCGGCAGGCCGGCAGCGTTGACCCAGCCGGTGTAGGCGGCATGGCCGCGCGGGCCGACCTCCTGGCCGTCGATGCGTGTCGGGTAAGGCTCGTGCGCGGGCCAGGGCAGCGCCGCAGCGGCGGGCATCACGATCACGTCCACGCGCTCGAACAGTGCCGCGCACTCGCGCCGCAGGCGCGTGACGTGCTCCATGATCTGCCACACGCGCGCGCCCGAAACGCGCCGGCCGGCGTCGGCCCCTTCGCGGTACTTCGTGCTCGCCTGTGCCTCCCAGTCGGGATGGCTGTCGAACATCGCAGCCAGGCCGACCTGGCCAATCTCCGGCCAGGCATCTCTCAGGTAGCTCACGTCGACCGGCAAGGCACCGAATTCGACGCGGTGACCCAAGGCCTCGAACTGCTGCAGGGCTTGGCGGCAACTCGCGGCGATCTGCGGGTCCAGCGGGTTGGCGTCCAGATGTTCGACGTAGAGCAGGCGCAGCGCTCCCTGCGCTCGCGGCTGCGCGGCCGCGTAGGACGCCGCCATCGACGAGCGGTCGACGGCCGACGCGCCGCGCACGGCATCGAACAGCAGTCGTGCGTCGGCGACCGTGCGCGCGACCGGGCCGATGCAGTCGAAGTCCAGCAGCAGACCGGGCAGGGTGTGGTGGCGCGGCCAGGCGCTGAGCGAGGGTTTGAGGCCGACCAGCCCGGTGTGCGAGGCCGGGCGGCGGATCGAGCCGCCGCCGTCCTGAGCGATCGCCAGCGGACCGAAGCCGGCCGCCACCGCAGCCACCGCGCCGCCGCTGGAGCCGCCCGGCGTCAACGCCGGGGCCCACGGGTTGCCGGTGACGCCGAACAGCGGGTTGGCGGTGTAGCCATCGTTGGCGAACTCGGGCACGTTGGTCTTGCCGATCAGCAGCGCCCCCCCGGCGCGTGCGCGGCCGGCTGCGAGCTCGTCGTGCGCCGGGCGATGGTCGCGCAGCGCAGCCGTGCCGCAGGTGGTTGGCAGATCGGCGGTGAACAGGCTGTCCTTCACGCTGAGCGGGATGCCGTCCAGCGGCGACAGCGGCACGCCTGTCGCGAAGCGCCGGGTTGCTGCCGCGGCCTCGGCCAGCACGGCATCGTCGCGCCGCGCCACCATGGCGTTCAGGCGCGGGTTGACCGCATCGATGCGCGCCAGCACTGCCTGTGTCACGGCCAGCGGCGTCAAGCTACCGTCGCGGTAGCGGCGCTGCAATTCGGCGGCCGAGAGCCGCCAGAGGGCATCGTCCATCACCACCGGCCGCATCACATGTGCGCCGGCAACCAGGTCGCGAGGCCCGGCACCACCAGCAACAACAGCGTGAACAGGATCATGATCGCCGCGTAGGGCAGCGCACCCCAGATCACATCCTCGAGCCCGCCCTTGTCGGGCCGGATCCCGTGCACCACGAACAGGTTCATGCCCACCGGTGGCGTGATCAGGCCCAACTCGCACATCAGCACGATGAAAATGCCGAACCAGATCGGGTCCACGCCCAGCGCCACCGCGATCGGGAAGGTGATCGGAATCGTCGCTACCTGCATCGACAGCACGTCCATGAACATGCCGAGCACGAGGTAGAAGAGCATCAGCGCCAGGATGAACCCGGTGCCATTGAGGCCCATGCCGGCCACCCACTTCGTCATCGCCTCGGCCACGCCGGTCATGCTGATCGTCAGGTTCAGGATGAACGCGGCGACGATGATGAGCAGGATCATGCCGCTCACCCGCGCGGTACTGATAAAGCAGGTGCGCAGCACCTCCCAGCTCAGCTTGCCCGACTGCGCGACGAAGAACAGCGCCGCGATCACGCCCAGGGCGGCACTCTCGGTGGTGGTGGCGATGCCGAAGTACAGGCTGCCCATCACGATGCCGAAGACGACGAGCGGCGGGATCAGGAACTGCAGCGTGCGCAGGCGCTCGGCCAGTGGCACCTTGTCCTCGCGCTTTACCTTGCCGCTCATCACGCTGGAGATCCAGATCCACAGCATGAAGCAGCCGGTCAGCAGCAGCCCGGGGATGATGCCGGCGATGAACAGCTTGCCGATCGAGGTGTTGGTCAGCGAGCCGTAGACGATCATGTTCACGCTGGGCGGGATCAGGATGCCCAGGGTGCCGCCGGCGGCCAGCGATCCGAGCGACGCGCGCATCGAGTAGCCCCGCTTGTGGAGCGAGGGCAGCGCCACCGTGCCGACCGTGGCCGCGGTGGCCACCGACGACCCCGAGGTCGCCGCGAACAACGCACAGCTGCCGATGTTGGTGTGAAGCAGCCCGCCGGGCAGGCGGCCCAGCCAGGCCGACAACGCGATGTACATGCGGTCGGCAATGCCCGAACGCAGCAGCAGTTCGCCGAGCAGCACGAACAGCGGGATCGAAGTCAGCAGGTTCTCGTTCTGCACGCCCCAGACCACTGGTGCGATCGACTCCATGAAGGGTACGCCGTAGGCAGCGATGCCGCCGGCGATGCCCACCAATGCCATCGAGACGGCGATCGGCAGCCCGATCAGCATCATCCCGATCATCGCCACGAAGGCGATGCCGAACAGTCCGACGCTCATTTGATCTCTCCTTGCTCGACGCCCTGGCGCTGTGCCAGGTCTTCCAGCTCTTCCTTCAGTTCTTCCTTCGCACTCTTCGGGTGGAAGTCGTGGTTCAGCGTGTCGATGCGGTTCGTGAACAGCAGCAGCGTCGCGCGCAAGGCGTAGCCGGCAGAGACCAGCGCGAAGATCGTCAGCCCGGCGTACCAGACGCTCTGCGGCCAGATCAGCGGCGTCGCCCAAGGCGTCTGCGCGGTGCTGCGGTACTGCAGCGTGTCGCCGATGACCTTGAAGGCGAGCCACGAGATGAAGGCGCCGAAGGCCGCCAATGCGACGATCGACAGCCAGTTCATCGCCGCCTGCACGCCGCGCGGGAACCTGTCGTGAAAGACATCGACGCGGATGTGGTTGCGTCCCATCAGCGCCAGGCTGAAGGCGATCGTCGAGCCGACCGCCAGCGCGTAACCGCCGAGCTCGTCGGCGCCCTGCAGCGAGATGTTGAAGACCTTGCGGCTCACCGTCTCCACCGCCACGACCGCCGACAGCAGCAGGAAGATGCCGCCGAAGATCGTCGCCAGAAGTGTTTCGATGCGGTCCTTCATGCTGGTCGCCTTGGCTGCGCCAGCCGCAGGAACGGCGGGCGCGTCGCGCGCCGTGCGGGCGCCCATCGCCGGCGTCGGCGCGCCGTTCACTTCAGCCCCAGTACCGGACCACCGACCGTCGCGCTCCACTTCGCCGAGCAGCCGGGATTGGACTTGTCGCACACCTCGGACCAGGCCGGCAAGCTGACCTTGGTCACCGCACTGCGGATCAGCTCGATGTCGGCGGGCGAGACCGGCACGTTGACGAGCTTGAACTTCTTGCCGGTGGTGCACGGGTCCTGGCCGGCGTTGCAGTTCAACGCGTCCTGGAACAGCTCCTCGGAGTATTTCCAGACCTCTTCGGTCTGCGCGTCGAACGCCGCCTGCAGCTTGACCTGCTGGTCGGGCTTGAGGCTGTTCCAGGCTTTCGTCGTGATCGCATAGCCGTTCGTCGCCATCTGGAATCCCAGCGGCAGCTGGTGCGTCGTCACCTCGGGCCAGCCGGCCGAGTTCGCGCTGCTCGGGCCGGTGATCGCGCAGTCGACGACCCCCAGCGACAGCGACTGGTGTGTGTCGGCGAACGAGATCGGCACCGGCGTGCCGCCGACCAGCTCGATGAACTTGGCCAGGTTCTGGTCGTAGACGCGCACTTTCAGGCCCTTGACGTCGGCGAGCTTGGTGATCGGCTTCTTGCAGAACAAGATCTGCGGGCCGAAGGGCCAGACGCCGAGCAGCTTGACGTTGAACTGCTGCTGCAGGCGCGCGTCGACGGTGGCGAAGTAGGCCTTGGCCACCTTGCGGCCGGTGGCGTAGTCGGGGCTCGCGCCGACCAGGTCAAGGCCGAGGATGGTCGGTTCGTCGCGCGAGTTCTGCGACACACGCAGCGAGACGATGTCGAACAGCCCGGCCTTCATCACGCGCAGTTGCTCGGTGTCCTTGATGCCCGTCGTGTCGATCGGCTTGTAGTCGACGTCGATCGGCAACCCGGTGCGTGCCGCGAAGTTCTCGAAGAACGGCTGTTCCTTGTTCTTCTGGATCAGGCCGGTGGCCAGCGGCTGGCCCACGGCCTTGAACTTGATGCGGTCCTGCGCTTGCGCGGGCACCAGGACGGCGAGGGCGATTGCGGCGGCGAGTGCGCTGCGGTAAAAGTTCTTCATGGCGGTCTTCTCCGGTGAATGGGTGTGGGGGATCGGAAATCAAACGAGAGGGAAGTGACGTCGGTCCATTGGGTCTTTCTGTGCGCTCGGTGCTTGGTGGCGAGTGGTGGGATCAGCCGCGGCGCAGCAGCGCCTGGATGGAAGCCGGGAGGCCTCGGTGGGGTTTGTCCGGTGGCGGCGCGAAGCTGCCCGACGTGGCGCGGCCGGGCTGCAGCGCGACC
>DATDER010000065.1:0-30962 GCA_036523095.1 Rubrivivax sp.
GCGTCGCCGAGCAGCACGCGCTGAGCCTCCAGGGCGGCGATGGCGGCTTCGATCTGCTCCTGATCGGTCATGGCGCGATCATGCACGGCCCGCGACCCCCCTTGAACGCGGGGGGGTGCCCTGCTTCAGACGCGGCGGACGCTGTTACAACCGTGCATACTTCTCACATTCGATTGTTGCCGAGACGCAGGGCGGGTTCGACTCCTTGTGTTTGGCGCGCACCACAGACGGGGAAAGCCATGAATCTGAGAGTCGCAACGCTGGGGTTCGTCTTGACGGCCTGGGCTTCGAGCAGCTTCGCGGTCACGCAAACAACCTACACGACGGCAAGATTCGTCGAGTTGGCTGCGGGCCAGTACCAACTCGACGGCTTCGGCCGGGGCATCAACGCGCGCATCGCCCCGTCGGCGGCACGCGCCCTGACGGATCCGGTGCCATTCTTCGATATCTGGAACATCGATGTCTCGGCGATGTCGCCGGGGGACTATTCGTTCAACGACTTCTTGATCGAGGCGCAGGGGCCGCTCGAGTTCGACCTCGTGGTGCTCAGTTCGATCAAGAACGGAAATCGCAACACCGTCGTCTTCGATATCAACGCCGAGCGCACCCAGGCGATCGGTTCCGGTGTCTTCACGGTCGAGGCCGACTGCGGGATCGATGTCTGTGTCTGGCTCGACGTCGCCGGCAGGCAGGAAAGAGGGGCGGGCGGTTACGGCGGCAACATGATCGCAGTGGCGATCCCCGAGCCCGAGACCTACGCGCTGATGCTGGCTGGGTTGGCCGCGGTGGGATTCGCGGCACGCCGCTGCAAGCCGGCCACGGCCTGACGGCTCCAGTTCGCCCGCCTGACGACCCCGCTGCGGCGGGGTTTGTCTTTGCGCCGCTGCCACGGCCGGCGCGGCGCATGACCGAGAATGTCACCGCATGACACCGCTGGCCCAGCGCCTTCAACACACCCTGCGGCACGACCTGCAGTCGATGCACGCCTATGCGATCCAGCCGAGCGCCGGCTTCGTCAAGCTCGACGCGATGGAGAACCCGTTCACGCTGCCGCCCGAACTGCAACAAGAACTCGGCGCGCGCCTGGGTAGGGTGGCGATCAACCGCTACCCCGCGCAATGCGTGGCCGATGTGGTCGCGGCGCTGTCGCGTCATGTCGACTTGCCCGCGGGCTGCAAGCTCATGCTCGGCAACGGCTCCGACGAGCTGATCGACATGATCGCTCTCGCCTGCGATGTGCCGGGCGCGAAGGTGCTGGCGCCGGTACCCGGCTTCGTGATGTACGAAGTCTCGGCGCGCCTGCAAGGGATGGCGTTCGTCGGCGTGCCGTTGACAGCCGACTTCGAGCTCGACGCCGCAGCGATGCTGGCGGCGATCGAGGAACACCGCCCGGCGATCACCTACATCGCCTTCCCGAACAACCCGACCGCGAACCTGTTCGACGACGCGGTGATCGACCGCCTCGTCGCGGCGGTCGGCGACCAGAACGGACTCGTCGTCTTCGACGAGGCCTACCAGCCCTTTTCCTCGCGCACCTGGATGCAGCGCATGGCCATGCACCCGCACGTGCTGGTGATGCGCACGCTGAGCAAGTTTGGCCTCGCGGGGGTTCGCCTGGGTTACCTGTGCGGCGCCGCGGCGCTGATCGACGAGATCGACAAGGTGCGCCCACCCTACAACGTGAGCGTGCTCAACGCCGAGGCGACACTCTTCGCGCTCGAACATGCCGACGAATTTGCACGCCAGGCCGCGCTGCTGCGCGACGAGCGCGAACGCCTGCAGGCCGCGCTGCGCCAGATACCGGGCCTGAAGGCCTTCCCGAGCCAGGCCAACATGATCCTCGCGCGTGTGCCGGACTCGCGGCGGACCTTCGAGGGCATGAAGGCGCACGGCGTGCTGGTCAAGCACGTCGCCGGCCTGCACCCGCTGCTGGCGAACTGCCTGCGCCTGACGGTGGGCACGCCGGGTGAAAATGCGCAGATGATGCAAGCCCTGAAAGCCAGCCTGTGAACCGGGTTGCAGAAGTCCGGCGCGACACGAAAGAGACGCAAATCCGGGTCCGGGTCGACCTCGACGGCTCGGGCGCCGCCACGCTTTCCACCGGTATCGGGTTTTTCGACCACATGCTCGACCAGATCGCGCGCCACGGCCTGATCGACCTCCAGATCGAAGCAAAGGGCGACCTGCACATCGACGGCCACCACACGGTCGAGGACGTGGGCATCACGCTCGGCATGGCGGTGGTGCAGGCGGTGGGCGACAAACGTGGCATCACGCGATACGGCCACGCCTACGTGCCGCTCGACGAGGCGCTGTCGCGTGTGGTGATCGACTTCTCCGGCCGCCCGGGCTTGCACATGGACGTGCCCTTCAAGTCCGGCATGGTCGGCGCATTCGACACCCAGCTTGCCTACGAGTTCTTCCAGGGGTTTTCGAACCACGCGCTGGTCACGCTGCACATCGACAACCTCAAGGGCGACAACGCCCACCATCAGTGCGAAACCGTCTTCAAGGCCTTCGCGCGGGCCTTGCGCATGGCGCTGACGCCCGACCCCCGCGCGGCCGGGGTGATCCCCTCGACCAAGGGGTCGCTCTAGGCCCGCCATGAAGCGCACCGTCGCGGTGGTCGATTACGGCATGGGCAACCTGCGCTCGGTGTCGCAGGCCGTGATGCATGTGGCGGCCGGCAGTGGTGTCGAGGTCATCGTCACGTCGCGTCCCGAAGACGTGCTGGCCAGCGAGCGTGTGGTGTTGCCCGGCCAGGGCGCGATGCGCGACTGCATGCGCGAGTTGCGCGACTCCGGGTTGCGCGACGCCGTGCTCGACGCGGCGACTCACAAGCCGCTGATGGGCGTTTGCGTGGGCATGCAGATGCTGCTCGACCACAGCGAAGAGCAGGACACACCCGGGCTCGGCCTCATCCCAGGGCAGGTGCGCCGCTTCCGGCTCGAAGGCCGGCTGCAGCCCGATGGCAGCCGCTTCAAGGTCCCGCAGATGGGCTGGAACCAGGTTTCCCAGCGGCCGCACGCACTGTGGCGGGGCGTGCCCGACGGCGCTTACTTCTACTTCGTGCACAGCTACTACGCAGCGCCGTCGGATGAACGCCACAGCGCCGGTGAATGTGATTACGGTGCTCGCTTTACCTGTGCGCTGGCGCGGGATAACATTTTCGCCACCCAGTTCCACCCCGAGAAGAGCGCCGATCACGGCTTGCGCCTCTACCGCAATTTCCTGTCCTGGAAACCCTGAACCGCTCTTCTCGCGGCCACCAATTCCTCCACCACGCTCTGCCTGAGCCATGCTGCTGATACCGGCCATCGATCTGAAGGACGGCAAGTGCGTCCGCCTCCAACAGGGCGACATGAACGCCTCTACCACCTTCGGCGAAGACCCGGCCGCGATGGCGCGGCGCTGGCTCGACGCCGGCGCGCGGCGCCTGCACCTGGTCGACTTGAACGGCGCCTTTGCCGGCAAGCCGGTGAACGAGAGCGCCGTGCGGGCGATCCTGCGCGAAGTGGGTGACGAGATTCCGGTCCAGCTGGGCGGCGGCATCCGAGACCTCGACACGATCGAGCGCCTGCTCGACGGCGGCCTGTCGTACGTGATCATCGGCACCGCGGCGGTCAAGAGCCCGGGCTTCCTGAAGGACGCGTGCAGCGCCTTCGGCGGCCACATCATCGTCGGCCTCGACGCGCGCGACGGCAAGGTCGCGACCGATGGCTGGAGCAAGCTCACCGGCCACGAAGTCGTCGACCTGGCAAAGAAGTTCGAGGATTACGGCGTCGAAGCCGTGATCTATACCGACATCGGCCGCGACGGCATGTTGACCGGGATCAACATCGACGCCACCGTCACGCTGGCGCAGGCGCTGACGATCCCCGTCATCGCCTCGGGCGGCCTGAGCGACCTGGCCGACATCGAACGGTTGTGCGCGGTCGAATCCGAGGGCATCGACGGCGTCATCTGCGGGCGCTCGATCTACACCGGCGCGCTCGACTTCACGGCGGCGCAGGCACGCGCCGACGAGCTCGCCGCGATCTGAGCGTCGTCTGAACGCACCGGGCCGGCGTCCGCCGGCCCCCTCCATACTCCGTCCATGCTCGCCAAAAGAATCATTCCCTGCCTCGACGTCACCGGCGGGCGTGTCGTCAAGGGCGTCAACTTCGTCGAGTTGCGTGACGCCGGCGACCCGGTCGAGATCGCCGCGCGCTACAACGAGCAGGGCGCCGACGAGCTGACCTTCCTCGACATCACGGCCACTTCCGACGGGCGCGACCTGATCCTGCACATCATCGAAGCCGTGGCGTCGCAGGTCTTCATCCCGCTCACGGTGGGCGGCGGCGTGCGCAGCGTCGACGACGTGCGCCGGCTCCTAAACGCCGGCGCCGACAAGGTAAGTTTCAACTCGGCTGCCGTGGCGACGCCGCAGCTCATCCGCGACGCCTCGGACAAATACGGCGCGCAGTGCATCGTGGTCGCCATCGACTCGAAACGTCGAAGCGGCGGCGGCTGGGACGTCTACACCCACGGCGGGCGCAAGAACACCGGCCTCGACGCCGTCGCCTGGGCGCGCCGGATGGCCGAGTTGGGCGCGGGCGAGATCCTGCTCACGAGCATGGACCGCGACGGCACCAAAAGCGGCTTCGACCTCGAACTGACCCGTGCGGTGAGCGATGCGGTGCCGGTGCCGGTGGTCGCTTCGGGTGGCGTCGGCCTGCTCGAGCATCTGTCCGAGGGCATCCGCATCGGCGGCGCCGACGCGGTGCTGGCGGCGAGCATCTTCCATTACGGCGAGTTCACCGTCGCGCAGGCGAAGGCGCTGCTGGCGCGCGACGGCATCCCGGTCCGCCCGTGACGTCCAGGGGCGGCCCGCCGAACGAAGTGCGCCTCATCGGCGGGCTGTGGAAACGCAGCAAGCTGCCGGTCCCGGCGCGGCCGGGGCTGCGCCCGACACCCGACCGGGTGCGCGAGACACTCTTCAACTGGCTCGGCCAGGACCTGGGCGGCTGGCGCTGCATCGATGCCTTCGCCGGCACCGGTGCGCTCGGTTTCGAGGCCGCCTCGCGTGGGGCAGCGCAGGTGGTGCTCATCGAACGCGACCCGCTCATCGTCAGCAGTCTGCGCGCCACGAAAGAACGGCTGCACGCCGAGGCCGTGCGTGTCGAGCCCGGTGACGGGCTGCTGTCGCTCGGGCGCGCGCCGGTGGCGTCGTTCGAGCTCGTGTTTCTCGACCCGCCCTACGGTGCCGGCTTGATGGGCGCAGCGCTGGCTGCGGCAGCCCGTGTCGTGGTCCCCGGCGGTTTTGTGTACGCAGAGGGCGGCGAGGCGCTGCTCGAATGGCCGGCGGGCCTGAGCCTTCACCGCAGGGGCCGTGCAGGGCAGGTGCACTACCAACTGCTCCGCCGCGACCTCGCGGCCGCAGCCTGATCCGAGCTGCGGCGACGCTACACTGGCGCCGCATCCAGGCCCCGCCCAGGAGGACGTGCCTTGACGAACAAGACGCCACTGACCGCCGTGTACCCGGGCACCTTCGACCCGATGACGCTGGGCCATGCCGACCTGATGCGGCGCGCCGCAAGCCTCTTCGACCGGCTGGTCCTGGCCGTCGCGGCGGGGCACCACAAGCGCACGATGTTCACGATTGCCGAGCGCCTGGACATGGCACGCGAGATTGCAGCCACCTGCGGCAACGTCGAGGTCATGGCCTTCCGCGGCCTGCTGCGCGATTTTGTCGTCGACCTCGGCGGCAAGGTGGTCGTGCGCGGCTTGCGTGCCGTCAGTGACTTCGAGTACGAGTTCCAGATGGCCGGCATGAACCGGCAGCTGATGCCCGAGGTCGAGACCGTCTTCATGACGCCGAGCGACCAGTTCCAGTTCGTCAGTGGCACCTTCGTGCGCGAGATTGCCACCTTGGGCGGTGATGTCTCCAAGTTTGTCGCACCCTCGGTGCTGCAGCGGCTGCAGGAACGGGTCGCGGCGCCCGAAGAGTGAATCCATGGCCTTGCTGATCACCGACACGCGAGGCGGATCCAGGCGACGCATGCGTCGCCCCGCCGAGCGAGGCCTGTGCATGCTTGCGCGGGCCGCATTCGTCCGCGCACCGGGGTGAAGCCATGGCTTTGCTGATCACGGACGAATGCATCAACTGCGATGTCTGCGAGCCCGAGTGCCCGAACCAGGCGATCTTCATGGGCATCGAGATCTACGAGATCGACCCCCACAAGTGCACCGAGTGTGTGGGCCACTTCGACGAGCCGCAATGTGTGCAGGTCTGCCCCGTGAGCTGCATTCCGCTCAACCCGGACTTCGTGGAAACGAAGGATCAACTGCTCGCGAAGTACCAGCGCCTGACCGCACCCGTCACGGGCTGAAGCCCGTCAGCGCGCGGGGTTCTTTGGAGGCGGCTGAACCCGCGCCGTTGTCGACGAGGCCTTGTCCCCGGCGGTCGGTTTGCCCGACTTGGTACTGCGCGCGGCGGAAGCCGGCGCCGCGGCGTCCGCCGGTCGCGGCGACACGATACCGGTCGCCGCCAGGCCTTGCGCCGCAGCCTCGCGCTGGCGCCTCTCGGACGCCAACTGCTGGTTGAGGCGTTTCTGATCTTCGACCGCCTGCTGCGCCTCGCGCCGCTGCGCGGCAGAGCGCGGGTCGGTGACGTCCACCGTACGCCCGTCCTTGCACGGCGTCTGTGAATACTCGTGCCCTTCGGGGCCGCAGCGGTAGACCGTCTGCGCAGTCCCGGCCGCGGCCGCCAGCGCCAGCGCCAGCATGGTGGCGGCGCACGCAACGCCGATGCGTCGGGTCACGGCGCCTTCGGTACTTCGACCGCGGCAGGGATCGGGGGCTTCGGCCGCGCCGGCTTGGCGTGCAGCTTCATCATCGCCTTGTCCATCTCGCCGGCGAGCAGCAGGTCGAGCGACTGCAGCGACAGTTCGACCGCGCCGGTGATGGCGTCGCGTTCTGCCGCCGGCGGCTTGCGCAGCACGTAGTCCACCACCTCGGCTTTGACCCCCGGGTGGCCGATGCCCAAGCGCAGGCGCCAGTAGTCGGCGCTGCCGAGTTGGGCGTGGATGTCGCGCAGTCCGTTGTGGCCGGCGTGGCTGCCACCGAGCTTGAGCTTCATCTGGCCCGGCATCAGGTCAAGTTCGTCGTGCACGACGAGGATCTGCGCCGGCTCGATCTTGAAGAAGCGAGCCAGCGCCGCGACCGACTTGCCCGACAGGTTCATGTAGGTCTGCGGCTCGAGCATCCAGACGGGGCCCGCGGGCCGGTTCACGCGCGCGACCAGCCCGAAGTAGGCACGTTCGGCCACCAGGTGGGCACCGAGAGCGCGTGCCGCCGCATCGACCCACCAGAAGCCGGCGTTGTGTCGTGTGAGTTCGTATTCGGGGCCCGGGTTGCCCAGGCCGACCAGCAGGCGGATCATCGTGAGCGGGATTATTGACCGGCCCCAACGACAAGGGGCCCCGCCTTGCGGCGGGGCCCCCGAAGTCGACGCAGAAGCGACTTACTTCTTGTTCGCCTTTTCGTCCTTCTTGGCCTTGGTCTTGGCCGCAGGTGCAGCGACCACGGGAGCCGCAGGGGCCGCTTCTTCCTCGACGACCTTCGGCAACGTCGCGGTGGCGATCACCGGGTTCAGCGTGCCGCGCTTGACGACCTTGATGCCCTCGGGCAGCTTGAGGTCGCTCGCGTGCATCGACTGGCCCTTGACGAGATGGCTCAGGTCGATCTGCAGGAACTCAGGCAACTGCGATGCGAGGCACTCGACCTCGATCTCGGTCTGCACGTGGTTGACCAGGCACTTGTCGGTCTTGACCGCCGGCGAAGTCTCTTCCCCCGAGAAGTGCAGCGGCACCTTCTTGCGCAGCCGGGTCGACTCGTCGATGCGCTGGAAATCCACGTGCAGGACCTGCTGTTTCCAGGCGTGCATCTGGAAATCACGCAGGAGCACCTTCTGGACCTGCCCGGCGAGTTCCATCTCGAGGATCGACGAATGGAACGCCTCCTTCTTGAGCGCGAAGTAGAGCGCGTTGTGATCGACCTCGATCGTGGCAGGCGTGCCGGCACCGTAGACGATGCCGGGGACCTTGCCCGCGACGCGCAGGCGGCGGCTCGCTCCGGTCCCCTGCAGCGAACGCTCGAAAGCTGTGAATTTCATTTCAGACTCCAAAAGTGAGGGCTCCGCGACCAGAGCCCTGTAAAAACGGGCCGAGGGCCCGAAACCAATCCGAGAAAGGTCGCTGAAAGCGATCCCGCTCTTCCATCAAAAATTACTGTTTTGCTCCGCAAAAAGCGACGTCACCGACTCGCCATCCGAAATTCGCCGGATCGTCTCGGCAAACAAGAAGGCAACCGACAGCTGGCGGATCTTCTTGCACGCCTTGCCCGCGTCGGTGAGCGGGATCGTGTTCGTGATGACCACTTCGTCGAGTTGGCTCGCGGCGATCCGATCGACTGCGGGTCCGGAGAACACGGGATGGGTGCAGTACGCGTAGACGCGGCCGGCGCCGCGCTCCTTGAGCACCTCGGCCGCCTTCACCAGGGTGCCGGCGGTGTCGATCATGTCGTCCATGACCACGCAGTTGCGGCCTTCGATCTCGCCGATGACGTGCATCACTTCGGAGACGTTGGCGGTCGGGCGGCGCTTGTCGATGATCGCGAGGTCGCAACCAAGCTGCTTGGCCAGCGCTCGGGCACGCACCACGCCGCCGACGTCGGGCGAGATGACCACGAGATCGGGGTAGTTCTTGCTCTTCAGGTCCGACAGCAGGACCGGCGAGGCGTAGATGTTGTCGACCGGGATGTCGAAGAAACCCTGGATCTGGTCGGCGTGCAGATCCATCGTCAGCAAGCGCTCGACGCCGACGGTCTCCAGCAGGTTGGCCACGACCTTGGCGCTGATCGGCACGCGGGTCGAACGCGGCCTGCGATCCTGCCGCGCGTAGCCGAAGTAGGGGATCACGGCCGTGATGCGGCGCGCGCTGGCGCGCTTCAACGCATCGACCATGATGAGCAACTCCATCAGGTGCTCGTTGGTCGGGTTGCAGGTAGGCTGGATCACGAACACGTCGCGAGCGCGCACGTTCTGCTTGATCTCGACCGTGACTTCGCCGTCGGAGAAGCGCCCGACGGCGGCCTTGCCGAGTTCGGCGCCGAGGTGGGTCGCGATCTCTTGCGCGAGCCCCGGGTTGGCGTTGCCGGAGAACAGCAGGGTGTTGAACAGCACGGATCGTGTCCTTCAGCGCAGCATCGGCCGGGAGCGGCTGGCGCGCGGCGGCGTCAGCGGCAGGAAGATTTGGCAGGGGAGGAAGGACTCGAACCCTCGCATGTCGGAATCAAAATCCGATGCCTTGACCAACTTGGCGACTCCCCTACACAGGACACCGCTTGCGCCGTGCCCTTGAAACCCGCTTTCAGCCGGCCCAGCCCCGCAAAGGGTGGTGGGCCAGGCTGCGGCACAGTCGACCGACCCAGCCCGGCGGAAGTGCATCGAAGATCGCTGCGTCTTCTGCCTCACCTGTCGCCAAGGGAAGGTTCCCCGTGCCGACCCTGGAGAACACCGCGCTGCCCGAGCCGGTCATCCGGCTGTTGCCGAACCGCTGCTCGAGCCACCGGGCGGCTTGCGCCACCTCGGCGCACCGGCCTTGCGCGGGCGGCTGCAAATCGTTGCGACCGAATCCCGAGGTCAAGCCGGCCATTGCCATGTGCTCCAGAGAGCCTTCGATTATAGCGGTAGGTGTGTCGCGGCACAGCAGCGCGCTGTCGAAGATGTCCTTGGTGGCGATCGACACCGCCGGTTTGAGCACGGCGTAGGCCTGCGGCGGTAGTTCGAGCGCCGAGAGCCGTTCGCCCGTGCCCTGGGCGAGCGCGTTGTGGCCGAAGACAAAAAACGGCACGTCGGCGCCGAGCCCGGCGGCGATCTGCAACAGGCGATCGCGCGGCCAGTTCAGCGCCCAGAGCCGGTTCAGCGCCAGCAGCACCGTGGCGGCGTCGGAGCTGCCGCCGCCCATCCCGGCGCCGCTGGGCACCCGCTTCTGAATGCCGATGTCGGCGCCGAGTGTCGTGCCGCTGGAGGCCTGCAGCGCGCGCGCCGCCCGCAGACAGAGGTCGTCTTCGGGCAGCGTTTCGCCCAGATCCTCGCGCTGCAGGCGGCCGTCGCTGCGCCGTTCGAAGTGCAGCGTGTCGGCCCAGTCGATCAGGACGAACACCGACTCGAGCAGGTGGTAGCCGTCGGCACGCCGGCCCACGACGTGCAGAAAGAGGTTCAGCTTGGCCGGCGCCGGCAGGTCGTAAAGCGCGCGCAGCGTCATCGCGGATCCTCCAGCCGCACCCGCAACGTGACGGCGGGTGCCAATGCGCGCCGCGCCATGAGTTGTCCGTCGGCGAGCCGGCCGGTATCGACCTGCCACCCGAGCTGCTCGAAACCGGTGCCCGCCGCGAGCGGTTGGCTCGCCGCCCCGGCCCAGGGCCGGCCGCGCAGCCAGTCGAAGAGCGCCGACAGCGGCAGCGGCTCGCCGAAGGTGCGGCGCGAAAGTTCGTCCAGGTCGGTGAAGGTTTGGTTGCCGCTCGGCGTGAGCAACTCGGCCCGGCCCGGCTGCCAGCGCGCTTGCGCCAGCACCGTGCCGAGCGGGCTCGTCAGGTCGAGTTCACCGCGGACGGGGTCGCCGCGCAGTTCGAATCCGGCGCTGAGCTGGCGCGCCGGCTCCGGTGCTGCCGCATCGACCTGGACCGACAGCCGCCCGCCCAGGCCGCCGTCAACGCTGGGCGGTGTCAGCGCACACCCCGCGACGACCGCCAGGCACAGCGCCAGGCCGCCACTCGCGCGCTTCACAAATCGGGCTTCAGCCGCGCCAGCGTTTCGCGCAGCACGTCGTTGCTGGCGTCGCGTGTCTTGCCCTCGCGCCAGACACGCAGCGCCTCGTCCTGCCGGCCCAGCATCCACAGCACTTCCCCGAGGTGCGCCGCGATCTCGGTATCGGGCCGGATGGTGTAGGCCTGGCGCAGCAACCTGGCGGCTTCTTCACGGTTGCCCAGGCGGTACTCGACCCAGCCCAGGCTGTCGGTGATGAACGGGTCGCCGGGCGCCAGATCGAGCGCCTTGCGGATCAGGTCACGCGCCTCCCCCAGCCGCTGCGAGCGGTCGGCAAGCGAATAACCGAGCGCGTTGTACGCGTTCTGGTTGTCGGGCTTCAGCACAATGACGCGGCGCAGCAGGCTCTCCATCTGGTCCAGGCGGGCGAGTTTTTCGGCCATCATGGCTTGTTCGTAGAGCAGCTCGCTGTCGTCGGGGAAACGTTTCGAGGCCTGGTCGAGCACTTCGTAGGCCTCACCCCATTGTTTGACCTCGCGCAGGACCTGCGCTTCGGCAAACAACTTGGCGCGTGCGTCTTCCGGGTTGGGTTCGGGCACGCGGCGCACCAGTTCACGCGCCTCCTTCAGCTTGCCCTGGCGTGCCAGCAGCGTGGCGCGGCGGGTCTGTACTTCGAGCGCACGTTGCGGGCTGTCGACACGCGCAAGGTAGGCCTCGGCGGCGGGAAAGTCGCCGCGCAGCTCGGCCGTCTGCGCCAGCATCAGCCAGGCTTGCACGAGACCGGCGTCGGCGCCTGCCGCTGCGGGCGCCCCCTCCTCGTCGGCGTCGGCGTCGTCATCGGCCGACTCGGTGGTCGACGTGGTGCCGCTGCCCTGAGCCAACTGCACGTATCGCTGCAGTGCGGCCTCGGCGGGGACGGCTTGGCGCAACTCGAGATGCAGCGCCCCGAGCGTCAACCAAGGCGCCGGCAGCTCGGGCTGGAGCCGCGTCACGGTGTCGAGCTGGGTGATGGCGTCGGTGAAGCGCAGCGCCTGCGTCAGCGCGCGTGCGTAGGCCTGGCGCAGCGCGGGCTCGTGCCCTGGCGTGCCCAGATGCGACACCACGATCGCCTCGGCCTCCGGTTGTTTCGGCATCAGCTCGAGCGCCAGCAGCGCGGGCCCCGGTGCGGCCGGCTCGTTGGTGTGTGCTTCTTTCGCCAGCGCCAGCGCGCGCGCGCCGTCGCCCGCCGCCAGGGTGGCACGGCCCGTCGCCGTCAACGCCGCCGTCCGCGTGGCGGGCACCGCGACATAAGGTTGCAGCACCTCCTCGATCAGCTTGAGCACCGCCTTCGGGTCGCTCGAACGCTGGAAGAATCGTGGCAGCGATGCGATCAGCGCAGGGCGTGCCGGGTCCGGTGTGCGCGCGATCAGCGAGCGCAGCGGCTCCACGGTATCGGGCAAGCGGTTCAGCGCGACCAGGATCTGCAGCTGCATCCGGATCGCGTCGAGCGATTCCGGCACGCTGGTGCGCCAGGCGCGGGTGGCCGCGAGGGCGTCGTCGCCGGCGCGGGCTTGCAACGCGATGTCGACCGCGCGCTTGAAGAGCTGTTCGTCGCGTGTGCGCCGGGCCGCGTCGAGCACGAGCTGGAAGGCGTTGTCGGGCTTGCCGTTGCGCACCTCGATCTCGCCGATCAGCAGCTGGTAGAAGAGCAGCGAGTCGAGCAATGAATTGGCGGGCGGGGCCGACGCTACCTCGGTCTTGGCGGAAGCGTCCTGTGCGCGCGCCGCCGGCGACCAATACGCGCCCGCGGCGGCCAGCGCCAGAGCGGTCAACGCGGCGCCTAGGCGCCCGGAACGGCAGGGTTTCACCGGATGATTCTCACATAATGGGCTATGCCCGAGCTGCCAGAGGTGGAAGTGACGCGGCGCACGATCGCCGACGGTTTGCGCGGTGCGCGTGTGCTCGGCGCCCGCCTGGGCAAACCGCTGCGCTGGCCGCTCGGCTGCCGGCCCGAAGCGCTCGCCGGGCGTGAAGTCGGTGATGTCGACCGGCGCGGCAAGTACCTCTGGTTGCCGCTGGCCGCGCCCTCGCACGCGCTTGCCGACGCGGATGCGGCCGGCGCAGGTGGCTTGCTGCTGCACCTGGGCATGTCGGGCTCGCTCGGCTTCAGTGTCGACCCCGGCCCGGCCGGCCCGCATGACCACTTCGACCTCGTCACCGACCGCGGGACGCTGCGCCTGCGCGACCCACGCCGCTTCGGCGCGGTGTTGTGGTCGGGCGGACTCGATGTGCGGCCGGCCACCACGCTGCTGGCCCGCCTCGGCCACGAGCCCTTCGATGGCACGCTCACGCCGCAGCGCTTCCACGAGGCGTTGAAGCAGCGCCGCACCGCGATCAAGAACGTGCTGCTCGCAGGCGACGTGATCGTCGGCGCCGGAAACATCTATGCGTGCGAGGCGCTGTTCCGGGCCGGCATCGACCCGCGTGCGCGCAGCGGCAGCTTGAGCCGCCCGCGCGCCGAGCGGCTGCTCGTTGCGGTGCGTGAAACCCTGGCGCGCGCCCTCGAGGTCGGCGGCTCGACGTTGCGTGACTTTCGCGACGGGCACGGCGTCGGCGGCGAGTTCCAGACCGAAGCCGCCGTCTACGGGCGTGCCGGCGAACCTTGCCTGCGCTGCGGCGCCGCGGTACGCAAGATGGTGCAAGGCCAGCGCGCCACGTACTACTGCCGCGGGTGTCAGAAGCGCTGAGCCGTGGCGCACAAGGGCGCGGCGACGGTCGGTTGCGGCCTGTGCGCGTGACACAAGTCCGCTTGCGAAGTGTCGGTTGTCAGCAGGTGTATCCGCCGCCGTCCGGCGCGGTCCGCCACGCTAGCATGCAGCGCTTTCCAAGGGCCGAGCACCGATGTACTCGTCATTTGCGACCCGACTGACCTCGCTGGCCGACTGGCGCGCTGCCGTCGACCGGTCGGCGGCTTCGCTCGCCAAATGGCTGCGGGACAACGAGTTGCACGGTGAAGAAGAGCGTGCGCTGCTCGTGTCGTTGCACGAACGCCTGGTGTCCGACAAGTTGATGGTCGCCTTCGTCGCCGAGTTCTCGCGCGGCAAGTCCGAGCTCATCAACGCGATCTTCTTCGCCGACGCCGGGCGGCGTGTGCTGCCGGCGACACCGGGCCGCACGACAATGTGCCCGGTGGAACTGCGCCACGACGAGGGCGTGGCGCCCTCCCTCGCGCTGCTGCCGATCGAAACCCGCCTGCGCGGACTGACCCTGGCCGAACTGCGCGCGAACGAAGACGTCTGGACCCGTGTGCCGCTCGACCCGGCCGACCCCGAAGGGCTGGTCCGTGCACTCGCCGAGGTGACTCACACACGCCAGGTCAGCGTCGACGATGCCCGCGCGCTCGGCCTCTGGCACGACGAGTTCCCGGACGAGAACCCGCAGCCCGCGCCCGACGGGACGGTCGAGGTGCCGGCCTGGCGCCACGCGCTGATCCACTACCCGCACCCGCTGCTGCAGCGTGGGCTCGTCGTGCTCGACACCCCCGGGCTGAACGCCATCGGCACCGAACCCGAGCTCACGCTCGGCCTGCTGCCTTCGGCCCACGCCACCGTCTTCGTACTCGGCGCCGATACCGGCGTCACGCGCTCCGACCTCGGCATCTGGCGCGACCATCTCGGTGCGCGCGCGCTCGAGCGGTTTGTGGTCCTGAACAAGATTGACACGCTGGAAGATCCGCTCGCTTCGCCTGCCGATGTCGCGCGCCAGATCGAGCGTCAGCGCGACGAGGCCGCGCACACGCTCGGCATCGATGCGGCGCGGGTCTATCCGCTGTCGGCGCGCAATGCGCTGGCCGCGCGCGTGGCAGGCGATGCCGACGGCCTGGAGCGCAGCCGCTTGCCCGAGCTGGAAGAGGCCCTGTCCGGCGAGCTGTTGCCGCGCCAGCAGGAGTTGCTCGGGCGCGCCGCTTGCGACACGCTGGCGACGCTGCGCAGTGGCGTCACCCGCCGCCTGACGGGGCGCCGGCGCGAGAACGCCGAAGAGCTGCTCGAGCTGCGCGGCCTGCGGGGCAAGAGCGGCGCCAAGGTCCGATCGATGCTCGAGCGGATCGACCTCGAGACCGAGGACTTCGAGCGCTGCAAGGCGCGCCTCACGGCGCTGCGTGCGGTGCAGATGAAGATGCTGCGCAACGCCGTGGCGCCGCTATCGAGCGACGCCTTGCGCGTCGAAGTGGCGGCGATGCAGCCGCCTGCGGCGTTGCGGCTGCTGAACGTGGGCGCGGCCAAGGCCTTCCAGGCCTTGGGCGCGCGCTTGCGTGAAGCGCTCGGCCGCTCGACCGCGCAGACGAACGAGATGCAGCAGATGATGCAGGCCAGCTTCGAGCAGCTCAACGCCGAGTTCGGTTTCTCTTTCGTGCTCACGCCGCAACCGGATCCGCGCGCGGTGAAAGGCGAGCTCGATCTGATCGAGCGCAGTTATGCGCGCTACCTCGGCTTCGGGCCGGCCTGGCGCATGGCGGGGACGGGTTCGATGGAACAGTTCCGGCGCATGCTGCTGTCCAAGCTGCGTGTCGTGTTCGAGAACGCGGCGAACGAGATCGAGCTCTGGAGCAAGGGCGCGGCGGGCCAGGTCGAACTGCAGTTGCGTGAACGCCGCCGCGCCTTCAAGCGTCGCCGCGAGGCGCTCGAACGCATCCAGTCGGCCGCCGGTGAACTCGAGCGCCGCATCGGCGAACTCGAGCAGCAGGAGCAGCGCCTGCGCCAGCTGCAGCAGCGCCTGGACAGTCTCGTCGCCACCACCGAGTCGACCGCGCGCGCACTGCCGGCGATGCTGGCCAGCCGCAACGCGGCGTGACGCGCGCCCCGGCGGCGCAAGCAGCGCTGGCAACGCGGGTGGTGCGCTGGCAGCGCCAGCACGGTCGCCACGGCTTGCCCTGGCAAGGCACCCACGACCCTTACCGCGTCTGGCTGTCTGAGGTGATGCTGCAACAGACGCAGGTCGGCACCGTGCTCGACTACTACGCACGTTTCCTCGCCCGCTTCCCCGACGTGAGCGCGCTCGCCGCGGCACCGCTGGACGATGTGCTCGCGCTCTGGAGCGGCCTGGGTTATTACAGCCGCGCGCGGAATCTGCACCGCTGTGCGCAGGTGGTGGTCGCGCAGCACGGCGGCGACTTCCCGCGCGACAGCGCCACGCTGGCGCTGCTCCCGGGCATTGGTCGCTCCACTGCGGCGGCGATCGCGGCGTTCTGCTTCGGCGAACGCGTGGCGATACTCGATGGCAACGTCAAACGGGTGCTGACGCGGGCGCTCGGTTTCGGCGCCGACCTGTCGGTGGCGGCCAACGAACGTGCGCTGTGGGCGCAGGCCGATGCCCTGCTGCCCGCGCGTGACATCGAGGCCTACACACAGGGCCTGATGGACCTGGGCGCCGGGGTCTGCACCCTGCGCCGCCCACGCTGCGAAACGTGCCCGCTGCGCTCGCTGTGTGTCGGCCACGCCGAGGGCGCGCCGGAGGTCTACCCCGTCAAGACACGACGCCTGAAACGCGGACAGCGCGCCAACGTGCTGCTGTGGCTGGCGCAGGGGTCACGCGTCTGGCTCGTGCGGCGGCCCGAGCGGGGTGTCTGGGCGGGGCTGTGGAGCCTGCCCGAGTGGCCCGCCGACGACACGCTCGACGCCTTGGCCGCCTTCTGGCCCGGACACGGGGAGTGGCTGCCGCCGGTGTCCCATGCCTTGACCCATTTCGACTGGACGCTTCACCCGCTGCGCTGGGCGTTGCCCGCGCGGCTGGCGGCAGCGCGCCAATCCCAGGTGGAGGCGGCGTTGCCCGGGGGCCGCTGGTTCACGCTCGACGACGCGCTCGCGTCCAGCCTGCCCGCGCCGGTGCGCAAGCTGCTCTCCGCCTAGACGGCTGCCGAACGATCACTTGCGCACGACCTGGCGGCTGCGCAGGAACTCGTCGACGAGTTGCAGGCGCATGCCCGGGTCGTCGAGCTCCATCAGCTTCTGCTTCGCCGCGAGCGAGATCGGCAGCAACTCGCACCAGCGGTTGGCGACCCAGCCCGCGTCGTCGAGCCGCATCGGCTCGACGAAGGGCGCCGCGCCTTTCTCCTTCAGCGTGGCCGCGGCCTGCGACAGCGCCTCGACCGTGGCACGCATCGTCTCGGCCGGTGCCTGCAACTCGTCGTCGTCCAGCAGTCCGGCCTGGGCGACCCAGAGCCCGTTGGCCTGCTGCGTCGGCGCTTCGCTGAGGCGAAAGCGCTGCAGGCCGGTGCAGCGCACGCGCAGGATGCCCTGTTGCTCGCTGTCGACGTCATCGATCGCGGCGAGCACACCGGTTTCTTCGATCCGCACGCCCTTCTCGTTCGCCCCGACCTCCGCGCCATGGCGCAGGCACACGACACCGAAGGGCTCGCGGTTGCGCAGGCACTGGCCGACGAGGTCGAGGTAACGCGCCTCGAACACTTTCAGGTGCAGCAGCCCGCCCGGGAACAGCACCATCTGGAGCGGGAACAACGACAGCTTCACTCGCGCGCATCCAGTTCGCGGTGCCGCACGAGCGTGGCGTTGCGGTCTGCAAAGCGCTGCGCCAGCGTCTCGGCACCGTAGACCGAGCGGTGCTGTCCCCCGGTGCAGCCGACGGCCACCGTGAGGTAGCTGCGCTGATCGTTCTCGAAAGCCGGCAGCCAGTGGCGCAGGAAGGTCTCGATCTGCGCCAGCATCTCCACCACCTCGGGTTGCGCTGCCAGGTATTGCGCCACGGCGTCGTGGCGGCCGGTGAGCGGGCGCAGCTCGCGGATGTAGAAGGGGTTGGGCAGGATGCGCAGGTCGAAGACGAAGTCGGCGTCGAGTGGCACCCCATGCTTGAAGGCGAAGGACTCGAAGACCAGTGTCAGCGCCGACGCGTTGGCGCCGACCAGGTCGCGCACCCAGTTGCGCAGCTGCGCCGGGCGCAGCTGGCTCGTGTCGACCACGGTCGAGATGTCACGCATCTCGGCGAGCAGCGAGCGTTCGAGCTCGATCGCGTCGATCAGTGCCCGCGCTTCGTCGCCCGGCGCGCCGATCTTCGACAGCGGGTGCGGGCGCCGTGTCTCGGAAAAGCGCCGCACCAGCGCATCGGTGGCGGCGTCGAGGAAGACGCAGCGGATCTGAACCCCTTCCCGCTTGAGCTCGGCGATCAGCGGCAGCAGGTGCGGCAGCGAACCGGCGCTGCGCACGTCCACCGCCACCGCCACACGCGACGTGAAGCGCTCGTGCTCCAGGCGGATGAAGTCGCGCAGCAGTTCGGGCGGCAGGTTGTCAACGCAGAAATAACCCGCGTCTTCGAGCGCGTGCAACGCGACCGACTTGCCCGATCCCGAGATGCCGGTCACGAGAACGACTTCGGCGCTCATCGTTGCACTCTTGCGAAGTTGCTCATGCCTGCGCCCCGCCCAGCAGCGCCTGCGCGTGGGCCAGGCCCGACAACCGTTCACCGCCCAGCATGCGCGCGACCTCGGCCACACGCGATTCGCCTGCGACGGTTTGCACCTCGCTCAACGTGGCCTTGCCGTGGAGGGCTTTCGAAACCACGAAATGCGCGTCGGCACAGGCGGCGACCTGCGCCAGGTGCGTCACCGCCAGCACCTGCGTGCCGGCGCCGAGCTGCTTCAGCAAGCGGCCCACGCTGTCGCCCACGGCGCCGCCGACACCGGTGTCGATCTCGTCGAAGATCAGCGTCGGCATGGCGTCGCCACCGCGCGCGGTGGTCACTGCGATCGCAAGCGCCAGGCGCGATAACTCGCCGCCCGAAGCCACCTTGGCGAGCGCTTTCGGCTGGGTGCCCGCGTGGCCCGCGACCAGGAACTCGGCGGCCTCGAGCCCGAAGGACTGTGCCTCGGCCTGTGCCACGAGCGCGACCTCGAAGCGCCCGCCTTCCATGCCGAGCTGCTGCATCGCTTGCGTGATGGCGACCGCCAGACGCGGCGCGGCGGGTTTGCGTTGCGCCGAGACCTTGTTGGCCTCGGTGCGCCAGCCGGCAGCTGCTTCGGCTTCGGTACGTTCGAGCGCCGCCAGGTCGGCAGCGGCCTCGAGCGCGCGCAACTCCGCGCGCCAGGCTTGCAACAGTTCCGGCAACTCGGCTGGCTGGCGCCGGTAGCGGCGCGCCAGTTGCAGCCAGGCCGCGAGCCGCGCATCCAGCTCGGCCAGGCGCGCCGGGTCGGGCTCGTTGTGGCCCAAGTAGGCGTGCAGCGTGTGCGCGGCGTCCTGCAGTTGCGCCTGCACGCCCTGCAACTGCTCCAGCACGGCGGCCAGCGCGGCGTCGAAACGGCCGACCTCGCCGAGCGCATCGATGGCGCGTGCCGCCAGCGCATCGGCCGCGGGCTCGCCTTCAGACACCGCGTCGAGCGCACTGCGCGCGCCGTCGAGCAACGCCTGTGCATTGGCCAGGCGTTGGTGTTCGGCGTTGAGCTCGTCCCACTCCATCGCACCGGGGGCAAGCTTGTCCAGCTCGCCGATCTGCCACTGCAGGCGCTCACGTTCGCGCTCTACGCTGTCGTGCTGACCGCGCGCCTGGGTCAACGCCGTTTGCGCCGCGCGCCAGGCGGCCCACGCGGCCGCCATCGGGCCTGGGTTGATGCTGGCGTGGGCATCGAGCAGGGCGCGCACCGCGGCGGGCCGGGTCAGGCTCTGCCAGGCGTGCTGGCCGTGGATCTCGACCAGCTGGTCGGCCGCCTCGCGCAGCTGGCCGATCGTCGCCGCGCTGCCGTTGATCCACGCCCGGCTCTTGCCCGCGCGGTCGATCGTTCGCCGCAGCAGCAAGGCGCCGCCAGCGTCGGTGTCGAATCCGGCGTCGGCGAGCCAGGGACCGAGCTCAGCGGGTGTGTCGAACTCGGCGCTGATCTCGGCCCGCGCCGCGCCGTCGCGCACCACGCCGGCGTCGCCCCGACCGCCCAACGCGAGCTGCAAGGCATCGACCAGGATCGACTTGCCGGCGCCGGTTTCGCCCGTCAAGACCGTGAAGCCGGGGCCGAACTCGACGTCGAGCTGCTGCACGATGACGAAGTCGCGCACGGCCAGCCGCCTCAGCACCGCGACACCCCCCGTCGCGCCACGGCTAGACCACCCCCTCGTACCAGCGCAGCTTGCGTCGCAGCGTGGCGTAGTAGCTCCAGCCCAGCGGGTGCACAAAACGCACCTTGTGCACCGACTTGCGCACCCGCACTTGGTCACCGTGCAGCAGGCTCGCGAGGCTCTGCATGTCGAAGTTGGCCGAGGCGTCGCGCCCGGCCACGATCTCGATCCGGATCTCGCCGTGGTCGGGCAGCACGATCGGGCGGTTGGACAGCGTGTGCGAGGCGATCGGCACCAGGACCCAGCCCGCGATGGCCGGGTGCAGGATCGGCCCGCCGGCAGACAGCGCATAGGCGGTGGTGCCGGTGGGTGAGGCCACGATCACGCCGTCGGCACGCATGTTCGCGACGAACTCGTCGCCGATGTTGACCTTGAGTTCGACCATGCTCGCGGTGGCGCCGCGGCTCACGACGACGTCGTTCATCGACAGGCCGTCGAAGATCTTCTCGCCGTCGCGCCAGATGTCGCCTTCGACCATCGCGCGGTGCTCTTCTTCGTACTCGCCGCCGATGATCGGCGCCAGCGTCTCGCGGAAGCGCTCGATCGGGATGTCGGTGATGAAACCGAGCCGGCCCTGGTTGATGCCCACCAGCGGCAGGTTGTAACGCGCCAGTTCGCGTGCGATGCCCAGCATCGTGCCGTCGCCGCCGACGACGACCGCGAGGTCGCAGCGCGCGCCCATCTCGGCCGGTCCCAGGCCCTCGTATTGGGTGACACCGGTGGCCAGCGCGGTCTCGCGCTCGAAGGACACTTCGAGCCCCTGCTCGACGAGGAAGCGCGCGACTTCTTCGAGCACCGGGCGGATGCCCTGGGCCCGGTATTTGCCGACGATCGCAGCATGGCGGAAGCGGGCGCGCATGCCAACGATTACACCATAGCGTGCTGCGGCTGCGCCCCCGCACCTGCAGCGCGTCGGGCCTACTCCGTACAATGATTTTCACCATGCTCGACGACCGTGCCAAGACGCTGCTGAAGACGCTGGTCGAGCGCTACATCGCCGACGGCCAGCCGGTGGGCTCGCGCACGCTGTCGCGGGCTTCGGGGCTGGACCTGTCGCCGGCGACGATCCGCAACGTGATGAGCGACCTCGAAGAGCTCGGACTCATCGCCAGCCCGCACACCAGCGCCGGTCGCATCCCCACGTCGCGCGGCTACCGGCTCTTTGTCGACACCATGCTCACGGCGCGCCCGGTCGACCTGGACCACCCCTCTGCCGACATGGCGGCGGCACGCGAGCAATTGCACCCGGACCAGCCGCAGCGGGTGATTGCGCAGGCGGCGCAGTTGCTGTCGAGCCTGTCGAGCTTTGTCGGCGTGGTGACGGCGCCGCGCAAGGCGAGTGTGTTCCACCACATCGAGTTCATGCGCCTGGGCGAACGCCGTGTGCTCGTGATCCTGGTCGCGCCCGACGGCGACGTGCAGAACCGCGTCATCTTCACCGCGCGCGACCATTCGCAGAGCGAGCTGCTCGAGGCCACCAATTACCTCAACGCGCACTACGCCGGGCTCACGATCGAAGAAGTGCGCGAGCGCCTGAAGACCGAGATCGACGCCCTGCGCGGCGAGATCGCCACGCTGATGCACGCCGCGGTCCAGGCCGGCACCGAGGCGATGGCCGAGAGCAGCGACCGCGTGGTCGTCTCAGGCGAGCGCAACCTGCTCGCCGTGCCCGCGCTGGGCAACGACATGAGCTCCTTGCGCAAGCTGTTCGACATGTTCGAGCAGAAGACCGAGCTGATGCGCCTGCTCGATGTCTCCAGCCGCGCCGAGGGCGTGCGCATCTACATCGGCGGCGAGAGCCACGTCGTGCCCTTCGAGGAGCTGTCGGTCGTGACCGCGCCGTATGAAGTTGATGGGCTGGTCGTGGGCACGCTGGGGGTCATCGGCCCGACGCGCATGGCCTACGACCGCATGATCCAGATCGTCGACATCACGTCACGGTTGGTGGGCCATGCGCTGAGCCAGAAGTAGGCCGCTGCGGCGACAACGCCGCTCCTACAATCCGTCACGTCTCCGTGGGCCGTTAGCTCAGTTGGTTAGAGCAGAGGACTCATAATCCTTTGGTCGTTGGTTCAAGTCCAACACGGCCTACCAACAAAACCACGGGTTGGCAGCGATGCCAAGTGCCTTGTCGACACCGGATCCCGACACTGGGTTCACGCTCGACGCGGCGTTGCTCGAGCAGCGCAAGGCGTCCAGCGCGCGGCGCCTGCACACGGTCCAGATCCCGGCGGTGCGCGCGGCGGGCTTCGCCGTGCTGTGCGCGCTCGCGCTGGTGCAGGGCGTGAGCAGCGGCGGTGTGTTCCCGCCGCCCGAAGCGGCCAGGCTCGTCACCATCAACCTGTTGTACGCGCTGGCCGCCTGGCTGCTCTTGCGATATGGCTACCGCCCGAACGCCCGTGTCGACCTCAGCCTGCTGCTGTTCCACGTCGACGTGTTCGTGTGGCTGCTGAACCTGCACCACCTGGAACAGAAGAATCTGTTCTTCGCCTACTTCCTGCTCGTGCGGGTCGTCGATCAGGCGGGCTTCGGCTTTCGGCGTGCGCTGTATTTCGGCCATCTCGTGACCTTGGTCTATCTCGGGTACTCGGTGTGGGTGTCGATGACCGAGCCCGCGCGCGCGCTCTGGTCCGACCGCGTGGGCATCGCCGTCATCATCTACCTGCTGGCGCTCTACTTCGCCATCAGCGGGCTCGTGACAGAGCGGCTGCGCAACCGAACACGCCAGGCCATGCGTGCCGCGCGCGCGGCGGTGGTCGGCCTGGAACAGAAGGCGCAGGCGCTGGAAGCGCAGGCAGTCGAGCTCGACCTGGCGCGGCGGCAGGCCGAACAAGCCAGTCTGGCCAAGTCGCAGTTCCTGGCCGTCACCAGCCACGAGATCCGTACCCCGATGAACGGCATCCTGGGTGCGGCGGAACTGCTCATCAACAGCCCGCTCACCCCGGAGCAGCAGCGCTACGTGCGCACCTCGCATCGCTCGGCCACGGCCTTGCTCGGCCTGATCGACGATGTGCTGGACCTGTCGCGCATCGAAGCCGGCAAGCTGGCCCTGAACCCGAAGAGCGTGGATCTGCGTGCGCTGGTGACGGAGGCGGTCGACCTGATCGAGATCACCGCCCGCGACAAACCGATCACGCTGAGCTGCAAGGTGGAGAAGCGGTTGCCGCGCAGGGTGCTCGCCGACCCGACGCGGTTGCGGCAGCTGCTCGTCAACCTGATGCACAACGCCGTCAAGTTCACCGACCACGGATCGGTCGGTCTCGAAGTCACGATCCGCGCCGAAACAGCAGAGGCGCTGGGCCTGCGCTTCTCGGTGCGCGACACCGGCATCGGGATCGCGCCCGACGACCTCGCATCGATCTTCGACGCCTTCACGCAGGTCGACGGCACGAGCACGCGGCGCCACGGCGGCAGCGGCCTGGGACTGGCCATCGTCAAGGAGCTGACCGATTTGATGGGCGGCCGACTCCAGGTCGAAAGCCGCGTCGGCGTGGGTTCGCACTTCTGGATCGACCTGACGCTCGAAAAGGCCGCCGACGAGGCCCCTGTCGCCGAGCCCGCGCCTGCCGAAGACGACGAGGACGTCTCGGTGTCGGTGCTGCTGGCCGAGGACGACCCCGTCAACCAGATCGTCGTGCTCGAGATGCTCAAGATGCTGGGCTGCGAGGTGGACGTGGTCGACGACGGCGAGGCGGCCTGCCGGTCGGCCGCCCTGGCGCGCTACGACATCGTGTTCATGGACTGCCACATGCCGGTGATGGACGGCTACGAAGCCACGCGCCGCATCCGCGCCGAGGAACAGCCCGCCGGCGCGCGCTCCGTCATCGTCGCCCTCACGGCGGACTCGCTGGCGAGCGACCGCGATCGCTGCATGCAGGTGGGCATGGACGACTTCTTGACCAAACCGGTGAGCACATCGCAACTGTCGGCGACCATCGAGCGCTGGACCGGGCGTCGCACGAACCCGGCGACGCAGTGGTAGCGCCTCCTCCACTGCCCGAGTCCGCGCCCCCCGGCTTTGCCGCGTTGGGCCTGTCGCCCGCAGGGGTCATGACCGCTGCGGGCGCAGGCTGGGTCGTGCCCACCGCCATCCAGGCGGCGGCCTTGGGGCCGATCCTGAACGGGCGCGACGTGCTGGGCTTGGCGCCGACCGGCTCGGGCAAGACGGCGGCTTATTTGTTGCCGCTGTTGCAAACGCTGCAAGCAGAGCCGGGTGCGATGGACGAGCGGCCGCGCCGCCTGCGTGCGCTGGTCCTGGCGCCGACACGCGAGCTGGCGGCGCAGATCGGCGACGCGGCAGCAGTCCTGGCATCGCAGCTCAAGACCGTGGTGGCGGTGGGCGGCCTGTCGATCAACCCGCAGATGATGGCGTTGCGCGGCGGCGCGCACCTCGTGGTCGCCACGCCGGGGCGCCTGCTCGACCTGCTCGAGCAGCGCGCGTTGCAGCTGTCGCAGGTGGCCGTGCTGGTGCTCGACGAAGCCGACCGTCTGCTGGACCTCGGCTTCGCCGAAGAGATCGGCCGCCTTCTCGCGCTGCTGCCGCTGCGGCGCCAGACCTTGATGTTCTCGGCCACGATGCCCGCTGCGGCGATGGCGCTCGCCGCCCGGGTGCTGCAAGATCCCCTTCGCATCGAAGCGCCCGCCACCGAAGCGGCGACGCCGCTCATCGTGCAAAGAGCGATCGAGGTCGACACCGCCCGGCGCACTCCGTTGCTGCGCCACCTGATCGCCACCGAGGGATGGGACCGCGTGCTCGTCTTCGTCGCCACGCAATACGCTACCGAGCACGTGGCCGACAAGCTGCGGCGCGCGGGCATCCAGGCCGCCGCGCTGCACGGCCAGTTGAGCCAGGGCCGGCGCAGCCAGGTGCTGGCCGACTTTCACCAGCGGCGCCTGACGGTGCTGGTGGCCACCGACCTCGCGGCGCGCGGCATCGACGTGGTCGACCTGGCGGCGGTCGTCAACCACGACCTGCCGCGCTCGGCAGTGGACTACACCCACCGTATCGGCCGCACCGGCCGTGCGGGTGCCGCCGGTGCGGCTGTCAGCTTCATCTGCACTGACACGGTGGGCAGCGAAGCGCACTTCCGCTTGATCGAAAAGCGCCAGCGGCAGCGGGTGGTGCGTGAGCGCGTGCCCGGCTTCGAGCCGGCGGTGGGAACACCAGGGTGAAGCCACGGTCCAGTGGGGTTACGGCGCGCCGCTGATGCGCTGCATGCGAACGCCAGGGCTGGGGGTTACCGCGTGGCTGGTCCCGTCGCAGCGACGTCCACCGCCTGGCCCCCACGTGCGCTGCGTGCGATCGCCTCCAGCGTGGCGGCGTTGTCCAGACTGGCCTGGGCCGCGCGTCCGACGGCGTCGAAGTCCTTCGCCGCCACCACCTTGGCGAAGGCCTCGGCGGCAAAACGGAAGCCGCTGCCGGTGCCCGAGACGATGCTTTCGAAGGGCACCGTGTTGGCGGTGCCGCGCCGCACCCGCAACTGGCTCGGCAGGTAGCCGTAGGGGTGGCCCACGGTCTGCGTGCTGGTGTGGTTGAGGTACTCGGTCTCGATCGTGCCCAGGCTGCCGACGATGACGGCGCGGCGGTGGTTGGCGCCGTCCATCGCACACGACAGCTGCGCGCGCCGGCCGTCGGCGTAATACAGCGTGGCCATCATGCTGATGTCGACACCGGTGTCGGCCCAGCTGGCGCTGCCGAATACACGCTGCGGCGCGCAGCCCATCGCAAGGCGGATCACGCTCAGCGCGTAGCTGCCGGCGTCGAGCAGGGCGCCGCCGCCCAGATCGGCGTTCATCCGGATGTTGCCCTCGGGCTTGGCGAGCGTGAAGCCGAAGCTCGACTGCACCGAACGCACCACGCCGATGGCGCCGTCGCGCAGCAGCGCGACCATCGCGCCGGTCTGCGGCTGGAAGTAGTACGGATACGACTCGAGCAGCATCACGCCGCCCGCGTCGGCGGCATCGAACATCGACGTCGCTTCCGCCAGGGTCAGCGCCAGCGGCTTCTCGCACAGCACGTGTTTGCCTGCCTGCGCGGCCTTGATCGCCCATTCGGCATGCAGGCTGTTCGGCAGCGGCAGGTAGATAGCGTCGATTTCGGCGTCGGCGAGCAGCGCTTCGTAGCTGCCGTGGTGGCGCGGGATGCCTTGTGCCGCGGCGAAGGCGGCTGCGGTGTCGGCGTTGCGGCTAGCCGCGACGACGATGCGCACCGCGGGGCTCGGTGCCACGTCGCGCGCAAACTGCCTTGCGATGTTGGCGCAGCCGAGGATGCCGATGCGCAGCGGCGGGGACCTGGTGTTGTTTTTCATGCGGACTCCGGTCAAGACTATTTGAACGCCGACGGCAGCGCCGTCGTGAGCTGCGGCACCAGCGTGACCGCGGCCAGCACCGCCAGCAGCGGCCACAGGAAGGGCAGGGTGGCTTTGCAGACGCGGTCGAAGGGCAGCCCGGCCACGCGCGCGGTCACGAACAGCACGATGCCCACCGGTGGCGTGATCGTTCCGATCATCAGGTTGAGGACGACGATGATGCCGAACTGGGTCGGGTCGATGCCGAGCGCCATCGCCGGCGGCACCAGGATCGGGATCAGGATCAGCATCGCTGCGATCGCTTCCATGAAACACCCGACGACGATCAGGATCACGTTCACGAGCAGCAGGTAGGCCAGCTTCGAGTCGACGGTGCCGGTGAGCCAGGCGCCGAACTCCTGCGGCAGGCGCGAGATCGACAGCGCATAACCGAGCAGCGCCGCGCTCATCACCAGCGCCATCATGACACCGGTGGTCTCGATCGTCTGGAGCACGATTCGCGGCATGTCGCGCAGCCTGAACTCGCGGTAACCCAGTCCGACCAGCAGCGCGTACAACGCCGCCACCGCCGCCGACTCGGTGGCGGTGAAGTACCCGCTCATCATGCCGCCGAACAGCACCACCGGGCACATCAGGGCCCAGAAGGCGCCGGTGAAGGCGCGCCAGACCTGGCGCGCATCGGGGAAGGGCACGCTCGGCAGGTTCTTGCGGATCGCGATCGCACGCACCATGATCATCAGGGCCACTGCCATCAGCAGCCCCGGCACCACGCCGCCGAGGAAGAGATCACCGATCGATGTCTCCGCCGAGACGCCGTAGATGATCATCGGCAGCGACGGCGGGATGATCGGCCCGATGGTCGCCGACGCGGCGGTGATCGCGGCCGCGGTCTCGCCGTCGTAACCGGCGTCGCGCATGGCCTTGATCTCGATCGTGCCGATGCCGCCGGCGTCGGCCACGGCCGAGCCGCTCATGCCTGCGAAGATCACGCTGCCCAGGATGTTGGCGTGGCACAGCCCGCCTTTCCACCAGCCCACGCACACGGTGGCAAAGCGGAAGATGCGTTCGGTGACGCCGGCCGAGTTCATCAGCGAACCCATCAGGATGTACATCGGCGCGGCCAGCAGCGGGAAGCTGTCGGCCGCCTTGGCCAGCTTCTGCGGTACCACGACCGGGTTGATCCCGGTGGCGTAGACGAAGGCCGCGCCGGCGAGCGCCAGCGTCAGGTAGATCGGCGCGCCGGTGAATAGCGAAACGAACCACAGGCCCAGGATGACGAGCATCACGCCCGTCATGCACGCCACTCCCGCACGACCCGTGTCAGCGTCAACCCGCCGATGGCGGCGGCAGCCAGCGGCACGGCGGCGTAGACCAGGGCATAACTGAAGTAGAGCGTCACGGTGTCGACATCGCGGTTGTTCCAGACCAGCTGCAGGCCGTAACGCAGCAGCCAAGCCATCAGCACCAGCGTCGCCACGTCGCCGAACAGGCGCAGCGCACGGCGCATGCCCGGCCCGGCGCTGTCGCTGAACTGCGTGATCGCGACGTGCGAGCCGCGCTGGGTGGCGATGATCCAGCCCAGGAAGGCGACCCAGATGAAGAGGTAACGTGCGAGTTCCTCGCTCCACACCAGCGGCTCGAAGAACTTGCGCGCGAGCACCTGCGCCAGCACGAGGCCGACCATCGTGATGAACAGCAGCACGGCGCTGCCCTTCAGCACGGTGTCGGCCCAGCGGGCGAAGGCGGCCACGACGGCGACCCCCGTCACTTCATCGTTGCGATGGCTTCGTAGGTGCCCTTGCCCCACTTGGCTTCGAACTTGGGCGGCACCGCGGCGAGCGTGGCCTGGCGGAAGGCGGCGACGTCGGGTTCGACGATGGTCATGCCGGCGGCCTTGAACTCGTCGAGCAGCGACTTTTCCTGCGCCTGGATCTGCTCGTCGGCCCAGTTCATCTGCGTCTTCAGCGCCGCCTCGACCACCGCGCGGTCGGCCGGTGCGATCTTCTGCCACGCGGCGTCGTTCACCACGACCAGGCGCGGCGTCATGATGTGGCCGGTGAGCGAGAGGTACTTCTGCACCTCGTGGAACTTGCCCGACTTGATCGTCGGCAGCGGGTTCTCCTGGCCGTCGACGACACCCTGCTTCAGCGCGAGGTAGAGCTCGTTGAAGTTCATCGGTGTCGGCTTGGCACCCCAGGCCTCGGCCATCGCCTTGAAGACGTCGTTCTCGGGCACCCGCAGCTTCAGCCCGCGTGCATCGGCGAGTGTCTTCACCGGTTTGTCGGTGGTCGTGACGTGGCGCGTGCCGTAATACACCGCGCCCAGGATGCGCATGCCGCGCGCCTTCACCAGCTGATCGTTGTACTGCGCCAGCAGCGGCCCGTTCATGGCCTTGATCAGGTGCTGCGGGTCGCGCCAGATGAAGGGCGCCTCGACGACCGAGATCGACGGGATCCAGGCGCCGAAGTTGGCAGCGCCTTCGGTCACGAGCTGCTGCGAGCCGTTGGACACGGCTTCGATCATCTCGCGCGAACCACCGATCTGGCCGCCCGCAAAGCCCTGGATCTCGACCCGACCCGCCGTCCTGGCCTTCACCTCGGCGGCTACACGTTCGATCATCTGCACCTGCGGGTGCGAGCCGCCCACCACGTCGCCCCAGCGCAGGATCGTGGCCTGGGCGATGGCCGCGGTGGTGCCCGCCACGCCGGCCAGGCTCAGCAGGGTGACGAGAAGTCTTCGTTTCGCGCGTTGCATGGTGTCTCCGTTCGTTGATTGAAATTCAGGCTTGCGCCAACAGCGCCGCCACTGCCGCGTGCGTCGGCATGCCGCCGACAGCACCTCGTTGCTGGACCGACAGCGCTGCGGCGGCGTTGGCCCAGCGCAGCGAGGCGTCGAGCGGCTCACCGCGCGCCAGCGCGGCGGCGAGCGCCCCGGTGAAGGTGTCGCCGGCGCCGATTGTGTCGGCGACTTTCATCGCATGCCCCGGCAAGGCCAGCGCGGGCACGCCGGGGCGCACCAGCAGGCAGCCGGCGGCGCCGAGCGTGACCGCGACGCTGCGAGCGCCGCGCGAGAGCAGGGCGCCGGCGGCTTGTTCCGGCGTGGCGGCGTCGGTCAGGCTGGCCAGCGAACGCGCCTCGGTCTCGTTCGGTGTCAGCACGTCGCACAAGGCAATCAGCTCGTCGGGCAAGGGGCGCGCCGGTGCCGGGTTGAGCAGGGTCGTGACGCCGGTGGCGCGCGCGTGGCGAAATGCGGCCAGCGAGGCGTCGAGCGGCACTTCGCACGACGCCATGATCACACGCGCTGCGCGCAAGGTGCCTGCCGCGGCGTCGACCTGGCGTGCCGCCAGCCCGGCCCCGGCGCCGGGCGCGACCGCGATGCTGTTGTCGCCGTCGTCGTAGACGAAGATCTGCGCCACGCCGCTGGACTGGCCTTCAGCCACTTCGACGTGCCTGACGTCGATGTCTTCGGCGCGCCAGAGATCGAGCGCCATGCGGCCGAAGTAGTCGCTGCCGATGCGCGCGATCACCGCCACCCGCGCGCCCTGGCGCGCGCAGGCGACGGCGGCGTTCGAGCCCTTGCCGCCTGGGCCAATGGTGAATCCGCTGGCCATCAAGGTCTCGCCGCGTTGGGGCGGCCGCGGGACCCGCGACACCAGGTCGGCATTCCAGCTCGCGATGCACACGACGCTGGCCACGGCCCGGCTCATCCCTTGGCCCCGTAACCCATCGTCTGCGGCAGCCACAACACGATCTGCGGGAACGCCGTCATCGCCAGCAGCAACAGCAGCAGCATCACGATGAACATCCAGCCTTCGCGCATCATCTCGCCGATGGGGATGCCGGTCAGCGCCTTGGTCACGAAGAGCAGCATGCCGAAGGGCGGGTGGATGAGGCCAATCATCATGTTCAGCACCACCAGTACACCGAAGTGCACGAGGTCGATGCCGAGCACCTTGACAGCCGGCAGCAGCATCGGCACGAAGACCAGCAGCAGTACCGACACATCCAGAAAGCACCCGAGCACCAGGAACATGACGTTGACGAGCAGCAGGAACTGCAGGCTCGACAGGTTCAGCGCATCGACCCATTGCGCCATCGCCTGCGGCACACCCTCGGCCGTGAAGGCGTAGTTGAGCAGGAAGGAGCCGGCCAGGATCATCGTGATCACCGCGCTCGAGCGCGTGGACTCCAGCACGACACCGAAAAGCGTGCGCCAACTCAGTGCGCGGTAGACCAGCGTCGACAGGATCAGTGCGTGGCAGGCGGCGACCGCGGCTGCTTCGGTCGGCGTGAAGGCCCCCGAGTAGATGCCACCCAGCAGCACGATCGGCATCGACAGCGGCAGCGCGCCGCGGAACAGGATGTCGGGCCACTCCTTCCACGGCACCTTGTCTTCGCGCGGCATGTTGCGCTTGGTGGCGATGATGTGCACCACCAACATCATCAGCAGCGCCATCAGCACGCCCGGCACGACGCCGCCGAGGAACAGCGCGCCGACCGACGCACCCGAGACCAGGCCGTAGATCACCATCGGGATCGACGGCGGAATGATCGGCCCGAGCGTCGCACTCGCCACCACCACCGCGCCGGCAAAACCGCGCGAGTACTCGGGCTTCTTGAGCATCTGCTTGATCGTCACCAGCCCGGGGCCGGCGGCGTCGGCGATCGCGCTGCCGCTCATGCCGGAGAAGATCACGCTGACCAGGATGTCCACCTGCGCCAGCCCGCCGCGCATGCGGCCGACGAGGATGCGGCAGAA
>DATDER010000066.1:0-3210 GCA_036523095.1 Rubrivivax sp.
GTGCGGCGGTCGTGCCGGCCGCGCAGCCGTCGCAACCGGCATCGGTGGAGCCACGCGCTGTCCGTCGGCCCACCCAGACGCCATCCGCGTCGCCGGTGTTGCGCGCGCGGAAGAGGGCGGCCGCAATCGCACCCAAGGCTGAACCGACGCCGGAGGCCATGCCGCCCGCAGTTGCCGCGACCGTCGCGGCCGATGCGAAAGCGCCCTTGCGCCCCGATGGGACCGGTGCGGCGGTCCCCGCATCGACTTCCGGGCCAGCCGTGATCGCTTTGAAGCCAACCGACGAGGCCACGTTCGTCGTTCCCCCCGCTCCATCGGGGCCGCTGCCCGTGACCGCGGTAGCGCGAAGCGCCTCGACCCCCGAGCGCTCGAAGGCGGAGCGCTTCAAGGCCGCTCTAAAGGAAGCCGCGCGGCAGGAAGCGGAACGCCAAGAAGCGGCGCGGGTCGAGGCTGCGCGGTTGAAAGCCGAGCGACAGGAGGCCGCGCGGCAGGCAGCGGCCCGGCAGGAGACGGCGCACCAGGAGGCGGCCCGCCAGGAAGCGGTGCGGTCGGAGGCCGAGGGCCGGCTGGCCGCGTTGCGGGAGGTCGCTCGCAAGGAGGCCGCGCGGCAGGAAGCGGAACGCCAAGAAGCGGCGCGAGTCGAGGCTGCACGGTTGGAAGCCGAGCGACAGGAGGCCGCGCGGCAGGCAGCAGCCCGGCAGGAGGCGGCCCGCCAGGAAGCGGTACGGACAGAGGTTGCGCGCCTGGAAGCGGAACGACAGGAGGCGACTCGGCAGGCGCTAACCCGGCAAGAGGCGACGCTGCAAGAGGCGGCCCGGCAGGAAGCGGCGCGGGTTGAGGCGGCGAGGTTGGAAGGCGAGCGACAGGCGGCAGCCCGGCAAGAGGCAACGCGGCAGGAGGCGGCGCGGTTGGAAGCCGAGCGACAGGAGGCCGCGCGCAAGGCAGCGACGCGGCAGGAGGCGGCCCGTCAGGAAGCGGCACGTATCGAGGCTGCGCGGCTGGAAGCCGAGCGACGGGAAGCCTTACGGCAGGCAGCCACCCTGCAAGAGGCGGCGGTGCAGGAGGCGGCGCGAATCGAGGCTGCGCGGTTGGAAGGCGAACGACAGGAGGCCACGCGGCGCGCAGCGGCCCAGAAAGAGGCGGAGCTGCGGGAGGCCGCTCGTCAGGAAGGGGCCCGGTTGGAGGCCGCGCGAGAAGAGGCCGCGCGACAGACAGCCGCTCAACAAGAGGCCGCACGGCTACAAGCCGCGCAGGCCGCCCAGGCCGTGCAAGAGGGAGCCGAAAGACGGGAAGCCGCGCGCCGGGCGTATGGGCGACAGGTGGATGAGGAAGCTGATCGTCGCGACGCGGCCTCGGCTGCATCGCGCCAACCCGACACGCTTCCCTACTCGTTCAGCGGAGCACGACGAGGGCGACTGTTCGGGCGTACCGACCCGAATGCCGAACTCGTCCTGTACGCGGAAGCCTGGGCCCGGAAGATGCAGCTCAACACGCCACACGACACGGTCCGTGAAATGGCAATGCGACCTCACATCGATCCCCTCGTGACGGTGGCGCTCCGACGCGACGGATCCGTGGAGTCCGTGACATTCGTCATTTCCAGTGGGCTGGCGGAAGTCGACGAAGGGATACGGCGCATCGTGATGAGTCACGTGCCCTACCAGCCGTTCTCCCCGGCATTGGCCCGCGAGTTCGACGTGATCGAAATCCGCCGAACCTGGTCCTTCGACACGGCCGTCCGGCTGCGTTGATCGGATCGGGTGTCGGCTACTGCTGCTACCCACCCGACCACGGCCGATGGTGGAAGGTGTAGCGCCCGACTTCGCGCGTGCCGCCCGCCTCCACCGCCAGCAGCGTGAGCTGCATGGTGTGGGCCGGCAGGCGACGCACGGCGGCGAGCTTGGAGACGACGACGACCTCGCCGGCTCGCGGATTGAAGGGCACGTCGTGCAGGTCGTGTTGCACGCCCGGCTCGGTCGACAGTTGCGCGCGTGCATCGAGTCGCTGCACGCCCTGCAACGGCGCCTCGAGGCGCGACACCAGCAGCTCGTCCTCGGGCGCCACGCTGCAGTTCACGCTGCCTTCGTGCGGCAGCCGGTACTCGCGCACGCGCAGCCCAAGCCCCGCCAGACGCTGCACGAAGGCCTCGCTGGTCACCAGCGCCACGGTACCGGCGCGCAAGGCTCCGCGCACGCCGTCGCCCAGGGCGATCAGGTCGTCAAGCCGCTCGCCACAGGCGTCGCAGCGCATCAGGTGCTCGTCCACTGCGTCGGTGCTGGCGGCATCGCTGTCGTGCAGCCAATAGTCCAGCAGGGTATCGAGCGACAAATGGTTGGACCCGGCGCTCATGCGATTCTCCTGCCGGCGTCGACGCAGCGCCTGAGCTTGTCGATGCCACGGTGGCGGATCACGCGCACATTGCCGGCCGAGAGCCCGAGCTGTTGTCCCACCGTTCCTGCAGGCTGGTCATCGTAGAAGCTCATCACCAGCACCGAACGTTCGCGCTCCGGCAGGCGCTCGAGACAGTCGGCGACGCGCTGGTGGTCCAGGCGGGGTGCGATGTGCAGGTCGGCCATCGGCAAGGCGTCGGCATAGCGCTGGAGCAGGTCTTCGCGCCGGCGTTCGCCGCGACGCTGGTCCATTACCGTGAGCCGGCAAGCGCCCAGCACAAAGGACAGCACGCGCTCAGGCTCGCGCAACTGGCCGCTGCGCAGTTGCTCCAAGGTCAGTGCCATCACCTGCTGCATCAGGTCGGCTGCGGCATGGGCGTCGCGCAGATGGCGCAGGCCGTAGCGCCGGGCCCGCGGCGCGAGCAGCCGGTAGAGCTCGGCTTCAGCCTCGCGTGCCTCGCCGGGCTCCGACCCGGCGATCCGGCGCGCAACCCGCGCCTCCGGGCTGTCGGCGGCGGACGCGTCGAGGCTTTGCATCGCGCAAGCATAGCCAAACCGAGCGCTAAAGATTCCTGTAACGCCCACCCGGGTGGTGCCACAACCTGCCTCCATCCACTCTCTTGAATGAGGTTTTCCGATGATCACGAACCCAAACGCCGGCACCAATGTCCACGAGATCGCCGACGGCATCTACCGGATCAACACGCCGGTCGACCTGCCCGACGGCCAGAGCTTCAGCTTCAACCAGTACCTGCTGGCGGACGACGAATCCCTGCTCTTCCACACCGGCCCGCGCCAGATGTTCCCGCTGGTCAGCGAA
>DATDER010000067.1:0-2667 GCA_036523095.1 Rubrivivax sp.
CGAAGCCGACGCCGATCTTCAGCGGCTGTGGGTCCAGAGCGGCCAGCGTGCGATCGAAATAGCCGCCACGGAGGCCGAGGCTGCGCGGCGGGCGGTGCCGCCCTGCGGCACCCTCAAGCGGTAGCCAGCTGCCCAGCGAAACAGCGCGCGAGCTCGGCGCAGGCAGGCCTCCTCACCGATGAAAGCGTAGAGAAGGATATACAGCGCCGAGGGGAAGATCGTGGCCACGGTCAAGCCGGCCATGACCCAGTAGAAGGCGATCATCGACTCACAGCAACGGCGTCAAGCGTTCGAGCAGGATCACAGCGGCAAAGCCGACCAGCGCAATGAGCGTCCACTTGAGGATGAGCACGCAGCGCCGGCGCCAGATGACCTGGCCGGTTGCCAGGAACACGCCGAAGCACAGCACGCTGCTCACCAGCAGCAGGCCGACGACGAGGCGAAAGATCAGCATGCGACGGGCGGGTGGCGGCTCACCAGGCCGGCGCCAGCTCGGCGAAGCCGGCTGGTGCGGCAGACGGATCGTCGAAGGTCGTGATCTCGAACGCGTTCGTATCGGCCAGCAACGCGCGCAGCAGTTTGTTGTTCAGCGCGTGGCCACTCTTGAAGGCGGTGTAGTGGGCGAGCATCGGGTGGCCGGCGATGTGAAGGTCGCCGATGGCGTCGAGGATCTTGTGCTTGACGAACTCGTCGTCGTAGCGCAGGCCGCCTTCGTTGAGCACCCGCGTGTCGTCGACGACGATCACGTTGTCCATGCTGCCACCAAGACCAAGGCCGCGGGCGCGCATCGCCTCGACGTCCTTGGAGAAGCCGAAGGTGCGGGCGCGGGCGATATCGCGCTTGTAGCGGCCCGAGCCCATGTCGAAGCTGACGCGCTGGCCCGTGGCATTGACCGCCGGGTGATTGAACTCGATCTCGAAGGTCAGCACGTAGCCGTGGTGGGGCTCGAGCCGCGCCCATTTCAGGTTGGTGCCTTCGCCTTCGCGCACTTCGACCGTCTTCAACACGCGAATGAAGCGCTTGGGCGCGTCCTGCAATTCGATCCCTGCACTTTGCAGCAGGAAGACGAAGCTGGCCGCGGAGCCGTCGAGCACGGGGACCTCGTCGGCGGTGATGTCGATGGCCAGATTGTCCAGGCCCAGGCCGGCGCAGGCCGACAGCAGATGCTCGATGGTCTGTACCTTCGGCGCGCCGGGGTCACCGCCAGGGCTGATGGTCGAGGCCATGCGCGTGTCGCACACCGTCTGCGGGTTGACCGGGATGGTGACCGGCTGCGGCAGGTCGGTACGGCGGAAGACGATGCCGCTGTCGACCGGCGCCGGGCGCAGGGTCAATTCGACCTTCTGGCCGCTGTGCACACCCACGCCGACGGCACGGGTCAGGGATTTGAGGGTCCGCTGCTGCAGCATGGGCTCGATTGTCCCGCACGGTGCAAAACCGTGCGGGACGGGGGGCACGAGACTCAATCCGCCTGCTTGCGCAGGAAGGCCGGGATCTCGATCTCGTCCATGCCGTTGCTGGCCAACGCATCGACTTTGGCCGCCGCCTGGGTGCGGCCGTGGCGCCAGACGCTGGGCGTGCTGAGCTGGCTGTAGTCGTGCTGCGGCGCTTGTGCCGGCGTACCGCTGCCCGGCACTTGCATCGTGCTCATGATCGGCAGGTTGTCGGTGCCGGTGCGCAGGTTGTTGTGCACCATCGTCATCGGCGTGCTCTGCTGGATGCGCCTCGCCGGCGACAGACCGGTAGCGATCACCGTCACCCGCAGCTGGTCCCCCAGACCCTCGTCGTAGGCGGTGCCGTAGATCACGTGGGCATCGTCTGCCGCGTAGCGGCGGATGGTGTTCATCGCGTTGCGGCTCTCACTCAGTTTGAAGGTCTGCTTGCTCGCCGCGATCAGCACCAGCACCCCGCGTGCGCCGCTGAGGTCGATGCCCTCGAGCAGCGGGCAGGCCACTGCCTGGTCGGCTGCCTTCGTCGCGCGATCCGGGCCGCCAGCCTGGGCCGTGCCCATCATCGCCTTGCCGGGTTCGCTCATCACCGTCTTCACGTCCTCGAAGTCGACGTTGACCAGTCCCGGTACGTGGATGATGTCGCTGATGCCGCCGACCGCGTTGCGCAGCACGTCGTTGGCATGCGCGAAGGCCTGCTCCTGGGTCACGTCCTCCCCCAGTACCTCGAGCAGCTTCTCGTTCAGGATCACAATCAGCGAATCGACGTTGGCTTCCAGCTCCGAGACGCCGATGTCGGCCGCCTTCATCCGCCGGTTGCCCTCGAAGTCGAAGGGCTTGGTGACCACGCCGACCGTCAGGATGCCCATCTCCTTGGCGACGCGCGCGATCACCGGCGCCGCGCCGGTGCCGGTACCGCCGCCCATGCCGGCAGTGATGAAGAGCATGTGCGCGCCGTCGATCGCCTGCCGGATGCGGTCGGTGGCCTCGTCGGCCGCGGCCTTGCCTGCCTCGGGCTTTGCGCCCGCCCCCAGGCCGGTGCTGCCGAGCTGCAGGATCTGGTCCGCATTGCTGCGGTTCAGGGCTTGGGCATCGGTGTTGGCGCAAAGGAATTCCACCCCTTGCACGTTGTTGGCGATCATGTGTTCGACGGCATTGCCGCCGCCACCGCCAACGCCGATGACCTTGATGCGGGTACCTTGGTCAAACTCTTCGATCA
>DATDER010000068.1:0-2085 GCA_036523095.1 Rubrivivax sp.
ACGCGCTGGTGCTGCTGTCGCTGCTGACGGCGCTGGTGGAACTGGATCTCGCGCGCCATCAAGCTAGCTCGACCTTCTGGTCGACGCTGCAGAGCACGCTGCGCAACACCATCGTGCACCCGGTCGTGCTGCCGGTGCTGGCCGGACTGCTGTGGAATGCCACCGGCTTCGGCCTGCACCCGGTCGTCGACGAAGCGCTCGCCGGCCTGGGATCGGCGGTGGTGCCGGTGTGCCTGGTGCTGATCGGCCTGACGCTGGCGTATTACGGCTTGCAGGGCGGCGTGCGCGGCGCCATCGTCGTCAGCGTGCTCAAGCTGATGGTGCTGCCGGCGCTGGTGCTGGTGGTGGCGCGCTGGGGTTTCGGGCTCGCCGGTCTGCCGCTGCAGGTGGTGGTGGTGATGGCGGCGCTGCCGGTGGGCAGCAACGCGCTCATCTTCAGCCAGCGCTACGACACGCTGCAAGGCGAGGCCACGGCGGCGATCGTGATCTCGACCGTGGCTTTCGCGCTCACGGCGTCGTTCTGGTTGATGGTGCTGGCCTACATGCCCTGATTTGGGACAATCGCGGTCATGAATGCCAACGATCTGCTGGACACCGTCACGCACCTGGGAGTCGCCGCGCGCGCCGCGAGCGCGCCGATGGCTTGCAGCGCGACCGCGGCGCGCAATGCCGCGCTGCACGCGCTGGCGCGCTTGCTGCGCAGCGAAGGTGCGGCATTGCAAGCCGCCAACGCCGCCGACCTGAACGCGGCGCGCGCCGCCGGCCTGGCCGCCCCGCTGGTCGACCGGCTGCGCCTGACGCCGAAGATCATCGAGACCGTGGCCGAAGGCTGTGAGCAGATCGCCAACATGCCCGACCCGATCGGCGAGATCAGCGATCTCAAGCGCCAGCCGAGTGGCATCGCGGTCGGCCGCATGCGGGTGCCGCTGGGTGTCTTCGGCATGATCTACGAGAGCCGGCCCAATGTGACGATCGAGGCCGCGTCGCTCGCGATCAAGAGCGGCAACGCGTGCATCCTGCGCGGCGGCTCCGAGGCGATCCGTTCCAACCTCGCGCTCTGGCGCCTGGTGCAGGCCGCGCTCGTCGAAGCCGGCCTGCCGGCGGACGCGGTGCAACTGGTGCAGACGACCGACCGGGCCGCCGTCGGCCGGCTGATCACGATGCCCGAGTACGTGGACGTCATCATCCCGCGTGGCGGCAAGGGCCTGATCGAACGCATCAGCGCCGAGGCGCGGGTGCCGGTGATCAAGCACCTCGACGGCAACTGCCATGTCTACGTCGATGCGCCGGTCGACATCGAACTGGCGCTGCGCGTCACCGACAACGCCAAGACGCAGAAGTACAGCCCCTGCAACGCGGCCGAGTCGCTGCTGGTGCATGCCGACGTCGCGGAGGCCTTCCTGCCGCGTATCGGCGCCATCTTCGTAGCCAAAGGGGTGCAGATGCGATGCGACGCGGCGGCCAAGGCCCTGCTCGTCGCGCTGCCGGGTGCCGACGTGCGCGACGCCACCGAGGCCGACTGGAGCGAGGAGTACCTGGCACCCGTCATCAGCATCAAGGTCGTCGCGGGGTTGAGCGAGGCGATCGCCCACATCAATCGTTACGGCTCGCACCATACCGATGCGATCCTGAGCACGAGCCAGCCGAACACGATGCGTTTTCTGCGCGAGGTGGATTCGGCCAGCGTGATGGTCAACACGAGCACCCGCTTTGCCGACGGTTTCGAATACGGCTTGGGTGCCGAGATCGGCATCAGCACCGACAAGTTCCACGCCCGTGGGCCGGTCGGGCTCGAAGGGCTGACCTCGCTGAAGTGGGTGGTGTTGGGCCAGGGCGAGACCCGGGCCTGAGCCGTGGAGGGGGGCCAGTTGCTCACGCTGCTCGGCGCAGCGGTGCTCGTGTTCTGGATGGTCGGCGCCTACAACCGCCTCGTGCGCCTGCGCAACGGCATCGGTGCCGCCTGGGCGCAGGTCGACAAGCAACTGAACCGGCGCGCGCAGGCGCTGCCGGTTTTGCTGGCGGCCCTGCGCGAGCCGATGAGCGCTGAAGGGCCGGCGCTCGATGCCGTGGCGGTGGCGCAGCAGC
>DATDER010000069.1:0-36324 GCA_036523095.1 Rubrivivax sp.
CTTCAAGCTCACGCACAAGAAGTTCACGTACACCCTGGTGCCGCAGGAGACCACCACCGGCGCCGTGCGCCTGGAGGACCCCAAGAACGGCATCGTGTGGCTGCAGATTCCCGCCAAGTCGATGCTGATGAACGCCAAGCTCGGCCAGCGCATGGTCGACAGTTGCCAGCACGCCGACCAGCGCAGCGCAACCGTTCCTGCGGAGGGCGAGTCGATCGGCATCGCCGCCGCAACGCCGCAGCGCTGAGAACAGCTCCGGCTCCGCGCGAGGCCCGCTCCGGCGGGCTTTTTTCTTGCTTGCTAGCAGTCGCCCCCGCGCTTGCCAAGTCTTATATAAGACCTAGAATGCGGGCAAACCCGAAGGAGCGATTGCCAATGCTTGCCGCCTACCGCCAACATGCCGCCGAACGCGCCGCGCTCGGCATCCCGCCGCTGCCGCTGGACGCGAAGCAGACCGCCGAGATGATCGAACTGCTCAAGGCCCCGCCTGCGGGCGAAGAAGCCTTCCTGCTCGACCTGCTGACCCACCGCGTGCCGCCCGGCGTGGACGACGCGGCCAAGGTCAAGGCCTCGTTCCTGGCCGCGGTGGCGCACGGCGACATCACGGTGCCGCTGCTGTCCAAGACCAAGGCCACAGAGCTTCTGGGCACGATGGTGGGCGGCTACAACGTCAAACCATTGATCGACCTGCTCGACGACGAAGCCGTGGCCGGCGTGGCCGCCACCGCGCTGGAGAAGACGCTGCTGATGTTCGACTTCTTCCACGACGTGGCAGAGAAGTTCAAGGCCGGCAACCTGCACGCCGCGGCCGTGATCAAGAGCTGGTCGGATGCCGAGTGGTTCACCTCGCGCCCCGAAGTGGCGCGCAAGATCAGCGTCAGCGTGTTCAAGGTTGCGGGTGAGACCAACACCGACGACCTGTCGCCCGCACCCGACGCGTGGAGCCGCCCCGACATCCCGCTTCATTACCTGGCGATGCTCAAGAACACGCGCCCCGGCATCACGCCCGAAGAAGACGGCAAGCGCGGCCCGATGAAGTTCATCGAAGAGATGAAGGCCAAGGGCCACCTCGTGGCCTACGTCGGCGATGTGGTCGGCACCGGCTCGAGCCGCAAGAGCGCCACCAACAGCATCGTCTGGGGTTTCGGCGAAGACATCCCCTTCGTGCCGAACAAGCGCTTCGGCGGTGTCACGCTCGGCGGCAAGATCGCGCCGATCTTCTTCAACACGCAGGAGGACTCGGGCGCGCTGCCGATCGAGGTCGACGTGTCGAAGCTCGAGATGGGCGACGTGATCGACGTGCTGCCCTACGACGGCAAGATCGTCAAGAACGGCGCCACCGTGGCCGAGTTCAAGTTGAAGAGTGACGTGCTCTTCGACGAGGTGCGTGCCGGCGGCCGCATCAACCTGATCATCGGCCGCTCGCTCACGGCCAAGGCTCGCGAGTTTCTCGGCCTCAGCGCAAGCACCGTGTTCCGCCTGCCCACGCCGCCGGTCGCGACGAAGGCCGGCTTCACCGTGGCGCAGAAGATGGTGGGCCGCGCCGTCGGCCTGCCGGAAGGCCAGGGCGTGCGCCCCGGCACCTACTGCGAGCCGCGCATGACCAGCGTCGGCAGCCAGGACACCACCGGCCCGATGACCCGCGACGAGCTGAAGGACCTGGCCTGCCTGGGCTTCAGCGCGGACCTCGTGATGCAGAGCTTCTGCCACACCGCGGCCTATCCCAAGCCGGTGGACGTGAAGACGCACCGCGACCTGCCCGCCTTCATCAGCAACCGCGGCGGCATCAGCCTGCGCCCCGGCGACGGCATCATCCACAGCTGGCTCAACCGCATGCTGCTGCCCGACACCGTGGGCACCGGTGGTGACAGCCACACCCGTTTTCCCATCGGCATCAGCTTCCCCGCCGGCTCCGGCCTGGTGGCCTTCGGCGCCGCGACCGGTGTGATGCCGCTGGACATGCCCGAGAGCGTGCTCGTGCGCTTCAAGGGCCAGATGCAGCCCGGCGTGACACTGCGCGACCTGGTACATGCAATCCCGCTCTATGCCATCAAGAAGGGCCTGCTCACGGTCGCCAAGAGCGGCAAGATCAACGCCTTCAGCGGCCGCATCCTGGAGATCGAAGGCCTGCCCGACCTGAAGGTGGAACAGGCCTTCGAGCTCAGCGATGCCAGCGCCGAACGAAGCGCCGCCGGCTGCACCGTGCGTCTGAACAAGGCGCCGGTGATCGAGTACCTCAACAGCAACATCGTGCTGCTGAAGAACATGATCGCGCAGGGCTACGCCGACAAGCGCAGCATCGAACGCCGGATCCAGAAGATGGAAGCCTGGCTCGCCGCGCCCACGCTGCTCGAAGCCGACGCTGATGCCGAATACGCCGAGGTGATCGAGATCGACCTCGCCGACATCAAGGAGCCGATCCTGTGCTGCCCCAACGACCCGGACGACGCCAAGTTCCTGTCCGACGTGGCCGGCACCAAGATCGACGAAGCGTTCATCGGCAGTTGCATGACCAACATCGGCCACTTCCGCGCCGCGAGCAAGCTGCTCGAAGGCAAGCGCGACATCCCGGTCAAGCTGTGGATCGCGCCGCCGACCAAGATGGACCAGGCCGAGCTGACGAAGGAAGGCCATTACGCCAACTTCGGCAGCGCCGGCGCACGCACCGAGATGCCGGGCTGCAGCCTGTGCATGGGCAACCAGGCGCAGGTGCGCGAAGGCGCGACAGTCGTATCGACGTCCACACGCAACTTCCCGAACCGGCTGGGCAAGAACACCAATGTGTTCCTGGCCTCGGCCGAACTCGCCGCGATCGCGAGCAAGCTGGGCCGCCTGCCCACCGTGGCCGAGTACCACGCCGACATGGGCGTCATCAACGCCGACGGCGCCAAGGTCTACCGCTACATGAACTTCAACCAGATCGACGAATATGCCGAGGTGGCGAGCGAAGTGACGGTCTGACGCGCCGACCGCTCGCCAACGGCCCGCTTCGGCGGGCCGCTTTTCTTGGCGCCTAGACCCCGATGGTCCCTATCGCCGCGTAGGTGTTGCTCATCCACATCTTCAGGCGCTGCCGCTCCATCAGGCCGAGGCCGTCGACGTTGCTCGAGTTGCGTGCATCCGCGAAGGTGCTGTTGCGGGTGTCGATCTTCTGCACCACGGTGTCGTGCAGCTTCTTGAGATCCATGACCTTGGCGCCGAGGCCGCGTGCACGCTCGAGTTCGCCTGAGCGGTCGAGCTGGCCGAAGTCGTCGCCGCGCAACTGGTTGCGCACCACCACGTAGCGCAGGCGCTGGCCGAAGCGGTCGAGCAGGCGCGTCAGCAAGTCGACCGAGTCGCGCCCGGCATCCATCACGTGCCAGTAGGTGAGCTGGATGCCGGAAAGATCGGCCATGTCGAGCACACCCGACTCGTCCATCCACTTGACGAGCGGGTCGTGGGTCTGCGCCGCCAGGTCGACGAGCACACGCCGGCCCGGCTCCGCGACGGCGGCCTCGACGATCGCGTCGAGCGCCTCGAAGCGATCCACCAGCGCAGGGGCGGCATGCTCGGAATAGAAACGCAGCAACGAGCCGTGCGAACGGTCGGTGTCGAAGCCGACGAAGGGCATCTGGTGGTCGATGAAGTACTGCGCCAGCAGGCGCGACACCATCGACTTGCCGACGCCACCCTTCTCGCCACCGACGAGGTGGATGTGGGACAGCGCCGGGTTCTCCAGCGTCGGGACTTCCAGGGGGTAGGAGCTTGAGGGTTCGGTCACGGTGTGATTGTGCACGTGCAGACCGGGGGCCCTCAGCCGCGCAGCCTGCGCACGCGGTGCAGCAGGAAGACCACGACACCGAGGTTGAGCAGGTTCCAGGCGACGCCGTTGACGAATGCGGCCTGGTAAGAACCCGTCAGGTCGAACACCTTGCCCGACATCCAGCCCCCCAGCGCCATGCCCAGCAACGTGCACATCAGCACCGTGCCCACGCGCGCGCCCGCCTCGGCGGGCGGGAAGTGCTCGCGCACGATGATCGCGTAGCTGGGCACGATGCCGCCCTGGAAGAGGCCGAACAAGGCCGAGATGATGTACAGCGACACCAGCCCGTCGAAGGGGATGAAGAGCAGCAGCGCCACGCCTTGCAGCACCGAGCCGAGCAGCAAGGTCCGCAGGCCACCGATGCGGTCGCAGATCACCCCCGAGATGAGCCGGCTGGCGATGCCGCAGGCGAGCATCAGCGACAGCATCTGCGCTCCGCGCGCGGCGCCGTAGCCGAGGTCGCCGCAATAGGCCACGATGTGCACCTGCGGCATCGACATGGCGACGCAGCAGGCCACGCCCGCGACGCAGAGCAGCCCCTGCGCATGGCCCATCGACAGACCGAAGGGCCGCTGCGAAGGTATGGCCGTGCGTGCGCTGGTCGTCGCGGCGGCCACCGCGCCCGGCGGCCTCGGGCGCATCGCCAACGCCAGCAGCGGCAGCGTCGCGGCGCAGAAGACACCCAGGCCGATGTAGGTCTGGCGCCAGCCCACCGTCTCGACGAAGTGCTGCACGATCGGCGGCCAGATTGCGCCGGCCACGTAGTTGCCGCTGGCGCAGATCGCCACCGCGATGCCGCGCCGGCGCACGAACCAGAGCGAGGTGTCGGCGACGAGCGGCGCAAAAGTGGCCGAGCTGCCGACGAGCCCGAGCAGCAAGCCGTGCGCGACCGCGAACCACCACACGCTCGGCGCCATCGCCGCGCCGACAAAACCCAGTCCCAGGCCGGCGGCGCCGATGAGCAGGGGCACCATGACGCCGAAACGGTCGGCCAGGCGCCCCATCACGATGCCGCCGATGCCGAAGCCGATCATCAGCAGCGTGTAGGGCAGCGACGCATCCGAGCGCGCCACGCCGAACTCGGCCTGCACCGCAGGCAGCACCACCGAGACGACGTACATGGCGCTGCTGCCGATCGTCATCAGCGCGAGCGTGATGGCCAGGCGGGTCCAGGCGTAGCGGCTGTCGGCCTGGTGCGCGGGACCGGTCGTCGTCATCGGGATTCCTCTTGGGCCTGGGACAGCAGCCATTGCTCCAGCGCACTAACGGCCGGCCGCGCCCGCGCCGAGGGCTCGACGACCACGCGGTAGGCGCGTGTCGACGCCGTGGCGCCCTTGAACGGCGCCACGAGCTGGCGCCGTTTGATGAGGCCGTCGATCAGGGGCCGGCGTCCCAGCGCCACGCCCTGGCCCGCGAGTGCGGCTTCGATCACCTCGTTGTAGCCGTTGAAGCTGAGCGTGGCCGCGGGCTCCAGGTCGGCCACGCCCGCGGCCTGCAACCAGGGCGCCCAATCGAGCGGCATGCCGCTGCCCGGCTGGGGCATCAGTTGCAGCAAAGTGTGGCCGGCCAGGTCGGCCGGTTGGCGCAGGGCGGGGCCGGCGCCCTTCTTCAGCAGGGCCGGGCTGCAGACCGGTTGGATCGCCTCGGCGAACAGCGGCTGCCCTTCCAGGTCGCCCACCGGCAGGTAACGGATCGCGAGGTCGAAGCCGTCCGACGCCAAATCACGTTTGTCGTGCGAGGCATCGAGACGCACGTCGATGCCCGGGTGCGCCTTGGTGAACTGCGGCAGGCGCGGGATCAACCACAGCGATGCCAGGCCCGGCGTGGTGGTCAGCGACAGCACCTCGCGCCGCAGCGGCGCGCGGATCTGTGCCACTGTCTCGCGCAATTGCGCCATCACCTTGCTGCAGCTGGCCTGCAGGCGCTGGCCATCGGGCGTGAGCACGAGCGCGCGGTGGGTGCGCCGGAAGAGCGCCACGCCCAGATCGTCTTCGAGCGCGCGGATCTGCCGGCTCATGGCCGACTGCGTGACAAAGCGCTCTGCGCCTGCACGTGTGAACGACAAGTGCCGCGCGGCGGACTCGAAGGAGGCCAGCAGGTCCAGCGGCGGCAGGCGCGAGGGGTCTTTCATCGCCCTGTCACTTGCATGCGCCCGGAGAATGCGAGCAATGCCAAATGAACGGTTGAGTCGCCCCTTGCATGGGGCCATTATTCGCGCCATCGCTGGAAAATGGCATGCGGGATTGCATGAATGCACCGCATGGATCCAGCGCAGCGCAGACGCCCGGAGGCCCCATGCTGATCGACACCCCGCAAGCCCGCCTGCCCCTGGCCGCCGGGCACGTGGCCCATCTGCAGCACGCGCAGTGCAGCCGCGTCACGGTGCTGCACGGCCTGGCCTGGCTCACGATCGACAACGACCTGCGCGACATCGTGCTGGCCGAAGGCGAGTCCTTCGTGATCGACTCCGACGCCAAGGTCCTCGTCTACCCGCTGCGCCATGCGCAGGCGCTGGAGTTGGAGATCGACAGCCGCGCCGCCACGCCGGCCTACCGCCGTGCTGCGGCGATGAAGGTGGCCGTCGTCTAGGCCAGCACGGCAAGCGCCGCCGCCTCGCGCGCCGGGCTCAACCCGGCCCTGGTGAACGCTTGCGCTTCAGGTGGCAGTCCCCGGTACCACGCCAGCGTGTCGGCCACCGTGTCATCCAGCGGCCGGGTGCGCAGACCCGCAGCCACGGCGGCGGTGACGTCCGTCTGCGCAAACGCCGCCTCGTCGCCGACCGCCGGCACCCACACCGGCAGATCGCTCCAGGGTGCGAGCTTGAGGCGCTCGGCCGCGGCGGCATCGGCCCGGACCCAGCGCGGCCGGCAGCCTGCTACCTGGGCGCAGGTGTCGAACAGCTCGCCCAGGGTCCACTGGCCCGCGGGCGACGTGACGTTGAAGCAACCCGCCAGACCGGCCTCGATGCCGCCCACGATGAAGCTGCACAGGTCCCGCGCGTCGATGAACTGCGTACCTTCGCCCGGCGCGCCGGGTACGAGCACGGCATCGCCATCGGCCGCACGCGCGATGCGCGCGGGCCAATAGGTGAAGCGCTGCGTCGGGTCGTGCGGTCCGACGATCAGGCCCGGCCGCACGATGAGCGTGCGGGCGGCATCGAAGCGCTCCCGCAGAGCGCTTTCGCACAAGGCTTTCAGCGGGCCGTAGGTGCGCCCGTCGACCACATCGGTACCGGTGTCTTCTATCGTGCCGACGGCGCTGCCTTCCGGGTTGGGCGTGGCGAAGTTCCTGTAGACCGAGATCGACGACACGAAGACGTAGCGGCCCACGCGCCCGCGCAGCGTGTCGGCCATGCGCGCCACATCGTGCGGCAGGTAGCCGCAGGTGTCGATCACGGCGTCCCACTCGCCGCTGGCCAACACCGACAGCTCGGCCTTGCGATCGCCTTGCAGGTGCGTCACGCCAGGCGGTGCGTTCGGCGCCGTCTTGCCGCGGTTGAAGTGCGTCACGCTGTGGCCCCGCGCGAGCGCCTGCACGGTGACGTGCCGGCCGACGAACTGCGTGCCGCCGATGACCAGGATCTTCATGCGCCTAGACCTCCGGCGCGATCTGCTCGGCCCAGTCGTACAGCGCAGCCAGCAAGGCTTGGCCCCGCTCGTCGGCACTGTCGCCCAGCTGGTCGATGCGCTCGAAGAACGCCGGCAGGGTCACGGCGCCACCAGCGCCGCCGTGCAGGCGTGCGCTGCAATGCGCGGCCCAGCGGGCACGCTCGGCGGCGTCGAGCGTGGCGGGGAAGTTGCGTGCCCGGTAACGGAAAAGCAATTCCTCGAGGCGGCCGTCGTGGAATGCCGGGCGCCGCGTCGTCACGGCTTGTGCCAGCACCTCGGGCGCCAGTTCGCGCAGGCGCTGCAGCGTGCGCCTGTCCTCGTTGCCGACGAAGCCACCGTACAGGTCTTCATCCACATCGGGCAGTTCGGCAGGCTTGTCGCGGGTGAAGACACCCGGCCACACCCCCGCCATCGAACCCGCGATGCGCGCGGCGGTTTCGGCGTGGCGGTGCGCCAGCCCCAGGTCGACGGCCCAGCGTTCGGCCATCGCGCCCGACAGCGTGTTCAGGTTGCCGATCACGACCGGGCTCTTGTTGATGTGGATGGTCTTGATCGGCAGCCGCGTCTGCCCCTCGGCCAGGTCTTCGGTGCGTGTGAACAGGCGCTGGCGGATCGCCGTGGCGTCCATCGCCATCAGTTCCGCCGGGTCGGCGGCGAGATCCCAGACGATGACCTCGTTCTTGTTCGTCGGATGCTGCGCGAGCGGGAACACGACCGCGATGCAGCCGCGCTCGACCGGGTACATGCCCGACACATGCAGCAAGGGCTTTCCAAGCACCAGTTCGGCCTGCACCGCGCTCTTGTGGCGCAGCTTGAGACAGAAGTCCCACAGCCGCGGGTGGCGCTGTTTGAGCAGCCGCGCCAGCGCGACGGTGGCGCGCACGTCGCTGAGCGCATCGTGCGCCGCCTCATGGGCCAGGCCGTTCGCACCGGTGAGGAGTTCGAGCTTGAAGCTCGGTTTCCCGTCCTCTCGAAGAGGCCATTCCATGCCGTCGGGGCGCAGCGCGTAAGCGCAACGCACCGCGTCCATCAGGTCCCAGCGTGCACACTCGTTCTGCCATTCGCGGGCATAGGGGTCGATCAGGTTGCGCCAGAACAGATGGCGCGTGACCTCGTCGTCGAAGCGGATGCTGTTGTAGCCCACGCCCACCGTGCCGGGCAACGCGAGTTGCGCTTCCACCGCCGCGGCGAAGGCGTGTTCGGGCACGCCGACCTCGAGGCAGTGCTGCGGCAGGATGCCGGTGAGCAGACAGCTCTCGGGGTCGGGCAACTGGTCGGTCGGCGGCTGGCAGTGCAGCATCAGCGGTGCATCGATCTCGTTCAAATCGGCATCGGTGCGCACCCCCGCAAACTGCGCCGGGCGGTCGCGCCGCGGCACCCGACCGAAGGTTTCGTAGTCGTGCCAGAAGAAGCTGAAGCCGGCCATCGCAGTAGGTTAGCGCATGGGTCGGGCCGGCTGCGCGGCCTCACCCCGACCACGCCTGGCGAAGCTCGCGCATCGGCAGCACCGGGCGCGGGTTTCCATGCAGCAGCTCGTCGAATCGCAGGCGCATGCCATAGCGCAGCGAGAACGCGTCATGCATCTTGGGACTGCCGTGGAACTTGACAATCGTGGCGCGCTGGATCAGCTCGCGCGCCCGCGACGCGTCACGCCGACCGAGCTGGACGGTAGTCTTGAAACTCACGACCTGGTCGGCAGGAAAGTGCCCCACCTGCGCTTCGAGGCGCGTGGCGCAATACGACACCGCGGTTGAAGTCGGGGCATGAGCACTGCCCTGCTCACGGCCGGCCTGCTGATGCCGCGCTCGCGCATCGCTGCGCTGGTGCACTCCTCGGTCTGCTCGCCGCGCCGCGGATCACCGCACTGCAGGATGCCGCGGCGCTGGAGGCTTACCTGGACGTGGCGCCAGCCTGATCGGCCAGTGTGCCGTCGATGGCCTGCCAATGGCAAAGGGCGCGCCTCGGCGCCAGCGTGAAAGCGAAGCAATTGCCACCGCCGTTGGCGGGCTGGTCCCAGCGGCGGTCGATCGCTTCGCCGCTGAGGTGGCAGTAAAGCAGCGTGCCGACCGCACCGTGCGACACGATGGCCACCGCGCCATCCGAACGGTCGGCGGCGGCGATCGCCGTCACCGCGGCGACGATGCGGGCTTGTGCGTCGACGGCCCGTTCCCAGCCACGCGCCGACTCGTTCGGCCGCGCGAAGAACTCGTCGGCCACGGCTTCGAACTCGTGCGGTGGCAGGAAACCGGTCGCCGAGCGGTCGTTCTCACCCAGCCCCGGCACCGCGGTGAAGGGCAGCCCGAGGTGCGCGGCCCAGATCGCGGCGCCGTCGAGGGCTTTCTGCTCGCCGCTGCAGTAGATGGCCCCCAGTCCGACTGTCCAGGGCAGACGCAAACCAGCGGCCATGCGCGCGCGCCCGAGCGTCGACAGGGGCCAGCGCGGCACCGGCACATCGGGGCTGATGACGACGTTCGGGTGGGTGACGAAGTAGAAGTGCCGTGGCATCCGGCCCGGATAATAGAGACCATGCAAATCCCCGACACCACCGCGACCGACCCGGATGCCCCGTTGCACGGGCCCCGCCTCTGGCGCGACAACGGCTGGACCGCGCGGGTGATCAAGAACGAGGACGACGACGGCTGGGCGGTGGCGATGATCAAGGCGGGCGAGCCAGAGCCGGCGCTCGTGGGCCCGTGGACGATGGGGCGCGACAAGAAGAACCCGAAGCCGCTCGACACCGCGGCCTTCAATACCCTGGTCAAGACCGCGTCGGAAGTGCTGCGCCGGCATGAGCAGCAGCTGCATGCGCAACTGCACAAGAGCCTGGTCGTGAACACCGCGTCCGGCCGCTTCACCGTGACGCTCGACATCGTTCCCGACGAAGACGCGCCGCACGCGCTGCTGACGGCAACAAACGCGGCGGGCGAGACCTTGGCGCAGGTTCGGGTCGCAGCGGGATTCAAGCTCGGCACGGCGAGCGCCGGCGCCTGGGTCGAGAGCGGCTTTCGCAAGCCGGGCTGACCCGGCTCAGCCCGGAGCCTGCGGCTCGGCGTCCAGCGCCGTCAGCCACAGCCGCACGTCGAACTCGAGCTGGTGGTAGTCGGGTTCCATGTGCATGCACAGCGCGTAGAAGGCCTTGCCGTGCTCGCGCTCCTTCAGGTGCGCGAGCTCGTGCACGACGATCATCTTCAGGAACGGCGCCGGCGCCTGCTTGAAGAGGCTCGCCACGCGCAGCTCGCGCTTGGCTTTCAGTTGGTTGCCTTGCACGCGCGAGACCGTCGTGTGGGTGCCCAGGGCGTTCTGCACGATCTGCAGCCGGCTGTCGTAGGCGACCTTGGCCAATGGCGGCGCGCTGCGCAGGAAGCGGCTCTTCAGCGCGCCGACGTAGTCGACGAGCGCGCGGTCGCTGCGAACGGCGTGCCCTTCGGGGTAGCGCCGGGCCAGGTCGGCCGCCAACTGGCCTGCGTCCACGCGCTGCCGCACCTCGGCCAGCAACTCGGGCGGGTAGCCCGCGAGGTACTTCAAAGCTTTCGCACGACCACGCTGCCGATCGAGTAGCCGGCGCCGAAGGAGCAGATCACACCGGTGTCGCCGGCCCGAAGGTCGGCGCGGTGGGTGTGGAAGGCGATGATCGAGCCGGCAGACGCGGTGTTGGCGTATTCGTCCAGGATCAGCGGCGCGATGTCGTCGCCCACCTCGCGCCCGACCAGGCGCTTGAGCACGAGCTGGTTCATGCCCAGGTTGGCCTGGTGGAGCCAGAAACGGCGCATCTGCGTCGGCTCGAATCCCAGATCGTGCAGGTGACGTTCTATGTGCTCTGCAGCCAACGGCACCACTTCCTTGAAGACCTTGCGACCTTCCTGGCGAAAGGTCTTGTCGCGTGCGTCGGGGTCGGTGTCTTCGCAGCGGTTGAGGAAGCCTGCGTTGTTGCGGATGTTGTTCGAGAACTGCGTCACCAGCCGCGTGCCCAGGATCTGCCAGCGGTCGGCCGATGTCGCGGTGTCGGCGGCCTCGACGATCACCGCGGTGCAGACGTCGCCGAAGATGAAGTGGCAGTCGCGGTCGCGCCATTCGAGATGCGCCGAGGTGATCTCCGGGTTGACCACGAGAACACACTTTGCGCTGCCGCCGCGCACCGCGTTCGCTGCCTGCTCGATCGCGAAGGTGGCCGAAGAACACGCCACGTTCATGTCGAAGCCGTAGCCCCCTGCCCCCAGCGCCTGCTGGATTTCCACCGCCATCGCGGGGTAGGCACGCTGCATGTTCGCCGCGGCGCAGAGCACGGCGTCGACGTCGCTGCCCCGCTTGCCGGCGGCCGCGAGGGCGTCGTTTGCGGCCGGGAGCGCAAACTCGGCCATCAGCGACAAGGCTTCGTCGGGCCGCGGCTCGAAACGCGGTCGCATGCGTGTCGGATCCAGCACGCCGGCCTTGTCGATCACGTAGCGCTGCTGGATGCCCGAGGCCTTCTCGATGAACTCGACGCTCGACATCACCATCGGCTGGGCCTCGCCGCGTGCGATCGCGTCGGCATGCTTCTCGTTCTGCAGCGTGGCGTAGGCGTTGAAGGCCTGCACCAGCTCGGCGTTGCTGATGGTGTGGGGCGGCCGGTGCAGGCCGGTACCGCTGATGACAACGTCCTTCATCGGGCCGCCTGCCGTTTCAGCGCCTGCGCGGTGCCGCCGGGGTTTCGGCCCCACTCGCCGGTTTCATGGCGTCGGACATGCCGAGCAGCACGCCGCTGACCATCGCGGTGTAACTCTCGGCCATGACCTGCATCGCCCGCAGGCTGGCGCTTCGCGATTCACGAATCGCGGTCTGCATCTGCCCCGTCAATTGCTCCACCGTGGTCGCCGCCTGCGTACCCGACATCGTGCCACCGGCTTGCAACTTCTCCAATACCTGGGCCCAGGGCCCGGCGAGCGGGGCGCTGGCCCCTTCGGCCGTCTTCTTGAGCGTGGCGAACATCGTGTCCTCCATCTTCTCGAGGTCGTCGACCGCCTTCTTCAGGTGTTTCTCGCGCAGGTCGGCGCCCTGGGACACGAACTGCTGCAACGCGGCGCGGTTGGCCTCCACCGCCTTCAGCAGCGCATCGTCCATGCCCGAGACGGCTTTTTCCAGCAAGCCTTCGACGTCGACGCCGGCGCTCATGTTCTTGGCCGCACCGGCGCTGGCGGCTTCAGATACCGCCTTCAACGCGCCGCGGATGTTCTTCAGCGTCAGCTCGCGCCCTTGCAGCGCCTGCAGCGTGGCGTCAGCGACGGCCTTTCGCAGCTGCGCACTCTGCTTCGCGCTCGCGGTCTCGAACATCGAGATCAGGGCGTCCTGGTCGATCAGGGCTTTGGGCATGGGGGCTCCTCGTTGGGTTGGGTGACCCCCGATGCTCGCATTGCCGGCGGGCGGCGGCAAGTCGGGATAATCAAGGGTCCCACACGACCCTGACCCGGAGTTCCCGTCGATGAAGCGCGTATTCAATTTCAGTGCCGGCCCGGCCGCCTTGCCGGAAACCGTGTTGCGCCAGGCCGCCGACGAGATGCTGGACTGGCACGGCAGCGGCATGTCGGTGATGGAGATGAGCCACCGCGGCAAGGAATTCATCTCGATCCACGCCGAGGCCGAAAGCCTGCTGCGCGAGCTGCTGGCGATCCCCGCAAACTACCAGGTGCTGTTCATGCAGGGGGGCGCGATCGGCGAAAACGCCATCGTCCCGATGAACATGCTGCGCGGCAAGCCGGGCGCCGACTACATCGATACCGGTGAGTGGTCGAAGAAGTCGATCAAGGAAGCGCAGAAATACGGCGCCGTGAACGTCGCCGCCAGCGCCAAGGCGGGCGGCTACACCAGCATCCCGCCGCGAGAGACCTGGAAGCTCGATCCGAACGCGGCCTACGTCCACATCTGCTCGAACGAGACCATCGGCGGCGTCGAGTACCACTTCACCCCCGACGTCGGCCACGTGCCGTTGATCGCCGACATGTCGAGCAACATCCTGTCGCGCCCGGTGGACATATCGAAGTACGGCCTGATCTACGGCGGCGCACAGAAGAACATAGGGCCCGCCGGGTTGACGATCGTGATCGTTCGCGACGACCTGATCGGCCAAGCCCTTCCGGCCACGCCTTCGGCCTTCGATTACAAGATCGTGGCCGACAACGGGTCGATGTACAACACGCCGCCCACCTACGCGATCTACATCGCCGGCCTGGTGTTCAACTGGATCAAGGCCCAAGGGGGCCTGCAGGCGATGGAAGCGCACAACCGCGCCAAGGCCGCCGTGCTCTACGACCACCTCGACACGAGCTCGTTCTACGTCTGCCCGGTGGCGCGGGACTGCCGCTCGCTGATGAACGTCCCTTTCAAGCTGAAGGACGAGTCCCTGGACGAGACCTTCCTGAAGGGCGCGCAGGCACGCGGGATGGTGCAGTTGAAAGGCCACCGCTCGGTCGGCGGCATGCGCGCGTCGATCTACAACGCGATGCCGATCGAAGGTGTGCAGGCGCTGGTCGCCTACATGAAGGAATTCGAGGCGAAGCATGCTTGAGCGGTTCGGTGTCCTGGTGTTGAACCAGATCTCGGTCGGCGGCCTGTCGCGCCTGCCGGCCGATCGTTACCGCGTCGGCAAGGACGTGACCAACCCGGCCGCGGTGCTGCTGCGATCGGCCGACATGCACGGCATGGACATCCCCACCAGCGTTCGCGCGATCGGCCGCGCCGGCGCCGGCACCAACAACATCCCGGTCAAGGCGATGAGCGCGCGCGGTGTGCCGGTCTTCAATGCCCCGGGCGCGAATGCGAACGCGGTCAAGGAACTCGTGCTCGCCGGCATGCTGCTGGCATCGCGCAGGTTGGTGCCGGCACTGCGCTTCGTCGGCACGCTCGACGGTGCCTCGGCCGACCTCGACAAGACTGTCGAAGACGGCAAGAAGGCCTTTGCCGGCTTCGAGATCGCGGGCCAGACCCTCGGTGTCATCGGCCTGGGCAAGATCGGCTGCCTGGTCGCCGACGCCGCGATCAAGCTCGGCATGAACGTGCTCGGTTACGACCCCGAGATCACGGTCGACGCGGCCTGGAGCCTGCCGGCGCAGGTGCGGCGCGCGACGAGCGTGAACGAGGTGCTCAAACACGCCCACTTCGTGACCGTGCACGTGCCGCTGGTCGAGGCCACGCGCCATCTCGTGAACGACGCCAACATCGGACTCATGAAACCGGGTGCGGTGCTGCTCAACTTCAGCCGCGAGGGTGTCGTCAGCGACAGCGCGGTGCTCGAGGCACTGAACGGCGGCCGCCTGGGCCAGTACGTGTGCGACTTTCCGAGCGCGGCCACGCTCGGCCACCCCGGCATCGTGGCGCTGCCGCACCTGGGTGCCTCCACGCGCGAGGCCGAGGAAAACTGCGCCGTGATGGTGGTCGACCAGTTGCGCGACTTCCTCGAGCACGGCAACGTCGCCAACGCGGTCAACTTCCCGAGCGTGGCGATGCCGCGCGAGTCCGGCTTCCGCATCGCGATCGCCAACGCCAACGTGCCCAACATGCTGGGGCAGATTTCCACCGCGATGGCGCACGCCGGCTTGAACATCCACAACATGGTCAACAAGTCGCGTGGCGACGTGGCCTATACGCTCGTCGACGTCGACAGCGCGGTGGAAGACAGCGTCGTGACCGCGCTGCAAGGGATCGGCGGTGTGCTCTCGGTGCGTTATCTGCCGCTGCAGGGCTGAAGCAGCACGCGGGCGTGCGGCCGCTCTCAGCCGCGCAGCACGCCCAGTACCTCGGAGTGGAACTCGCGCCGGTAGAGGATCCAGATCACACCCAGCGTGCCGAACATGAAGGCCCAGGCGGAGAAGAACCAGGCCGTCACCGCAAAGGCGAAGTAATAGCCACGCAAGCCGTCGTTGAAGCTCTCGGCGGCCAGGCCCATGACCCGCCCGGCGCGGTCGGCAAAGGCCTGGCGCTGGGACTCTTCGCTGTACTGGTCATGCCCCGGCGCCGATGCCACGAGCAGCGCGCCGAAGCTGTACTGGCGCAGGCTCCAGGTGAAACGGAAGAACGCGTAGACGAAGATCGCCGTCAGCAGCACCAGCTTGAGGTCGAAGACAAGGATCGACGTGCGTGCCGCGAACGGGATCTCGCGCACGATCTCGGTCGCCTGTTCGCTCGTCGACAGCACCGCGAGCAAGCCCCCGATGATGAGGATGGTGGTGGAAGCGAAGAAGCTCGGCGACGCCGAGAGGCTCTGCACCACCACGCCGTCGAGCACGCGGTTGTCGCGCCGGGTCGACTGCAGCATCCAGCGGTGCCGCTCCAGGTTCGTCAGCGCCAGCAGCGACTGCTTGGCGCCGGTGCGCTGCTTTGCAAATGTCGCGTAGCCGAACCAGCCCCCGAAGAAGACCACCAGCGCGACCCAGTCGGACCACGGCAGCACACGAACGATGGTCAGCAGCGTATCCATGCACGACTGTAGCGCCCCGATTCCGGGGCGTTACGGTGCTGTCGTGGACAAGGATCAGGCGGAGGCGAGGCGCCGCGCGTCCACGCTGGCGGCGCCGCCACCGAGTGCAAACACCATCAGCAGGCCACCGGCGACCGACAGGTTCTTCATGAACATCAGCTGCTGCATCATTTGCTGATCGGCCGGCAGGGTCCAGAAGTCGTGGAAGATCAGGCTTGCGACGAGCGTGAAGAGGGCCAGCACCAGCGCCGCCCAGCGCGTCTGGAAGCCGATCATCAGCGCCAGGCCACCGACGACCTCGACCACCGCCGTCAGGAACGCCAGCACGCTGGCCATCGGCAGGCCCTGGCTTGCGATGTAGCCGGCAGTGCCGTCGAGGTTGCTGAACTTGGAAAAGCCGGCAAGCACGAACATCAGCGCCAGCAGGACGCGGCCGACGAGGGAAAAGGTGGGGTGAACGTTCATGAAAAAACTCCTTGAGTTGAAAAGTGATGAAGGGAAAAGTCTCAGTCGAGCGGCCGCAGATCGAAGACCAGCACCTCGGCATCGGTGCCGGCGCTCAAGTGCAGGCGCGATTCGCCACGCAGGGTGAGCGCATCGCCGCCGGACAGGCGCTGGCCATTCACCTCGAGCGCGCCGCGAACCAGGTGCACGTAGCTCAGGCGGCCGGGATCGAGCGCGAGTTCGGCGCTCTCGCTGCCGTCGAAGAGCCCGGCGCGGATGCGTGCGTCGGCATGGACCGTGACCGAGCCTTCAGCGCCGTCGGGTGAAGCCACCAGCGCCAGCCGGCCACGCTTGGCAGCGCTGTCGAAGTGCTTCTGCTCGTAGCCGGGCTCGATGCCGACCCGATCAGGCAGGATCCAGATCTGCAGGAAGTGCGTCGGCTTGTCGGCGTGATTGAACTCGCTGTGGCGCACGCCCGTGCCGGCGCTCATGCGCTGCACGTCGCCGGGCCGGATGACGCCGGCGTGGGCGCCATCGGCGCTGCCGTTGCCCATGCTGTCCTTGTGCGCCAGCGCGCCGTCGAGCACGTAGCTGACGATTTCCATGTCACGGTGGCCGTGGGTGCCGAAGCCGGTGCCGGGGGCGATGCGGTCCTCGTTGATGACACGCAGGTTGCCCACGCCCATGTGGCGCGGGTCGTGGTAGTCAGCGAAGGAAAAGCTGTGGTGGCTGTCGAGCCAGCCGTGATTGGCATGGCCGCGATCTGTCGACTTGCGAAGTGTGAGCATGGGTCGGACTCCTTGGATCGAGATCATGGCGCCTCAGGGCACCACCGCCGTCGCTGCGGCTTGACGACGGCGTTCAACCAGATTGAAGACAATCGCACGATGAGCGACCGACGAAACGCCCTCACCCCCGATGCGCTGGCGATGATGGATGCGATCGCGCGCACCGGCAGCTTCGCCGCCGCGGCACGCGAACTGGGCAAGGTACCGTCGGCGCTGACCTACAGCGTGCGTCAGCTCGAAGAAGCGCTCGACGTGCTGCTGTTCGACCGCAGTTCGCGCCAGGCCCAGCTCACCGCGGCCGGCAGCGAACTGCTCGTCGAGGGCCGGCGCCTACTGCAGGAGATGGACGCGGTGGCCAACCGTGTGCGCCGTGTCGCCAGCGGCTGGGAGACGATGCTGTCGATCAGCGTCGAAGACCTGCTGTCGTTCGCGACGATGTTCGAGCTGGTCGAGTCCTTCTGCAGCGTGCGCGACAGCGTCGCCGCGAGCGGCCCCGCCACCCGCCTGCGATTGCAGAGCGACGTACTGGCCGGCACCTGGGAAGCGCTGGTGACGGGCCGGGTCGACCTCGCGATCGGCATCAGCGGCGACCACGCCAACCCGGGCGGCATCGAGTTGAAACCGCTGGGCGACGTGAGTTTCGTCTTCTGCATCGCACCGCACCACGCGCTCGCCCAGGCGGCGGAGCCGCTGGTGCATGCCGACCTGGTGCACCACCGCGCCGTCGCCGTGGCCGATTCGGCCCAGCGCATGACACCGTTGACGGTGAACCTGCTGCCCGGGCAGGACGTGCTCACGGTGCCTTCGATGCGCGCCAAGCTCGAGGCCCTGCTGCGCGGGTTGGGCTGCGGCTACGTGCCCGAGCCGCTGGCGCGCCCGCACCTCGAAGCCGGGCACCTGGTGCAACGTGAAACCGCCAGCGGGGCGCAGTCGGCGCGGCTGCACTACGCCTGGCGCGCCGAGCGCGGTGTGGCCAGCCTGGGCCGCGCGCTGCAGTGGTGGCTGGCGCAGCTCGAAAGCCCGACCACGCGGCGGGCGCTGATCGAGCGCCACGCCGGTCGCTTGCTCTGATCGGCGCGGTGGTTTACACCGGCCGCTTCGCGCCGTCGCCGACCGGCCCGCTGCACGCCGGATCGCTCGTGGCGGCCCTGGCGAGCTGGCTCGATGCCCGTGCGCGCGGCGGGCGCTGGCTCGTGCGCATCGAAGACGTGGACCGGCCGCGCTGTGTGGCCGGCGCGGATGCGACGATCCTGTTGCAGCTGGCGCAGCTCGGGCTGGTGCCCGACGAAGCGCCGGTCTGGCAATCGAGCCGCGGTGCGGCGTACCAGGCGGCCCTGGACAGCCTGCTGGCACGCGGCGCCGCCTACGCTTGCGGCTGCACCCGGCGCGAGATCGAGGACACGCTCGCGGCGACCGGCGGCGCGCACGAGCGCCACGCCGAACTCGTCTACCCCGGCACCTGCCGCAACGGCTTGCGCGGCAAACCTGCACGCGCGGTCCGGCTGCGCACGCTGAGCCCCGGCGGTGGTGACGAAGTCGTCGACTGGGTCGACCGCCGCCTCGGCGAACAAAGTCAGAATGTGACCCGCAGCGTCGGGGACTTCGTGTTGAAGCGTGCCGACGGACTCTGGGCCTACCAGCTCGCGGTGGTGGTGGACGACGCCTGGCAAGGCGTGACCGACATCGTGCGCGGCGAAGACCTGGCCGACAACACGGCGCGCCAGGTCTTGTTGCGGCGCGCGCTCAGGCTGCCGCAGCCGCGCCACCTGCACACGCCGCTGGTCCTGGCGGCCGACGGGCACAAGTTGTCCAAGCAGAACGGGGCGGTCGCCGCGGACACGTCCGACGCCCTGGGCGTTCTGCGCCGCGCCGGGCAGGTGCTGGACTTGCACCTCGACGGCAGCACCGCCGGCGACTGGCTCGTCGCCGCGGTGGCGGCGTGGCGCGCACGCTGGCGCAGCACCTGAAGGTTCTCCGGGCCCCGAGCACAATGCCCTCTCTCGAACCGACAGGAGCCGACGATGGAAACCCGTGAACAGCGCGCGCTGCTTGCCGTGGCCCTGATGGCCGCTTTCGCCGATGGCGCCAAGGCCGATGCCGAACGCGAGGAGATCACGCGCATCGCCACCCAGCTCGGCGTGCAGAGCGCCGGGCTCAACGTCAACGCGCTGATCCAGGACGTGTTGCAGCGAGAAATCACGCTGCAGCAAGCCGTGGCCGAACTGACGCGGCCTGAGCAGCGCCTGCTGGCGTACGAGCTGGCGGTCTGCGTATGCGATGCCGACGGTGCCAAGTCGGCCGCCGAAACACGCTTTCTGCAGGCGCTGAGGGCCGAACTCAAGCTCGGCAGCGCCGACACCTCGTTCGAGGCCCAGGCCGATGCGCTGGCGCGGGTCACCGACGAACCCGGTGCCGCCGTCGACGCCGCGCTGCCACCTGCGGCCGCAGCCGGTGCGCCAGTCACCCGCGCGGTGGACGACGCGGCACTCGACAGGACGATCCTGAACCAGGCCCTGCTGTGCGGCGCGCTCGAACTGCTGCCGCAAAGCTGGGCCGGGGTGGCGATCATCCCGCTGCAGGTGAAGATGGTCTACGCGATCGGGCAGGCGCACGGCGTGCAGCTCGACCAGGGCCACGTCAAGGAGTTCATCGCCACGGTGGGCGTCGGCCTGACCTCGCAGTTCATCGAGCAGTTCGGGCGCAAGTTGCTCGGCGGTTTGCTCGGCACCGTCGCCGGCGGCCTGGGGCGCGGGGCCGGCAGCGCAGCCACGGGCATGGCGATGAGCTTTGCCTCGACCTACGCGCTGGGCCAGCTCGCCAAGCGCTATTACGCCGGCGGGCGCCAGATGGAACCGGCGCTGCTGAAGCACACCTACCAGAGCCTGCTCGGCGATGCCCGTCGTCTGCAGCAGGACGTTCTTCCTCAGATTGCCGAACGTGCACGCACGCTCGACGCGTCGCGACTGATCGACCTGGTGCGCAAGCCGCTGGCATGATGCAGCCCCTTACCCACACGAGAAGCGCGCCATGATCACAACTCCTTCCGGTTTGCAGTACGACGACCGCGTCACCGGCAGCGGCGCCGCCGCCACACAGGGCGCGAAAGTGTCCGTGCACTACACGGGCTGGCTGTACGAAGGCGGCGTCAAAGGCGCGAAGTTCGACTCCAGCAAGGACCGCGGCCAGCCTTTCAGCTTCCCGCTCGGCGCCGGCCACGTCATCGGCGGCTGGGACGAAGGGGTGCAGGGCATGCAGGTCGGCGGCACCCGTGTGCTTGTGATCCCGCCCGAACTCGGCTACGGCGCACGCGGCGCGGGCGGGGTGATCCCGCCGAACGCGACGCTGATGTTCGAGGTGGAGTTGTTGTCGGTCTGAAGCGAATCAGCCGCTGCGGGGCCTTGGCACCCGCAGCGGCTGATGATCTGAAGGTCCGCGGTCAAGCCGCGGGCCTGCTTCCGATTCAAGCCCAGGGCTTGCGCGCCGGGCCGCCGAACGGGCCACCCGGACGACGCTGATCGCCCGGCTTGCCGAACGGCTTCTTGCCGAAGGTCTTCTTCACGAAGGGCTTCGGCGCCATCGACGGGTCGGGCCGCTTGGGCTCGAGACCGGCGATGACCGAGGCCGGGATGCGCTGGGTCGTGAAACGCTGGATGCTGTGCACCATTCCGGCGTCGCGGCGCTCGGCCAGCGTCACCGCCAGGCCGGCACGACCGGCGCGGCCGGTGCGGCCGATGCGGTGCACGTAGTCCTCGGCCTTCATCGGCAGGCCGTAGTTGATGACGTGGCTGATCGTCGGCACGTCGATGCCGCGCGCGGCAACGTCGGTCGCCACCAGCACCCGCAGGTCGCGTGTACGCAGGCCGTGCAGCACGCGGGTACGACGGCCTTGCGGCATGCCGCCGTGCAGCGACGCCACATGGTGGCCCATGTCGTGCAGCCGGTCGGCGAGCCAGTCGGCGTCGCGTTGCGTGCTCGTGAAGACGAGGGCCTGGTCGACACCGCGTTCGGTCAGGATGTGGTCGAGCAGCGCGTTCTTGTGCTGCAGGTCGTCGGCCCAATGCAGGCGCTGCTCGATGTCGGCATGGGTATCGGTGTGCGAAGACACTTCGACGCGCAGCGGGTCGCGCAGCAGTTGGCGCGCCAGGCCGCCGACGTTGCCGGCGAAGGTGGCGCTGTACATCACCGTCTGGCGCGCGGCCGGGGTGGCGTCGGCGATGAGCTTGATGTCGTCGATGAAGCCCATGTCGAGCATGCGGTCGGCTTCGTCGAGCACGAGCATCTCGATGTTCTGCAGCACGGCCTTGCCGCTGCGCATGTGGTCCATCAAGCGCCCGGGGGTCGCGATCAGGATGTCGAGCGGGCCACGCAGCGCCTTCAGTTGCGCGCCGTAAGGCACGCCGCCGAGCACGGTGGCCACGCGCAGGCCCGGTACATGGCGGCCGTAGTTGGCGGCCGACTTGGCGACCTGCATCGCGAGTTCGCGCGTCGGTGCCAGCACGAGCACACGCGGGCCGTGCACGATGCCCTTTTCGCGCCGCTTGGAGTCGTCGCCGCGGGCGGCGAGCACACGCGTCAGCGCGGGCAGGACGAAGCTGGCGGTCTTGCCGCTGCCGGTGCTCGACGCGACCATCAGGTCACGGCCTTCGAGCGCCGGCGGGATGGCCTGCTTCTGCACTTCGGTGGCATCGGTGTAGCCGATGTCGCGCACGGCCGAGAGCAGGACCGGGTTCAGGTTCAGGGATTCGAAACTCATGATCATCTTTCGCAAGCTGGCGCACGCAAGCGCACGCCCGCGGCAGGGTGCCGCAAGGGACAAGTCACCAGGAGAACAGCTCGCGTCGAGCACCGAGGTCTGAAGCGGAGCTTCAAGCTACCAGGGCGCGGCGCCGGGGGAACAGTCAAGGCGACGGCATCGCCGCCGACCGCACCGCACGCGGCTTCCGGCCAGAGGGCGCCGGAAAAGGTCGAAGGGGATGAACGAAACGGTCAGGAAGACTCCAAACCGAGCCTTCGATTATAGCAGGACTCAGGGTTTGTGCGCATGACTCCTCAGCCGGGATCGCCGAGTTCCGGTCCGATGGTTAGACTGACCGCACATGCCTGACCGACACAAGCTGACTCGCGTGGGCCACCGCTGGCCGGCGCTGCTGGCGCTGCTGTGCGGCGCCGCCGGCGCGCAGCTTCCCACGCTCACGCTGGAGTCGCTGCCGCGTCCCTCGACCCCCCCGCCCGAGGTCGGTTCGGTAGTGCCGTCGCAGGTGTTGCGCTGGCGTCAGGAGGGCCAGGCCTACGAACACGGCGACGGTGTGCCACGCGACCCGGTCATGGCCGCGCAGCTCTATTGCCGCGCCGCACGTTACGGTGACCCCGAGGCGCAATTCAACCTGGGTTGGATGTTGACCAATTCGCGCGGCATCGAGCGCGACGAAGCGCAGGCGGCGCACCTGTTCGCCGCCGCGGCCGAACAGGGCGTCGTGCAGGCACAGAACATGGTCGCCACGATGGGCACACCGCGCGGTGCGCCGCCGGCCTGCCTGCGTCCACCCGAAACCGACCCACCGCCGGTGGCCCGTGTGGTCCCGCCAAAGGTGCCCACCCGCCCAACCGCGCAGCCGGCTCTGCCACCGCCCGCCAACGCGCCGGAACCGATCGTGCGTTTCGTCAACCTGGTGGCGCCTGAGTACCAGCTCGCGCCGCACCTCGTGCTCGCGGTGATGGCCACCGAATCCAACTTCGACCCCCTGGCCGAGTCACCGAAGAAGGCGCAGGGGTTGATGCAGCTGATCCCGGGGACGGCTGCGCGCTTCAAGGTACGCCAGATCACCGACCCGGCGCAGAACATCCGCGGCGGCATGGCCTACCTGCGCTGGCTGCTCGCCTATTTCGAAGGTGATCTCTCGCTCGTGCTGGCGGCCTACAACGCGGGCGAAGGCGCGGTGGAGCGTTACCGCGGCGTGCCGCCCTATGCCGAGACACGCATGTACGTGCGGCGCATCCTCGTGGCGATGGGCGGGCAGCGCACGCATCCCTTCGATCCCAAGGTGACGCCGCCGTCGGATGTGCTCGCACTGATGCGCGAGCCGGCGCGCGGGCGCTGAGGGCCCGGCGCGATGCGTCAGGAGCGGCTCACAAGCGCCACAAGCGCAACCCGGCCGCCTCCACCTGCGCGGGGTCATAGCCGCACTTCACGTCCACGAAGACCGCACCCGGCACCAGTCGCTCGGCAAATGTGCCGATGCCCATGTCGGCATATTCGTGGTGCGACACCGCCGCCACCATCGCCGAGGACTTCGGCAACCGATCCCACGGCGTGAGCGTGACACCGTACTCGTGCTCGCACTCGGCGGCATTGGCGATCGGGTCGTGGATGAAGACCTTGGCGCCGAAGCTCTGCAACTCGCGCACGACGTCGATCACCTTGCTGTTGCGCAGGTCGGGGCAGTTTTCCTTGAAGGTCATGCCCAGCACGATCACGTTGGCGCCCTTGACCGGCAGGTCGTTCGAGATCATGTGCTTGACCGTCTGCTCGGCGACGAACTTGCCCATGCCGTCGTTGATGCGCCGGCCGGCCAGGATGACCTGCGGCGTGTACCCCAGCATCTCGGCCTTGTGCGTCAGGTAATACGGGTCGACGCCGATGCAGTGCCCACCCACCAGCCCGGGGCGGAAAGGAAGGAAGTTCCACTTCGTTCCCGCCGCCTTGAGGACTTCCAGCGTGTCGATGCCGATGCGGTGGAAGATCACCGACAACTCGTTCATGAGCGCGATGTTGAGGTCACGTTGGGTGTTTTCGATTACCTTCGCGGCTTCGGCGACCTTGATGCTGCTCGCCGGGTAAACGCCGGCGGTGATGACCGCACCGTAGACCTCGGCCACCTTCGCCAGCGTCTGCGGCGTGTCGCCCGACACCACCTTGGTGATCTTGGTCACCGTGCGTTCCTTGTCGCCGGGGTTGATGCGCTCGGGGCTGTAGCCGACGAAGAAGTCCTGCTTCCACTTCAGGCCTGAGTGCTTCTCGATGATCGGGATGCAGACCTCTTCGGTCGCGCCGGGGTAGACGGTCGACTCGAAGACGACGATGGCGCCGCGCTTGAGGTGCCGGCCTACGCTCTCGGACGACTTCAGCAGCGGCGTGAAGTCGGGCTGGTGCGCGTCGTCCACCGGCGTCGGCACGGCGACGATGATGAAGTCGGCCTCGGCGATGGTCTTGGGGTCGGTGCTGCACGTGAGGTGGACACTGGCCCTGAGCTCCTCGCTGCTGACCTCGCCCGTCGGATCCACGTGGCGTGCATAGGCGGCGACCTTTTCTTGCGAGAGGTCGAAGCCCAAGGTCCTGAACTTCTTGCCGAACTCGACCGCCAGAGGCAGGCCGACGTAACCCAGCCCGATGACGGCGATGGTGGTCATGCGTGGGAGTCCTTGAAGTAGCTACGGTACCAGGCGACAAAACGCGCGACGCCCTCGTGCACCGGCGTGGCGGGCGAAAAGCCAGTCCAGGCGGCGAGCGCCGACACGTCGGCGAAGGTCGCGGGCACATCGCCGTCCTGCAGTGGCAGGAAGTTCTTGTTGGCGGCGAGGCCGAGCGAGCGCTCGATGGCCTCGATGAAGTCCAGCAAGGGCACCGGGTTGCTGTTGCCGATGTTGAAGACCCGGTATGGCGCGCTGCTGCGTGCGGGGTCGGGCCGCGCCGGATCGAACGCGGGGTCGGGCGTGGCAGCGCGGTCCAGCACGCGCACCACACCTTCGGCGATGTCGTCGATGAAGGTGAAGTCGCGCACCATGCGGCCGTGGTTGAAGACGTCGATCGGCCGGCCCTCGAGCATCGCCTTCGTGAACAGGAACAGCGCCATGTCCGGCCGACCCCAGGGACCGTAGACGGTGAAAAAACGCAGCCCGGTCGTCGGCAGGCCGAAGAGGTGGCTGTAGGTGTGCGCCATCAGTTCGTTCGCCTTCTTGCTCGCGGCGTAGAGGCTCACGGGGTGGTCGATGTTGTGCGATTCGGAAAACGGCATCTGCGTGTTGCTGCCGTAGACGCTGGAGCTCGAGGCATAGGCCAGGTGCTGCACGCCGTGATGGCGGCAACCTTCGAGCACGTTGGTGAATCCCACCACGTTGCTGTCGATGTAGGCCTGCGGATTGACCAGCGAATAACGCACGCCGGCCTGGGCGGCCAGGTGCACCACGCGGTCGAAGTGCTCCGCAGCGAAGAGCGCCGCCATGCCGTCGCGGTCGGCCACGTCCAGTTTGACGAAGCGGAATGCCGGATGCGATGTCAGGCACGCCAGCCGGTCGTGTTTGAGCTGTGGGTCGTAGTAGTCGTTGAGGTTGTCCAAACCGACCACCGTGTCACCGCGTGCAAGCAGAAGCGCGGCCACGTGCATACCGATGAAGCCGGCGGCACCCGTAACGAGGACTTTCATGGGGCGGTGTTCCGGTGCGGGCATGGCTGGCGCAGGACTATAGCCACGGCGACGGCGCTGTTGTCATTACCGGTCGCCACGGCGCAGGCCGCTGCGGCAACATCGCACACCCGGCCGGGCGCGCGCCCGGCGCGGCGCCCGTTGGCGATCACTTCAGCAGGTGTTGCCGGTAGTGCAGCAACTCGTCGATCGACTCGTGGATGTCGGCCAGCGCGGTATGGGCCTGCGCTTTCTTGAAGCTCTCCATCACCGCCGGGCTCCAACGGCGCGCCAGTTCCTTGAGCGTGCTCACGTCGAGATTGCGGTAGTGGAAGAATGCCTCCAGCGTGGGCATCGTGCGGGCGAGGAAGCGCCGGTCCTGGCAGATGCTGTTGCCGCACATCGGGCTCTTGCCCTTGGGCACGTAACGCTTCAGGAATTCGATCACCTGCGCCTCGGCTGCGGCCTCGTCGACGGTGGACGCACGAACCCGATCGGTCAGGCCGCTGCGGCCGTGGGTGCCAGTGTTCCAGGCGTCCATCGCACCGAGCACGGCGTCGCTCTGGTGCACCGCGATCACGGGCCCTTCGACGCGCACACCGACCTGCGGGTCGGTGACGACGACGGCGATCTCGATGATGCGGTCGCTGTCGGGCAGCAGGCCGGTCATCTCGAGGTCGATCCAGACCAGGTTGTTCTCATGGGGCGCCAGCAAGGCATCGGTCATCGGGGGCAATCGCGGGGTGGGGTGCCGGATTCTCGCGCACGCCTAAACTTCGGAGCTGATGAACCCGGCCTTTGTCTCACTCGTCTTCGTGGTCGCGCTGCTGGCCGCGCTGCTGCTGCAGTTCTGGCTCGCCACGCGGCAGCTGCGGCACGTGGCCGCGCATCGCGACACCGTCCCCAAGGCCTTCGCCGGCACCGTCACGCTTGCGGCGCACCGCAAGGCGGCTGACTACACCCTGGCCAAGAGCCGCTTCAGCCTGCTGCGCACGGCCTTCGGCGCCGCGGTGCTGCTGGGCTGGACGCTGCTCGGCGGCCTCGACACCTTGAACGCGCTCGTGGTCGCTGCGGTGCTGCCGGGCTGGGGCGCCATGGCTTATCAGCTGGCCTTGCTGGCGACGTTCTCGCTCATCAGCGGCATCGTCGACCTGCCCTTCGAGTGGTACAGCACCTTCCGCATCGAACAGCGCTTCGGCTTCAACCGCATGAACCTGCGCATGTGGCTGGCCGACATGCTCAAGGGCGTGGCGGTGGGGGTTGTCGTGGGGCTGCCGCTGGCGGCGCTGGTGTTGTGGCTCATGGGCGCGGCCGGCGCGCTGTGGTGGCTCTGGGCCTGGGCGGCGTGGATGGCCTTCAACCTCGGCTTGCTGGTGCTGTACCCGACGGTCATCGCGCCGATCTTCAACAAGTTCGAACCGCTCGCCGATGAGGCCTTGAAGTCGCGTGTGCAGGCGCTGATGCAGCGCTGCGGCTTCGCCGCCAAGGGCCTGTTCGTGATGGACGGCAGCCGACGCTCGGCGCATGCCAATGCGTACTTCACCGGCCTGGGTGCGGCCAAGCGTGTCGTGTTCTACGACACCCTGCTCGCGCGTCTGAGCGCCGGCGAGGTCGAAGCGGTGCTGGCCCACGAGCTCGGCCACTTCAAGCACCGGCACGTGCAGAAGCGCATCGTCTCGATGTTCGCCTTCAGCCTGGCCGGGCTGGCGCTGCTCGGGTGGCTGTCGGCGCAAAGCGGTTTCTACACCGGCCTGGGCGTCCAGCCGAACATGGGCGCGCCGAACGATGCCCTCGCCTTGCTGCTGTTCATGCTGGTCCTGCCCTCGTTCACCTTCTTCATCTCGCCGCTGATGGCGCACTTCTCGCGCCGGCACGAGTTCGAGGCCGACGCCTACGCCTGCGCCCAGGCCGACGGCCGTGATCTGGCCAATGCCCTGCTCAAGCTGCACGAGGACAACGCCTCCACGCTGACGCCAGACCCGGTCTATGTGCGTTTCTACTACTCGCACCCGCCAGCGTCCGAGCGCCTCGCCGCCCTGCCCCTGCCTGCGCACTGAGGACTCCCATGCCCGAACTGGCCCAACTGCACTGTAAGCCGCTCGAAGGCCAAGCCGCGATGGGCACGGCCGAGATAGAAGCGCATCTCAAGCTCGTCAGCGACTGGGCACTCGCGGCCGGGGCGATCGAGAAGCGCTACAAGTTCAAGAACTACCACGAGACGATGGCCTTCGTGAACGCCCAAGCCTGGGTCGCCCACAACGAAGACCACCACCCGGAGCTGGCCGTCAGCTACGCCGCCTGCACGGTGCGCTTCAACACCCATTCGGTCGGCGGCATCTCGATCAACGACTTCATCTGCGCCGCCCGTCTCGACGCGCTCGTTGCATGAAGGCACCGCGTTGAGCCGCTTTGCGGCGCTCGACCTCGGTCTCGTGGTCGGCGCGCACGGCCGCCACTTGGTGGTCGAGAGCCCGGACGGCCAACGGGTGCTGTGCCACCTGCGCGGCAAGAAGAGCGACGCCGTCGTGGGCGACCGCGTGCGCTGGCAGGCGACGGGCGACGAAGGAGTGATCGAACACGTCGAGCCGCGCCGCAACCTGCTCTTCCGCCAGGACGAATGGCGCACCAAGTCCTTCGCCGCCAACCTCGACAGCCTGCTCGTGCTGGTGGCCGTCGAGCCCCCGTTCAGCGAGTCTCAACTCACACGGGCGCTGATCGCGGCGCAGAGCGCCGGCGTGCCGGCGTGGATCGGCTTGAACAAGACCGACCTGCCCACCGCCGATGCCGCACGCGAACGGCTGGCACCGTACCGGGCGATGGGATTCGAGGTCGTCGAGTTTGCGCTCAAGGCCGAGCGCGAACCGTCTGCGGCGCTGCTGAGGCCACGCCTGCAGGGACGCACGACCCTGGTGCTGGGGCCCAGTGGCATGGGCAAGAGCACACTCGTGAACCTGCTCGTGCCCCGGGCCGAGGCCCAGGTGGGCGAGATCTCGATCGCCCTCAACGCAGGCAAGCACACCACCACCACGACCACCTGGTACTGGCTCGGCAACGAACCCGCACACGGCGCACTGCTCGACTCGCCGGGCTTCCAGGAGTTTGGCCTGCGCCACATCGCACCGGCCGATCTGGCCGCACTGATGCCCGATCTGCAGGCGCACAGGGGTCACTGCAAGTTCTACAACTGCTCGCACCGGCACGAGCCCGGCTGCGGCGTGCGCGACGCCGTCGAGCGCGGCGAGATCTCCCCCAGCCGCTACCGCATCTATGGCGAGCTCTTCGACGAGTTGTCGCGAGAGCGCTGGTAGCGATCACCCTAACCGAGCAGGTTCGCGAGCGACAGCAGCGCCAGCATCAGCATCCACAGCACGACCGAGCGCCATACCAGCCCGGCCGTGCTCTGCAGGTGGCCGGCCTCCAGCGCCGCAGAACCCGGCACCGCACCTACACCCAATGGGAGCCCGAGCGCTCCGCCGGCAGCGGCCAGGATCACACCGTCGTTGGGCCGCAACCATTGGCCGGCATGGCGTCGCCAGGCATTCACGGCTTCCTCGAAGTTGCCGACAACGGCGAATCCGAAGGCGGTGAGGCGGGCCGGCGCGTGGTCGATCGCGCCAAAGAGGCGCTGGACCAGCGAACGCAGGTTCTCGTTCACGGGCGTGTCGGGCGCTGCGTGGCGTCGCTCCGAGTCGCGACTGACGAATTCTGCCAGGCTGTACAGCACCGCGCCTGCAGGCCCGAGACCGAGCGCGGAGAACACGACAAACCAAAACAAGACGCCGAACACACGCCGATGTGCCGCCAGCAGCGCGTGTTCGATCGCCGCACGCACGAGATCCGCGCGCGGCAGCTCGCTCTCGCCCACGCCGCGCCACCGCGCCAGCACGCGCCTCGCCTCGGCATCGTCGGGGCGGTCCAACGCATCGCGAAGGGCGCTGAAGTGATGGCTGAACTCACGGAACCCGAGTGTCAGGTAGAGCACGCCGACATCGAATGCGAGTGCGAGCAGCAGGCTGAACTCGCGCAAGACCAAGTGCACCGAAACCACCAGCAACGTGGGGCCGAGCACCGCCACCGCCCACACGACCCAGGCATGGCGGGGTTTTCCGGCGTCAAAGTGGCAACCCGTCCAGTCAGCCCAGGTCTGCAGCAAACGGTGGACGGTGTCCTCGTGCCCGACAGGCTTGATCTGTTCGAGCAGCAGCGCGACCAGGACGGCAAAGAAACTCATCGCAACCGATGATAGCCAGCGACGCTCAGGCCCTCAAGAAAGCGTAGAGGTTGCGCAGCATCGCCGCAGTCGCGCCCCAGATGAAGTACTCACGCTCGCCGTTGCGCCACGGCATGGACAGGAACTCGCGTGCCTGCCCGCCGAACTCGAAGAGATGCCGTCGGTGGTGCGCCGGATCCATCAGGAACGACAGCGGCACCTCGAAGGCCTCGGCGACCTCGAAGCTGTCAAGCGCGAGTTCGAAGGGGGGCTGCACGATCGCGATCACCGGCGTGACGACGAAGTGGGTGATCGTGGTGTAGGTCGGCAGCCGGCCGATAACTTCGACCTGCGCGCGCGGCAATCCGATCTCTTCTTCAGTCTCGCGCAAGGCGGTGGCCACCTCGTCGGCGTCGTGCAGTTCGGCGCGCCCGCCCGGGAAGCTGATCTGCCCCGCGTGGTCGTTCAGGTGGTCGGTGCGCTGCGTCAACAGCACGTGCAGTCCGCCAGCGCGCTGCACCAGCGCAACGAGTACCGACGCGGCAGCCGGCGCACGCTCGAGCAGCTGACTGTCGCCCTTGAACTCCGGCACCCAGACCGCACCCGACGCGAAACGCCCGCGCAGTGCCTGCGCTTCCAACTGCGGCGCAGCGACCGCGGGCAGATGCACATCGGTGCCACGCACCGGCACCGCTCGGGGGTCGAGGATGCGCGGTCGTGCAGGGTTCATAGGGCAGCCGAAACGCGCGGGCCGCCCGGAGGCGGCCCGTGACGCTGGGTGTGCCGGCCGATCAGGACAGCTTGGCCTTGATGCGTGCCGACTTGCCGCTGCGGCTGCGCAGGAAGTACAGCTTGGCGCGACGCACATCACCGCGGCGCTTGACTTCGATCCCGGCGATGAGCGGGCTGTAGAGCTGGAAGGTGCGCTCGACGCCCTCGCCGCTCGAAATCTTGCGCACGATGAAGCTGCTGTTCAGGCCGCGGTTGCGCTTGGCGATGACCACGCCTTCGTAGGCCTGGACACGCTTGCGTGTGCCTTCGACCACGTTGACGTTGACGATGACGGTGTCACCAGGGGCAAAGGGAGGAATCGTCTTGCCGAGGCGGGCAATCTCTTCCTGCTCCAGGGTTTGGATCAAGTCCATGGGGGCTCCGATAGGCGATCGTGCACGGGCGGGGTTTTGGAAGTTGGCTGGCACGGGGCCGGCCGTATGAACCCGGTAGAGGATCGCAAAGCCTTTGATTATAGCGGCAGGGAACGCAAGTAGGCTTCGTCCTGCGGGCTCAGGCGGCCTGCCGCGCGTGCCACGGCGATCAGGTCGGGCCGCCTTTGCAGCGTCACCGCCAAGGCCTGCTCCCGCCGCCAGGCCGCGATCTGCCCGTGGTGGCCCGACAGCAACACCGGCGGGACGCAGCGCCCGTCCGGCAGCACCTCCGGGCGGCTGAAGGACGGGCCCTCGAGCAAACCGTCGGAGAAACTGTCCTGCTGGTGCGAGGGCGCGCTGAGCACCCCTTCCTGCAGCCGCGCCACCGCGTCGAGCAGGGCGAGCGCCGGCAGTTCGCCACCCGACAGCACGAAGTCGCCCAGGCTCAGCTCGAGCGTGACGTGGCGGTCTATGACACGCTGGTCGACACCTTCGTAGCGGCCGCACAGCATCACGGCACCTGGTCCAGACGCGATCTGCTGCACCAGCGCCTGGTCGATGCGCCGGCCAGCCGGGCTGAAGTGAACCACCGGAATCCCCGCAGGACGGTCGGCCCGCACCGCCGCGAGTGCTCGCTCCAACGGCTCCACCAGCATCACCATGCCAGGCCCGCCGCCGTAGGGCCGGTCGTCGACACGGCGGTAGGCATCGTCGGCAAAGTCGCGCAGCGGCCAGAGCCGAACATCGACCTGACCGGACTCGAAGGCCCGCCGTGTGATGCCCTGCGCCAGGTGGGGCGCGAAGAGTTCGGGGAAGAGCGTGACGACGTCGAAGCGCATGGCGGCTTCAGTAGGCCTCAGTAATCGAGGCCCCAGTCGGCGACGATCTGGCGCTGGGCGAGGTCGACGCTGTTGATATAGGCAGCGACGAACGGGATCAGGCGCTCGGCGGCTGGCGACGACGTAGCGGCCGCGTGCGGGACGACACGCAACACGCTGTGCGCACCGGTGTCGAGCAGACCCACCACCGCGCCCAGCGGTTCTCCCTGCCGGTTGCTGACCGCCAACCCGACCAGGTCAACCCAGTAGTACTCGTCGAGCCCGGCGGTCGGAAAGCTGCTGCGCGAGACGAACAGTCGTCCGCCCCGCAGGGCCTCGGCCGCACTGCGATCGGCCACGTCGCGCGCCTGGGCGACGATGCCGTCGCCATGCTCGCGCGACTGCAGCACCTTCAACGCACCGGGCCACACGAAGTCGGGCCGGGGCACCGCGCCCTCCGGCGCGCGCAAGAACCAGCGCGTGGAAGAAAACAAGGCCTGCGGGTCGGACGAAAAGGGCTGGACCTTGAGCCAGCCCTTTACGCCCCAGGCGCCGAGGATGCGGCCGACCTCGACCGCGTCGTCGGGGAACCCGGGTTCCAAGGCGTCAGGCGGCGGGAACCGCTTCCTTGGCCTTGCCGACCAGGCGCTCGACCGTGGGCGACAGCTTGGCGCCGACACCCGACCAGTAGTTCACGCGGTCGAGCGACACGCGCAAAGGCTCTTCACCGCCGGCAGCCACCGGGTTGTAGAAGCCCACGCGCTCGAGGAAACGTCCATCACGGCGCTCCTTCGAGTCGGCGACGACGATGTTGTAGAAGGGGCGCCCTTTTGCACCGCCACGAGCGAGCCGGATCACGACCATGATGTTTCAATCCTCTTTGTCGAATCTGTTTCGACCGCCGCGCCAGGGAGACACGCAAGGCAGGCAGTCGCGAGTGGCGGCCCTGTTCCAGTTGTTCAGGGCCCGCCAGGGTTCGGCGCCGTAGATACGCCACCCGCAGGTGGCCGTCGCCGAAAACCGCGCATTATAAACTCGGCCGCAGATGCAGACACCTTCGATCGTCATCCGTCCCAGCACCGCCGCCGACGTGCCCGCGATGGCGGCGATCTACGCCCACGCCGTGAACCACGGCACCGGCACCTTCGAGCTGGAGCCGCCCAGCGGCGAGGAGCTAGCGCAACGGCGCGGCGCCGTGCTGGCCAACGGCTGGCCCTGGCTCGTAGCCGAAAGCGATGGTGTGCGCGGATTCGCCTACGCCAACACCTTCCGGCCGCGCCCGGCCTACCGATTTTGCGTCGAGGACTCGATCTACCTGGCGCCCGGTACCCAGGGCCAGGGACTGGGCCGGCTGTTGCTGGCGGAGCTGATCGCACGCTGTGAAGCGCTCGGCGCACGCCAAATGCTGGCCGTGATCGGCGATTCGGCGAACGTGGCGTCGATCGGCGTGCACCGTTCGCTCGGCTTCCAGCCAACCGGGGTCTTCAACGCCGCGGGCTGGAAGTTCGGCCGCTGGCTCGACGTCGTCTTGATGCAGCGCGCACTCGGGGCGGGCCAGACCAGCGACCCGCCCGACCGGTGAGTGCTGCACCGGCCATGCCACGCTACCGTTCGAAGACGGTGGCGACCTGGCTCGCCGTCGTCGGCGGCGCATTTGGCGTGCACCGCTTCTACCTGAACGGGCTCGGTGACCGCCTCGGCTGGCTGCACGCGCTACCCACGGCCCTCGGCCTGGCGGGCGTGCAGCGCATGCTTCACTTCGGGCAGGACGACCGCATCGCGTGGCTGTTGATCCCGCTGCTCGGCCTGATGCTGGCGCAGGGCATGCTGTGTGCCATCGTCTACGGCCTGAGCCCCGATGCGAAGTGGGACTTCCGGCACAACCCTGGTCAGGCCGAGCGGCCCACCGGCTGGGGCCCGGTGCTGGGTGTGGTCGTCGCCCTGTTCGTCGGTGCGGCGGTGCTGATGGGCACGATCGCGTTCAGCGGTCAGCGCTACTTCGAGTGGCGATTCGACCCTCAGCGCAGCATCCACAAGCCCGCGTAGTAGGCCAGTGCGGCCATCAGCGCCGAAGCCGGGATCGTGAAGACCCACGCCCAGACGATGTTGCCAGCCACGCCCCAGCGCACCGCCGACGCACGCCGCGCCGCGCCGACCCCCACGATCGCGCCCGTGATCGTGTGAGTGGTCGAGACCGGGATTCCGAGCGAGGTGGCGAGGAAGAGCGTGATCGCACCGCCGGTCTCGGCGCAGAAGCCACCCACCGGCTTGAGCTTGGTGATGCGCTGGCCCATCGTCTTGACGATGCGCCAGCCGCCGAACAAGGTGCCGAGGCCGATCGCGATGTAGCAACACCAGATGACCCAGCTGGGCGGCAGTTTGTCGCCCGCGGCGACGTAGCCGGTGGCGATGAGCAACATCCAGATGATGCCGATCGTCTTCTGCGCGTCGTTGCCACCGTGACCGAGCGAGTACAGGCCGGCGGACACCAGCTGCAGGCGGCGGAACACGTTGTCCACACGCAGCGGCGACGTGCGCCGGCAGACCCAGGCCACCAGCACCATCAGCGATGCGCCGAGCAGGAAGCCGAGCAGCGGCGACACGAAGATAAACGCGACCGTCTTCAACACGCCCGCCGCCACGAGCGGGCCGGTGCCGGCCTTGGCGATCACGGCCCCGACGATGCCGCCGATGAGGGCGTGCGAAGAGCTCGAGGGGATGCCGTACCACCACGTGATCACGTTCCAGGCGATCGCGCCAACGAGGGCACCGAAGACGACGAAGTGATCCACCACACCAGGCTCGACGATGCCCTTTCCGACAGTGGCGGCCACGCTGAGCTGGAAGACGAACAGCGCCACGACGTTGAAGAACGCTGCAAACAGGACCGCCTGCAGCGGCTTGAGCACGCCGGTGGAGACCACGGTCGCGATCGAGTTCGCCGCGTCGTGAAACCCGTTCATGAAGTCGAACACAAGGGCCAGCGCGACGAGCGCACACACGACCCAGAAGCCGACCTGGACCGACTGCATGTTCAGGAATTTTCGAGGACGACACCCTCGATCAGGTTGGCGACGTCTTCGCAGCGGTCGGTGATCGACTCCAGCAGCTCGTAGATTGCCTTCAGCTTGATCAGTTCGCGCACGTCAGGCTCTTCGCGGAAGAGTTTGCTCATCGCGCTGCGCATCACGCGGTCGGCGTCGGACTCGAGGCGGTCGATCTCGTCGCAGGTCTTGATCGCCGCTTCGGCGATGGCGGGGTCGCTCAGCTTGGGCATCAGCGTCACCGCGTGCTGCACACGTTCGCAGCACTTGGCGCTGATCTCGCCCAGGCGCAGCACCTCATCGGTCATGTGGTGCAGGTCGTAGAGCGACATCGTCTCGGTCGCGTCCTGCAGCAGGTCGAGCACGTCGTCCATCGCGTTGATCAGGCCGTGGATCTGCTCACGATCGATCGGCGTGATGAAGGTCTTGTGCAAAAGGCGGTTGACTTCGGCCGTGACACGGTCGGCGGCGCGCTCGGCGGTGTCGACCTCGGCCGCGTACTTTTCGCGCAGGACCAGGTCGTCGTAGTTCGTGACCATCAGCATGAAGGCCCGCGCGCCTTCACCGATGCGCGCCGCGTGTTCATTGAAGAGCTCGAAGAAGTTGCCCTCGCGAGGCATCAGCTTGCCGAAGATCATGTCGTGTTCCTGAACGGCCGGCGGGCGCGCGGCGCGATTGTAGGAGCCCTGGGCTGCCGCGGCCCCGAAACGGCGTGACGACGCTCAAGCGCGGAAGATGAAGTACACAGCGCCCAGCAGGCACAAACCGGCCCAGAGGTAGTCCAGCTTCAGCGGCTGGCCCATGTACACCACCGCGAACGGCACGAAGACGGCCAAGGTGATGACCTCCTGCGCGATCTTCAGCTGCGCCAGCGAGTACCCGCCGCTGAAACCGATGCGGTTGGCGGGCACCTGCAGCAGATACTCGAAGAGCGCGATGCCCCAGCTCACGAGCGCCGCGATCCACCACGGCTTGTCCTGCAGGTTCTTGAGGTGGCCATACCAGGCCACGGTCATGAAGACGTTGGACAACAGCAGCAGGCCGAATGTCTGCAGCGGCAGCGTCATCGCGTTCATGGGAGCGGGATCCTTTCGATCGGCTGGTCGACGAGCGCCGGCAGCAGGCCGCTCAACGCGCCGCGTCCCGGGATCACCAGATCGGGCGCGATCTCGGCCAAGGGGCGCAACACAAAGGCCCGCACGTGCATTCGCGGGTGCGGCAGGGTGAGCACAGGGGTTTCGAGTTCGGTGTCTCCGTGCATCAGCAGGTCGAGGTCGAGCGTGCGTGGCGCATGGTGGAAAGGCCGAAGGCGGCCATGCCGTTGCTCGATGCGCTGCAGCTGCGCCAGCAGCGCCTGCGGCGAGTCCGCGGTCTCCAGCTCGGCCACGAGATTGAAAAAGTCCGGGCCCGGCGCATCGACGGGCGCCGAGCGGTACAGCGCCGACGCGGTCACCAGTCGGGTGCCCGGCAACGTCGCCAGGTCACGCAGCGCCTGCGCCAGCGTCGCCGGCGCATCACCGACATTGGCCCCAAGGCCGACGAAGGCGCGGTGCCGTGGTGCCGCGGGCGGGCTGCTCACGCTGCCGGCGCAGCGCCACCGGCGTCGGCGCCGCCTGCCCC